>DATBQU010000122.1:0-45170 GCA_036560665.1 Polyangiaceae bacterium
CACATCGCCGCGCAGGGGATGCCCTGGGGCCAGCAGCAGAACATGGAGCTCACCACATACACGCAGGCTCTCTACGACGCACGGGAGCTCGCCATGGAGCGCATGCAGTACGAGGCCTCCGAGGTGGGCGCCGAGGGCATCGTGGGCGTCCAGGTAGAGGAGACCAACCACTCCTGGGGATACAACGTCATCGAGTTCAGCGCGCTCGGCACGGCGGTCATCGCCATCTCCAAGGACCACAAGATCCCGATCCCGTCGCTGGTCCTCAGCGTCAACGACTGAAGCCAAGCGAGGAATCCCCATGCCCCTCGGCCCGCAGAACATCGATCTCGTGGAGAGCATGAAGCACGTGCAGGCGGGCGGCCTGCCCATCCGCGCGCAGCTTCGCCTCGCCGACGAGGCCCGCCACAAGCTCTTCACCAGCGACCTCACCGTCAGCGAGTTCCTGCTGTCGAAGGACGCCAACTGCATGCCCATCTCGCAGGTGATGGGCAGCTCGATCTTCCACGTCGGGAAGATCGCCGACTACAAGGGGGCCACAGGCGAGATCGAGACCATCTCGCAGGCACACCGCGACTCGCGTCGCCTCGCGCTCTCCCGCTGCTTCCAGGAGGCGCAGGCCATCGGGGCCGACGCCGTCATCGGCGTGCGCATCCAGGAGCGCCTCATCACGATGGGCCAGCACGGCAAGGGCGGCGACGATGGTGACGAGGTGATCGAGTTCACCGTCTTCGGCACCGCGGTGAGGGCGCCGTGGATCACCCACGCCCCGGGTTCGCCCGTGGTGACCGATCTGACCGGGCAGGACCTGTGGGCGCTGGCGCAGGACGGCTTCGAGCCGTGCGGCTTCCTCTTCGAGTTCTGCCGCTACCACGTGTGGCACGTCATGAAGGGCGGCTTCGCAGCGAGCGGTGAGGTGGCGGCGGCGACGGAAGGCATCGAGAAGGCGCGCCACATCGTGGCCGACAAGTTTCTCAAGCAGGCCGACTGGTACAAGGCCGAGTTCGTGGTCGGCTCGGACGTGAAGCTCAAGGTGCGCGAGGTCCCCTGCGGATACCGCGGGTGTGACCTCAACGACCTCGACATCGACGTGAGCTGGTTCGGCACAGGCATCCGCCGCATCCCGGGCTGGAAGCCGCACGACATCGCGAAGGTCCCGCCGCTCATCCTTTCGATGGTGCCGCTCGGCCGCAAGCGCGCCGAGATCGTCGAGGGCGAGGACGAGTCCGAGCGCCTCGAGGAGCAGGCGCGCGAAGCCGAGGAGCAGGCCGCCGAGGCCGACGACGAGGGAGACGAATGAGCACGCCCCGAGCGCCCGGCGGCCCGCCCGGCGGTCCGCCGCACGCGGTCCCCGGCGATCTGCCGCAGCACGCGCGAGAGCGCCTGGAGGGGATGAAGAAGACGCACTTCTTCACCAGCGACCTCTCGGTCAACGAGTTCCTCCTCGTGAAGCAGGCGGGATTCGAGCCGCTCGGCCTGGTGATGGGCAGCAGCATCTACAACATCTCCTCTCGGCCGCCGCAGAACCTCGGGCAGTACGAGCCGGGCCGCGAGCTCGTCGAGGTGACCAACGCGCTCTACCACTCCCGCGAGCTGGCCATGACGCGCCTCGAGGAGGAGGCCGACGAGCTCGGCGCCGACGGCGTCATCGGCGTGCGCCTCGAGGTGAACCTCCACGCCTGGGGACAGAACATCGCGGAGTTCGTCGCCATCGGCACCGCCGTGCGGCACGCCGGCGGCGAGAGCTTCCGCAACGCCCAGGGCAAACCCTTTCAGTCCGATCTCTCCGGCCAGGATTTCTGGACGCTGCTCCGCTCGGGGTACCGGCCGGTGGGCTTCGTGATGGGCAACTGCGTGTACTACGTACGCCCCGAGGCCCTCATCGTGCCCAACGACGCGCGCAACGGCGAGCTGTCGCCGTACACGCATTGCCTCTACGACGCGCGCGAGCTGGCGATGGAGCGCCTCCAGGCCGAGGCGGAGGATCTCGGCGCCACGGGCATCGTCGGCGTCGAGATCGAGGAGAAGCAGCACACCTGGGGCGCCGTCGGCCCCTGGGCGGGCGGCAACGCGGCCAAGATGTACGGCGAGACCATCGAGTTCTTCGTGTTCGGCACGGCGGTGGTGCCGGCGGCGACGAAGGAGCCTCCGCCGGTGCCTACCATGGTCATCCCGGCCAACGACTAGAGGACGAACGCCCATGAACCAGGCAGCCGTTTCCCGTCCCGCGCTCGGCCTGAGCGATCTGTCGGTCACCGAGTTTCTCACGCTGTCGCGCATGGGGTTCCTGCCGCACGGCCTGGTCGTCGGCGCCGCGATGTACGACGCCGGGCTGGCGCAGCTCGCGGGCATGACGCGCGAGGTCTCGCAGCTGTCGCACGCCATGCGCGCCGCGCGGTGGCTCGCCGTCACGCGCATGCGCGACCAGGCTTCCCGGTTGCATGCCGAGGGCGTGGTCGGCGTGCGACTGCTGGTCGAGCACCACCGCTGGCGCGGCGGGCACCAGGTCGCCAAGTTCATCGCGCTGGGGACGGCGGTCGCCTTCGATCCCACGCACTGCCCCGCGGAGATGCGCGCCGCGCCGCCGCTGCGCCTGGCCGACGGGCGGCCGTTCACGTCGGCGCTCTCCGGGCAGGACTTCGTGACGCTGCTGCGCGCCGGCTACCGCCCGGTGAGCGTCGCCGTGGGTTGCTGCGTCTACGAGCTGAACGGCTACGGCGTGTGGCCCTATGCGCAGGCCAACCGCAACGAGGAGATCGCCGAGTTCACGCAGGCGCTCTTCGACGCGCGCGAGGTTGCCATGGAGCGCATGACGCAGGACCTCTTCGCCGAGTTCGGCCTGGCGGGCGCCCACGTCGCCGCCGGGCACCCCGACGCGCCGGTCGGCGTGGTCGGCATGAACGTGAGCGAGGCGTCGCACGCCGGGATGCAGAACGTCATCGAGTACACCGCCATCGGCACGGCGGTGGCGCACACGCGCGACGGCGATCCGCGCAAGGCGGCGAGCCCGCCGGCCCCGCAGATCGTCGTGCCGCTCGACCGCTAGCGGCTAGAAGAGGCCCGGCGGCGCCTTCGCCACCTCGGTCACCACGCGAAGCGGCAGCTGCAGGTGCAGCGACAGGTCGCCCCCCGCGGCGACGCCGCCGCCCGCCGGCGACGCCACGAGAACCACGGGCACCGGCGTCTTGCCGTCGGCCGTCAGCGTGGCGAGCGCCTCCAGGGTGCGCTTCACCGCGCGCAGGTCCGCGTCCGACGTGTCGTCGCTCTTCCACATCGCCAGGTCCGCCACGGACAGGGCCCCGCCTGCGCTCGTCGGCCCCGCGCGCAGCACGTCGAGGTCGCGGCGCGCCGACAGCGTCCCCGCGTCCGGCGCGCCCGCCAGCGACGCGCGCACCTCGCTCGCCGCCAGCGCAGGATCCTCCGCCGCCGCCAGCCACGTACGCGCGCCGTCGGGGACCACGAAGAGGTGCACCGTGTGCGGGATCAGCGGCTCGAGGTACGTCGCGCGCCCCTTCCTCTGCGACGCCACCCACGCCGGGTTGACCGTCTCGCGCGCCTCGACGTGCAGCGTCCCCGACGGCAGCGCCAGGCCCGGGGCGACGGGCGCCAGCGCCAGTCTCCACTGCTCCTTCTCGAGCTTGTCCTTCTTCTTCGGCTTGTCGACGGGGCGCAGCGCGTCGGTCTTCACCAGCGCGCGCATCCCGTCCATCCACTTCTGCGGCGGCTCGTCGACGCCCGCCACCATCCAGCCCTGCAGCGCGGCGCGCGCCTTGGCCCGCGCGGCCAGCGTGGTCTTTCCCCCGGCCGCGTACGCGTCGAGCGCCGAACGCGCCGCGTCGAGGCGGTGCCCGCCCGCCACCACCCACGGTCCTCCGGTGAGCACCATGCGATCGATCAACCCCACGATCTCGTCGATCGCCGACGGCGCGTAGCCGTCGTCCGCCAGCGACGCGCGCATGTCGGCGAGCACCGCCGCGTGCAGCGGCGCCAGATCGGCCGGGGCCGCACCCCGCGCGTACCACACCGCCGTCGCGTCGACCGGCAGGCGCTCGAACGCGGGCGGCGGCGGCCCCGCAGGCGTGGCCTGGCCGAGCAGCGCGCGCGTGAGCGGCGAGCCGGCCGACACGAAGTGCGACGACAGCGTCAGATCGAGCGCCGAGGGGGTCACGCTGGCCTCGACCACCACCTTGGCCACGTCGTCGCCGAGCTTGCTCGTCAGCACATGCCAGAGCGCGTCGTCCGGATCGTCCGTCGCCGGCGCGTCGTCGTGCTCGTCGAGGTGCGCCGCGCGCGTCATCACCTCGACGCGTAGATCGGCGGTCGACACCGTGCGCGTCATGGTGCGCACCAGGTACGGCGCGAGCGCGCTCACCGACTTGGCGTTCGTCCCGCACACCAGGCGCGACCCGCCGCCGTACGCCGGCGCGACCGTGCAGGGCCGCTGCGCGTCGTCGTCGTCGTCCTTGTCGCCGCGCGGCTCGAGCCTCACCACGCCCCGCGGGCCGGGGAAGACCCGGAAGTGCTTCTCCAGCGTCTCGCGCACCTGCGGGCCCTCCGCGAGCTGCGCCGAAGCCGCGACCAGCATGCCGCCGTCGTGCCCCGGGGCGTCGGCGACCGCCACATCGATGGGCTGCTCCAGATCGAGGATGGGCGCGAGCGGCGCGCCGAGGGCGAGGCTGACGATGGTGTCCGCGTCGAAGGCCGCGAACGAGGCGAGCAGCGGGATCTGGGCCACGAGCGGCGCCAGCGTCTGGATGGCGCGGCCGGGGTGGGCGATGCGCGCGGTGAAGAGCAGCGTCCCGGGCGCGGGGATGGCGCTCAGCTCGGGGGCGGGCTCGGGGGGCGCGCTGGCCACGGGGGCGGGCGGCGGGGCGACGGTCGCCACCGGCGCGAGCGTGGGGGCGCTCGGCCCGCAGGAGAGGGCGCTTGCGACGGCGCAGGCCAGTGCCGGAGCGACGAACCGACGTGCGCGCATGAGATCAGGGCATATCGGTGCAGCCGAGGCCACGCAACGGCCAGCGAGGGCGTGCGCCGGACGGACAGACCCAGCTGTCGGACGGGAAGACGCACCTGCCGGACGGGAAGGTGCGTCTGCCGGGCCGGAAGAGGCACCTGCCGGACCGGCAGACGCACCTGCCGGGGCGGCAGAGGCACCTGCCGGGCCGGCAGACGCATCTGCCGGACCGGAAGAGGCGCCTGCCCGGCCGGCAGACGCGCCGCGCTTGAGCGCCGCGCGTCCTGGCGCCTACGCTGGTCGGGCCGATGCGCCTCGCCCCCCGGCTGGTCCTCGCCTTCGGCTTCGTGGCGACGCTCTCGGTGGCGCTGCTCGGCTACCGCGTGCGCGAGGACCGGCGCGAGAGCGAGACGCTGCGCTTCAACGACGAGGTGCGCAGCGCCTGCGACCGCGTGGTGGCCGAGGTCGCGCGTCAGGCCGAGAGCGACCGCAAGCTCGTGGGCGGCGCGTGCCAGTCGGGGGAGCTCGTCGACCGCGCGCTCATCTGGCTCGAGGCCGGGACGCTCGACGATCCGCGGCGGCTGTCGCTGTCGCGCCTGGTGCCCGAGGAGCGGCAGGCCTTCGATCTCGACGAGCTGGTGCTGGCCACCGCCGACGGCGACCTGCTGGGGCAGGATCCCATCACCCTCCTGAACACGCCGCGCGCCGAGGTGGCGCGGCTGGTGGCGGGGGACGTGGCGCACTTCTCGCTGCGCGGCGGGCCCAAGCCGGCGCTCGTGTCCCGCTGCCGCAAGCCGGGCGCGGGGGGGCACGCGGTGGGCCTGTCGGGGGCGCGGCGGCTCGAACCGGTGCTCGATCGCCTGGCCAAGACGGTGGCCGCGGAGGTGACGCTGGGCGCCGCGCCGCCGGCGAGGGCCGACGTGGCGCAGGCCTCCTGCGCCATCACCGACGGCTCGGGGGCGAGCTTGCCCATCGTGGTGAGCCGACCCAAGCAGGCGCTGGTCGACAACCTGGCGCGCATCGACCAGACCGTGATCTACGCAGGTCTGGCGTCGACCGGGATCGCGCTCCTCATCGGCCTGCTGCTGGCGCGCAACCTGGGAAGGCCCATCGCGGAGCTGGCCAACGAGGCGCGCAAGGTGGCGAGCGGTGAGGCGCAGCCCCTGCGCGTGCGCGGTCCGGGCGAGATCGCCGAGCTGGCGCAGTCGTTCGACAAGATGCTGGAGGACCTGGCGGCGACGCGGCGGCGGCTGGCGGCGACCAGCCGCGTGGCGGCGTGGCGGGAGGTCGCGCGGCGCGTCGCGCACGAGGTGAAGAACCCGCTGGCCCCCATCCGCGCGGCGGTGGAGACGCTGCGCCGCTTGCGCGCGCGCAACGATCCGGAGTTCGACGCCTACTTCGACGAGGCGACGCGCACCGTGCTCGACGAGGTCCATCGCATCGCCAACATCGTGACCGAGTTCACGCGCTTCGCGCGGCTGCCGGCGCCCCAGCTCCAGGACGTGGACGTGATGGAGGTGGCGCGCCAGGTGGCGCGGCTGCACGAACCGGCCACCAGGGCCACCGTGCAGGTGGTGGTCGCGCGCGTGCCGCCGGCGGTGCGCGCGGACCGCGATCAGATCGTGCAGGTGCTGACCAACCTGGTGCAGAACGCGCTCGACGCGGTGGCGAGCAAGGGTGAAGCGGGCGAGGTGCGCGTCGAGATCGGCGCGGAGGGCGCGGCCACGGTGAGCGTGACGGTGAGCGACAACGGGCCGGGCGTCGCGCCGGAGATCGCGTCGCGCCTGTTCGAGCCCTACGCCACGACCAAGCAGCAGGGCACCGGCCTGGGGCTGGCCATCGCGCAGCGGATCGCCATCGAGCACAACGGGGAGCTGTCGTATGTGCCGACGCCGCCGCCGGGCAAGGGCGCGGCCTTCCGCCTGGTGCTTCCGGTCGAGGGGCCGCCGCCGGTCAGCGCCGAGGGCGCGCCGTCGAGCGGCTGAGCCGCCTCCTACGAGCTGCAGTGCGCCGGATGGCCTCGGGGCTGACGCATCGCATGCAGCGGAAGCCACGTCACGCGAAGGGCGTTACGCGTCCGATCGCGCATCCTTCGCGCGCCGGCGAAGGCCCTGCGACAGAGGTGTCGCGGGGAGCGCGGGATTCTCAGGCGAAACAGGCCCCAGGAACTTGGGCACGGAACGCGCATCAAAATACGATCGAAGTAGCCATGAACCGCGTCGTCTCGCTCGTCCTCACCGTGCTCGCCATCGCCACGTCGCTGGCGGCGTGCGCCACCCACTCCGAATCCGGCCCGGGCGCCGAGGGCCCACCTCCACCGCGGCTGGCAGCCGCGCCGGAGACGTCGTGCGCCCCCCCGGATCCTCCGCCCCACCTCGCACTCGCCAGCCTGGCCAAGGACCCTGCGTCGCCGACCGATCCGGTCGCATCGGCGCACCCCTCGTGCCCGGAGAGCATGGTGCTGGTCGAGGGCGACTACTGCACGGAGGTGCGGGAGGACTGCATCGAGTGGGAGGATCCGCCGGTGAACAAGCTGGCGCGCTGCGCCAAGTTCGCGCCGAGTGAATGCGTGGGTCCGCGGGTGCACAAGCGCTTCTGCGTCGACCGCGATGAGTACACGGCGCCGGGCGAAGCTCTGCCGGAGAGCGACGTGTCGTGGACGCAGGCCAGGGACGTGTGCGAGCGGCAGAACAAGCGCCTGTGCATGGAGACCGAGTGGGAGTTCGCGTGCGAGGGCGAGCAGATGCTGCCCTACCCGACCGGCTACGAGCGCGACTCGAACGCGTGCAACTTCGACAAGAGCGACCTGACCGATCCCCACACCGGCAAGCTGCGCGATCAGCGCGAACCAGAGGCGCAGCTCGACCGTTGCGTGAGCCCCTTCGGCGTCCGGAACATGAGCGGCAACGTCGACGAGTGGGTGTGGCGTGACCGGACCTGGGGCGAGTGGCGCTCGGCGCTCAAGGGCGGCTGGTGGATGCCCGCCCGCGACCGATGCCGTCCGGCGACGACGGCGCACGACGAGCACTTTCACGAGCTGCAGACCGGCGTGCGCTGCTGCGCGGACGCGCTCTAGGACCGCGAGGAGTCGTCAGGGCGACGGCGCGATGCGCCAGAGCGAGCCGTCGCGCTGATCGCCGGCGTAGAGGTCGCCGCGGAAGACCGCGAGCGGCGCGGAGCAGAAGGCGTCGTCGATCGGGAAGGGCGACTTCCCGGCGGCACCGACGCCGTCGACGTGCGCGAGCTCGACAGGCGGCTCCACGTCGACGCGCCAGAGCCCCCACTCGGTGAGGGCGACCAGGGCGCCGCGGTAGCGCACGACGTCGCTCGGCCTGCCGGCCGCCGGCGGCAGCCCCACGACCCGCCACGCCTCGCCGTCGCCGGTGACGCGCAGGGCGACGCCGCCGTCGCGCTCGAGGGCGAGCCACCACAGCTTTCCGGCGTCGGCGTACCACCGGAGCGTGAGGGCCGCGCCGCGCGGCGTGACGCGGACGGCGTGCATGTCGTCGTGCGCGATGCGCCCGGCCCCGGGGGGCGGCGAGAAGACGACGTAGTCGCCGGGCTCGCGGCCGTCGTAGTCCTGGATGCCGACGTAGAGGCGGTCGCGGAACCGCACCATGTACGTGAGCCGCCAGACGCCCGCCTGCCAGGGGAACGGGTAGTCGACCTCGTACGTCCAGCGCGCCCAGCCATCGCGCGCGGAGAGCAGCGCGCCGGGCGAGGCGCCGCTCCAGGCGCGCTCGCCGGGCGGGACGGCGCCGGTCGAGGCGTAGTAGCGGCCGCGGAACCGGATGGCGTCGAGGACGTGATACGCGCGCGGCAGCACTGCGGCACCGGCACGGCCGTCGGCGCCGGGCGTCGGGGGCCCGGGAGGGCGGTGTCCCGGCATCCGGTTCGGCGCGAAGACGCCGCTCGCGTCGGAGACGAAGACGTAGCCTTCGGTGCCGGGGTCGGCGATCCCGAAGCCCGCGTAGGGGGGATCGGTGTCGGGCACGAAGAGCCGCCCGTCGATGGCGTGGACACGCAGGAACCCCTGCCCGGCGCCGCCGCCCTTGGTGGGCTCGCCGAAGCGGTTCCAGTCGAACGCGACGGAGAACGGCTGCCTGGTCTCGTCCGGGCGATAGCGCGTGATGGTTGCGCCGTCGGTGCCGAGAGGCTGGTTGGCGTGCGAAGCGAAGAGGGCGTCGCCGAGCGGCGTGAGGTCGCAGATTCGCTGCAAGGCGAGAGGCGCGCGACCGACGCGGGAAAAGCGAAGAGAGGGTGGGAGCGGGGGCTGGCTCGGGTCGATCGGGTCGTCGTCCCCATCGGGGTCTAGCTGCGCGGGCGCGGGCGCGGGCGCGGGCGCGGACGCGGACGCGGACACGGGCGCGGGCGCGGATCCGGTCGCGGGCGACGGCGCCGGCGGCACCCGCGTGCACGCCGCGACGAGCAGGGCGAGCCACCACCGGCGCATGGCTGTTGGTCGCCTGCGCTGCCGCAAACCTTGGCTCCGTCTTCAGCCCTGCGCCGCCGGCAGCATGGCGATGAACTCGGCGATCACGCCGCGCAGGACCGGGGGTACGTTCTCGAACTCGAGGCCCATGGCGCTTCGGCCACGCCCCTCCCTGGTCCAGCGCACGCTCGCGTCGAGCGTGATCATCTCGCCGGTCATCGGGCTGGCGAACCGCAGCTTGAGCGGCACGCCCAGCTCGAACGCCATCGGGGCCACGACCAGCATCCCCTCCTCACTGATCTCCTCGCTGCGCGCTTCGAGCTCGCTCCCCGTGGGGGAGAAGAGGCCCACCGGGGTCACGTAGGGTGCGCGCGGGAACTGCCTGCGGTGCGAGGGCGGCGCGCCCGGCGCGCTGGGGCGGTCGCCGTCGCCGCGCGGCGCCTTGCGTTTCACCAGCTTGATCGCGCGCTCGGGCTCCTCGTCCTCGGCGCTGGAGGGCGCCTCTTCGCCCGCCGCCGTGAGCAGGGAAGAGCGGCCGGGGGCGAGCCCGCTCGCCGCGACGAGCGCGCGCCCGAGCTCGGCGGCGCTCTGGAAGCGATCGGCCGCATTCTTCTCGAGCGCCGTCTCGATCACGACCGCGAGAGCGGGCGGCAAGTCGGAGCGCCGGTCGCGCACGGCCGGCGGCCCCGCGGCGTTGGACACCTGCACCAGCACCTCCGGGTAGGAGCCGAGGTACGGGACTTCGCCGGTCAAGCACTCGTAGAGCGACATTCCGATGGCGTAGACGTCCGTCCGCGCGTCCACCTCGCGCCCCCAGAGCTGCTCGGGCGCCATGTACTCCGGGGTCCCGATCACCTCGTGCGCCCGCGTCAGCTTGCGGTCGTGCTCCTCGAGCTGCTCCTCGGCTACCGCGGCGACACCGAGGTCGATGATCTTCGCCGTCTCCTCGCCGACCTCGTTGCGAGCGACGAAGACGTTGCTCGGCTTGATGTCGCGGTGGACGACGCCGCGCGCGTGGGCGTGGGCCACGGCATCGCACACCTGGCGACCGATCTGGACGGCGTCCTCGACGGAGAGGCGCCGGCGCGCGGCGAGGATGCCGTCGAGGGTGCGGCCCTCGAGCATCTCCAGCACGACGTAGGGCCCGAACGCCCCGCAGACGCCCGCGTCGAGGACCTCGACGAAGCCCGGGTGGCGCACGGTGGTCAGCGCGTGCGCTTCGCGCAGCAGCCTGCCGCGCGTCTCCTTCTTCCCGCGCAGCTCGTCGGGGAGCAGCTTGAGCGCGACCGCCCGCCGCGTGAACCGGTGGTGCGCCTCGAAGACGAGGCCCATACCGCCGCGGGCGATGAGGCGCCGGAGCTCGTAGCGGGTGTCGACGGTCTCGCCGACGAGCGGCTCGCTCACACCCGGAACGTTATCATACGATGCGCGCCCCGAGGCACCCGTGGACCGAAGAACGCGCACGACATTGTCCACGTTCACCCTCCTCGGCCTGCTCTATTTCGCGTCGGGGATGGTCGGCCTCGTCGACGAGGTGATCTTCTTCAAGTACCTGTCGCTCGCCTTCGGGGCGACCGCCCACGCCTCGAGCGCGGTGCTGGTGGCCTTCATGGCCGGGCTTGCCCTGGGCGCCGCGCTCGTGGCGCGATTCGACGCCCGGATGACACGCCCTCTCGCGGCCTACGGCGTGCTCGAGATCGCGGTCGGCGTCGCCTGCGCCGCGTCTCCATGGCTCTTCGCCGGGGTGACCCGGACCTACGTCGCGATGGCGGCGGGGGCGTCGTCGCTGGCGACGCTCGAGGTCGTGCGCGGCGCGCTGGCGGGCGCGGTCGTGCTCCTGCCCACGGTGGCGATGGGGGCGACGCTCCCGCTGGTGGCCCGCGTCGCGGGGGCCGCCGCGGGAGGCGAGCGCCGCGTGGCGCTGCTCTACGGGGCGAACACGGCGGGGGGCGCGGCCGGCTCACTCCTCGGCGCCTACGTCGTCATCCCTTCCCTCGGCCTGGCGACGAGCCTTCGCGCCGGCGCGTGCCTGAGCGTGGCCATCGGCCTCGCGGCGATCCTCCTCGCGCGCCGCAGCCCAGCCTCCGTCGCCGCTCCCGGCCCCGAGCCCACCCCCGCCCCGGCCGGGCGGACGACGAGGACGTCGCCGGGCTCCGCGCTCCTGGTCGCCTCCGCCGCCTCGGGGTTGCTCGTCTTCGCGAGCGAGGTCGTCTTCGTGCATCTGCTGGCGCTCGTCGACGGGACCAGCGTCTACGTCTTCGGTCTGGTGCTGGCCGTGTTCCTGGTGGCGCTGTCGCTGGGCGCCAGCGCCTCGCGCGTGCTGGTGCGCCGGGCGGGCGACGGCGCGCTGGCGGCGAGCCTCGCCATCTCCGGGCTGATGCTGGCCGCGACCATCCCGCTCTGGGACCGGCTGCCGGACCTCTTCGCCGCAGCAGGGCCGTACGTCGGGACGTGGGCGGGGCACGAGGTGGTCCGCGGACTCGTGGCGGCGCTCGCCATCGGTCTACCGGCGACCTGCATGGGGACCACCTTCCCCATCGTGCTCGGCGCGCTGGCGGCGCGCGACGACAGGGGCGCCCAGACGGGGAGGGCCACGGCGGTCAATACTGTGGCGTCGATCGCAGGCTCGCTGCTGGGCGGCTTCGCGCTCCTGCCCGCGCTCGGCTCGCAGCGTGCGTGCTGCGCCATCGCGGTGGGTTACGCCGTCGCGGCGCTGGCGGTCGGGGGGCGCCACCGGCGCCCCGTCGCCGCCCTGGCGGCTGCCACCGTCCTGGCCGTGGTCCTGGCGCCGCGCTGGGACCTGGCGCGTCTGGCCAGCGGAACCAATGTCTACTTCGAGCCACAGCCCGAACAGGGGCGCGTCGTCTGGATCGACGAGGACGTTCACGGCGGCGTGGTGACGGTCACCTACAAGAACGAGCTTCACACGCTCTGGACCAACGGCAAGTACCAGGGCGACGACGGCTTCCAGATGTCGGCGCAGCGGGGGTTCGCGGACATCCCGGCCATGTTCGTCCCGCGCTACGGGCGCGCGCTGGTCGTCGGGATCGGCACCGCCACCACGCTGGGCGCCCTGGCCGGGTACCCCTTCGAGCGCATCGACGTGGCCGAACTGTCGCCCGGGATCGTGAAGGCCGCCCACGCCTTCTTCGGCCGCGTGAACGGCGGCGTGCTCGACGACCCGCGGGTCCACGTGCGCCTCGAGGACGGGCGCAACCTGCTGCTGGTGGAGAGGGACACCTACGATCTGGTGACCATCGAGCTCACGAGCATCTGGTTCGCGGGCGCGGCCAACCTCTACAACCGCGAGTTCTACGCCACCGCCCTGCGCAAGCTGAGCGACGGCGGCGTCCTGTCGCAGTGGGTCCAGCTGCATCACACGACGCTGCGCGAGATCGCCAGCCAGATCGTCACTGCGCGCCAGATCTTCCCGCACGCGGCGTTCTTCATCCGCGGCGACCAGGGGATGCTCGTGCTGAGCGCGGCGCCGCTCTCCGCTCACCCCCGCACACAGGCCGACCTCGATGACCTCGTGCTGGCCGACGAGACGCTCGATGCCTTCGTGGACGACGCCTGCGCGCGCTGGGGGACGAGCCGCGACGCCCTGGTCTCGACCGACGACAACCTCCGCCTGGAGTACGCGACGCCCCGGAACAACGTGCCAGGGATGCCCTCCATCGCCGAGACGTCGGCGGCCATCCGCAAATGGAGGCGGGCAGAGGTCGCCGCGCGGTTGGGAGCGCGATAACCTGGGGGCTCGGCATCGATGCCCCTCTCGCCCGGCGACCATTTCGATCGTTACCTCGTCGAGGAGCTGCTCGGGGAGGGCGGCATGGCGCGCGTGTACCGCGCACACGACCCGCGGCTCCATCGCCGGGTCGCGCTCAAGGTGCTGCGAGCCGACTCGAGCTCCGATCCCGACGCCACCGTGGACGCCTCGGCGCGCGTGATGCGCGAGGCGCGCGCCTCGGCCGCGCTCGATCACCCCAACGCCGTGTCGGTCTTCGACGTGGGCGAGGCCGACGGACGGCTCTTCATCGCCATGGAGCTGGTGGTCGGCAAGAGCCTGCGCGCGTACGTGGGGGACGCGAGCGTCCGCTGGGAGACGAAGCTGCGCTGGCTGGTCGACGCCGCCCGCGCGCTCGGCGCGGCGCACGAGCGGGGCCTGGTGCACCGCGACGTGAAGCCCGAGAACGTGATGGTCCGGAACGACGGCATGGTGAAGGTGCTCGACTTCGGCATCGCCAAGCGGGTGCGCGTCGACGTGCAGGCGTCGGGGACGCTCGATGATCCGAAGACGCAGTCCATCCAGGGCGGGCTGGTGGGCACGCCCTGGTACCTGTCGCCCGAGCAGCTGCGGGGCGAGCCGGTGGACGGGCGCGCCGACCAGTTCGCCTGGGGCGTGACGGCGTACGAGCTGCTGACGGGCTCCTTGCCGTCGCCGAAGGGCGTGGAGGGCTTCCAGCTGGTTCTGTCGATCCTCAACCGGCTGCCCGACCCTCCGTCGAAGCTCCTGCCGGCGCTGCCCTCCATCGTCGACGCGACGATCATGAAGGCGCTGGCGAAAGCGCCGTCGCAGCGCTTCGAGTCGATGGACGGCGTCGTGATGGCGCTGGAGGGGATCACCACGAGCTCGCGCCGGAGCTGGGCCGACATCCAGGTCGCGGCGATGACCAAGACCGATCCGGCGCCGCCGATGTCGCCGCAGCCGCAGCCCTTCACGACCCGCACCGAGGAAGCGACGACGCTCCCCACCCACAAGCCGCCGCCGCGCACTCTCCTCCGCACGGCGGCGCTCGCCATCGTCGCGCTGGCGGCCGGCGCGGGGATCGCGGCGTACTCGGGGAGGGTGGAGCGGCCCGGCCCCGTCACCTCCTCCAACGCCGCGTCCTCGGCGAGCGTCGCGCAGGCTGCGACCCAGCCCACGGCGCTGACCGACCTGCCGCCACCCCGGTCGAGCGTCCCGGAGGCCCTGGCCGCGTTCCGGTCGTACCAGCAGAGCTTCCGCGACGCCGACTGGAACGCCGCGGAGAACGCGCTGGACAGCGCGGTGGCGCACGATCCCGGCTTCGCGGCGGCCCACCTGCGCCTGGCGTTCATGCGCTCGCTCGAGAGCACGCAGGAGGGGTTGGTGCGCACGAGCTTCATGCAGGCGGTGCGCAACCGGTCGTCGCTCGACGAGCGCGACGCAGCGCTCCTCGACGCGCTCGAACCGTACCTGGAGCGCGAGCCGACCGATCCGGTCGAATCGGTGCGACTCCTGGAGCAAACCCGCGCGCGGTGGCCGCTCGACGCCGAGCTGGCGTACATCCTCGGCAGCGTCCGCTATGATCGCGGTGATCTGGGTCCGGCGAAGGAGGCGTTCGACGCGGCGATCGGCATCGACCCCGCCTTCGCGCAAGCGCTGTCGGCGCGAGGCGGCTGCCTGGCGTACATGGGCCGCTTCGACGACGCGGCGAAGGCGCTCGACGACGCGCAGCGCGTGTCGCGCACGGCGACCGAGCCGCTCTGGTACCGGGCAGAGCTCGACGAGCAGCAGGGCCGCTGCGCGGACGAGGAGGCCGACGCACACACCTGGCTCAACCGCGATCCCGACGACTGGTACGGGTACCACTACCTGGCCCGAGCCCTAGCCGCCGAAGGCCGGCCGCTCGACACGGTGCGGACCGCGCTCGAGCAGAAGTGGGCGCGGCTCGACGCGGATCGACGCGCCAAGCGCGAGCCCATCGACCGCGCGCTCCTCGATCTCGTCGCCGGCGACTTCGCCTCGGCCGAGCGGCACGCGCTCGACGTGGAGAAGGGGCTGGCCCACGAGCCAGGCGCCCAGACGCACGCCGAGTCGCGCCTGATGCTGATGCGGATCGCCGAGGAGACGGGCCGCGTCGACCACGCCCGCGACGTCGCTCAGGAGTACCTGGCGCGAAAGGACGCCTGGACGCCGCCGCAGCGGGTGGACGACGTCTCCATCTTCCTCGATCCGGTGCCGCAGATGCTGGGGGCGCTGGCGCAGGTGGGCGCGCTCCCGGCCACGCAGCTCGAGGAGCGCCGCGCCGACTGGCTGCGCACCTGGCGGAGCAAGACCAGCGCCTCCTATTTCGGCGATCTGTGGGTGGCGGGGTGGGCCGCACCGGCGCGGACGCGCGAACAGGCGGAGGCGGCGCTCCAGGCGCTGCCGGGGTACGGGCCTTTCCCCTTCACGCCGACGAGCTCGGCCCAGGCCCAGCTGGGCCACACCTACCTGCTGGCCGGCCGCCTCGACGACGCGCTGGCGACGCTCCGCCGCGCGACGGCCGTCTGCACCCTCCTGGTCGACCCCATCTCCCAGACGCGCTCCTGGGAGGACCTGGGGCGCGTCCTGGAGGCAAAGGGGGACCGCGACGGGGCGTGCGACGCCTATCGCGTCGTGCTCGATCGCTGGGGCCGTGCGAAGCCGCGTTCGCTGACGGCGGACCGCGCGCGGACCCGCTGGGGCGCGCTCGGGTGCCACTAGCCCGCAGCGGCTGCAGCGGCTCCGTCATCCGTCCATGCGACATGCGGCGACTGCACGCCGAGGGGAAGATCCCCGTCCAAGGACCGTACGTCTCGAGCGCGCGAACGCAGGAAAGGTGACCCGCGTGGACCGCGCTTCTTACGATTTCACTCGGGGGCCTTCCGACCGTCATGAAACGCTTCGTCGTCGCCGCCGTGCTGGCCGTTGCGGGCACCCTCTCCCTGGCCACCTCGCCCTCGCTGGCGGGACCTGGCGCCGGCGCCGCCATCACTGACATTCCGTCCAGCGCGGGCGCCAAGCTGTCGACGACGCCCCCCGAGGAGCCTCCCCCGGCGTGCCCCAGCGGGACGGTGGAGGTCGACGGGGAGTACTGCCCGGTCGTCGAGCAGTTCTGCGTGCGGCAAGTCGACCCCCGGCACCCGGAGCGAGACCGCTGCGCCGAGTTCGCACCCACCGGCCGCTGCCTGGGCACGCCGGTGCACAAGCGCTTCTGCATCGACCGCTACGAGTGGCCGAACCAGGCGGGGGTGAAGCCGGTGGTCGGCGTCGACTGGAACACCGCGGTCGAGGCCTGCACGACGGCCGGCAAGCGCCTGTGCAACGACAGCGAGTGGACGCTGGCGTGCGAGGGGCAGGAGCGCCTGCCGTACCCGTACGGCTACGTCCGCAACCCCGAGGCGTGCAACATCGACAAGCCGTACATCGTCCCCGACGACGCCAAGTGGGCCAACCCGGCCACGCGGGCGCAGGAGATCGCGCGCCTCGACCAGCGCGACCCGAGCGGCGCGCGCGAGTCGTGCGTCAGCCCCTTCGGCGTCTCCGACATGACGGGCAACGTCGACGAGTGGGTCGCCAACGAGAAGGGCAAGGAGCGGGAGAAGCCGTACGTCAGCGGCCTCAAGGGAGGCTACTGGGGGCCGGTGCGCGACCGTTGCCGCCCGATGACCACCGACCACAACCAGTGGCACAGCGGCTACCAGATCGGCTTCCGCTGCTGCGAGGACGTCCCTGCGGCCGCCGGTCCGGCGGAGCCCGTGGCCCGGCTGGCGACAGGAAGCTGAGGCGGCGCCGGCGTGCGCTACCTGGCGGCCGGCGGCTCCGGGCGCGCCTCGAGGTGCATGGCGTAGACGAAGGTCGTCTCGTGCGAGCCGTGGTGGAGCGCCGGCAGCCGCGCGGTCCGGTAGACGCCGAGCACGCAGCGCGTGACGTCGACGTCGCCGAAGCGAGGCTCGCCCTCGGAGACCTCGTCGATCTCTCCGTTCGCCTTGGCCCGGAAGCGCAGCTCGAGGCGGCCCCCCACGTCGGGGCGCCGGGCCAGCTCGCCGGCGTAGCACTGCTGCACGGCAGGCCAGGACGCGTGCAGGGCCTCGCGCAGCTCGTCGGCGTGCGGCGCAGCATGCGGGACCGGGACCGGCTCGTCGCCGGTCGACAGCGTCACCTCGAGCTTCGCCGCCGTGGCCGACTCGCCGGGCGCGAGGGTGAGGTGCTTCGCCTCGCGAGCCACGCAGAGCACGACGCTCTCGTCGTGCAGCGTTGCGCCGGTGAGGGTCGACCGCTCGACCGCGCCGCCGGGGGCGACGGCGAGGTCCATCGAGACCTTGCCCCCCAGGTGCTGGTCGCGTCGCAACCCTTCCTCGTAGCAGGTGCGGAAGGGCCAGTAGCCGGCGCTGCGCGCCAGGCGCTGCATGTCCGCGGCGCTCGCGCCGCCCTGCGCGTCGACGACGTCGACCACGATGCCGGGGGCGGGGTGGAAGGGGCGACCGTGACGGCCCTTCTTCTTGCCGTGCTTCGCGTGCTCGGGGAGCTCGCGCGCGCGCGTGTGCGTCGCGCGGTAGGGCAGCTCGTCGACCAGGACGACGTGGGGCGCGGCGGGCAGCGGCGAGGACGGCATCGCCTCGGCTGCCCCGCGGACGGGAGGCGCCTCGTCGGGGACCACCGCGATGAGACTGGGCGTCGCCGGGGTGGGGCTGGTGATGGTGGTGGTGGTGGTCGTCGTCGTGGTCGTCTTTAGGGGCGGGGTGGCGACCGGCACCAACCGCTTCGCCGTCGGGAGCGGCGCCACCGGGATCTCGGCGACCGGCGGGATCGGCGGCGTCTGGGGGGGCCCTGCAGCGCAGACGGCCGATGCGAAGAGCACCGCCGTGACGCCGCAGGCGGATACGGGGCGGACGAGCGACCGGGGCAGCATGGGCCACCTGTATGCCCGCTTCTCGCCCCGGGGCAAATCCTCAGCGACGGGTCACGTGGACGGGGGCCTCCCGGGCCGGGGTCTCCAGGACGGCGCAGACGATGGCGGTGCCCACGGCCACGGCGAGCGCGGCGAAGGCCACCGCCAGCGTGATCTTGGCGAAGCGCGCGACGCGTATCCGGCGCAGCGTTCGCCGGTTGGTCCAGACCATCCCGTCCGGGTCGCCGACGGCCCAGGTCGCCGAGTTCCACCACTGGATGCCGCGCACGCAGTGAGGTTTAGCAAGCGACGAGCCACGCCGGATTCCGCGGTCTGGGAGGGGAAATCGCGCCCCGCTCGGTCATCCGAGCGACCTGCCCCGTCGCCCCTGGATGGGTTTGCGATCCAGGCTGTCTGCATTGCGGATCGGTGCTCAGGGCTCCGGCAAGCCCGGCTCGATGCGCCAGCCCCCCGCCTCGAGCACGCACACCACGCTGGCGTGCTCGTTCTGCGGATCGGCGCCGAAGACCTCGACCGTCGCGCGGTCGCCGACCTTGACCGGTCGCATCGCCTTGGGGCGGAAGGCCAGGCCGAAGCGCCCGGCCGCGAGCATCTCCCAGGGCGCCACCTGCCTGCCCTGGAGCTGGCTGGTGTGGCGCGCGCGCTCCTCGAGGTTGGCGCGCGCGGCAGGCCCCAGCAGATCGTAGGCGCTCCGCATCATGTGCGGATCGTCGCTCGCGGCCTCCATGTCGTCGAGGAAGAGGCGCACCGCTCCCTCGGGCGTCGCGTCCGGCGGCGGGCGGCTGCACGCCGCGGCCAGCGTCGGGGTCAGCGCCAGCAGGATCGACACGGCCAGGCGGCGCACGGCTCAGCGCTCCGGCGCCCCGCTCCCGAGCCCCATCGCCGCCCGCACCTCGCGCATCGTCTCCCGCGCGATGACGCGCGCCTTGGCGGCCCCGTCGCCCAGCGCGTCGCGCACCGCCCCCGGATGCGCGTCGATCTCCGCGCGCCGGATCCGCAGCGGCACGAGCTCGCGCTCGAAGCTCTCGGCAAGGATCTTCTTGCAGTCGACGCACCCGCGCTGCGCCGTGGTGCACTCCTGGTAGGTGAGGTCCACCTGCTCGGGCGTCGAGAGCGCCTTGTGCATCGTGTAGATGTTGCAGATCTCCGGCCGGCCCGGATCGCTCCGGCGCAGGCGCTGCGGATCGGTGAAGGCGCCGCGCAGCTTGTTCCAGAAGGCGTCCTTGTCCTCGAACAGGCCGATGGTGTTGCCCCTGGATTTGCTCATCTTGCTCTGGCCGTCGAGGCCCATGATGCGCGGGGCGTGCGACATGCGCGGCTGCGGCTCGGGGAACACGTCCCCGAAGCGGTAGTTGAAGCGGCGCACCGTCTCGCGCGCCAGCTCGAGGTGCTGGAGCTGATCCTCGCCCACCGGGACGACGGTCGCCTTGTACATCAGGATGTCCGCGGCCATCAGCACGGGATAGGTGAAGAGGCCCGCCAGGACGTGCTCCTTGCCCTCGCTCTTCTCCTTGAACTGCGTCATGCGCTGCAGGTCGCCGTAGGGCGTCACGTTGGCCAGGTACCACGCCAGCTCGGTGTGCTCGCGAACGTCGCTCTGGACGAAGAGCGTGCAGCGCTGCGGATCGAGCCCGCAGGCGATGAGATCGCGGGCCATGGAGCCGATGCGCTCGCGCAGCTCGGCGGGGTCGTACTCGTTGGTGATGGCGTGCGCGTCGACGATGCAGAAGATGAGGTCTTCCTTCTGCGCCGCGACCTGCGCCGCCCAGGTGCGCACCGCGCCCAGCCAGTTGCCGACGTGAAGCTCGCCGGTCGGCTGGATGCCGGAGAAGACGCGGACTAGCGGGGCCATGCCGCCCCTCTATAGCTCACCTCACGGCGTGAAGTTGATGCTGTACGTCCCCCACGCGTCGCCGGGGGACTTCTGCTTGGGGAACTTGAGCTTCTGGAGGAGATCGCCCACGCACTTGGTGACCTCCTCGTCGGTCATCGACGAGCCGTTGTCCTTGTAGACGCGCACCACGCCGTCGTTGGTGATGACGAACTTGATCTTCACCTCGCCGTTGGTCGAGCCGTCGCGCTTGAGGCCGGCCTTGAAGCAGGCGTGCACCTTGCCCTGCTGCGGCTTCATCGTCTTGAGCACGTCGCCCGCCGGCATCTGGTGGGCCGCCAGCCAGGGGTCGTCGCCGGACGCGGCCTTGAGGTCGCCCGACGAGTCGGTCTTCGGCGGCGTCGCCGGCTCGCTCGTGGTCGGCGCGGCCGAGGCCGTCGGCGCCGTGCCGCCGTCGTCGCCACCGCCGCCACCCGAGGGCGCGCTCGTGTCGTCCGACTTTTCGTTGGACGTGGCCTCGTCGGCGTCCTTGGCGGGCGGGGTCTTGCCGCCGCAAGCGAGAGAGAGCGACGACGCGACGACGAGGATGCAGGCCACGAGGCGCATGGGGGACTCCTTTTCGCCGCGAGGAGCCTATCACCAGGCGCGCGCGCGGGCCTGGATGAAGGAGTAGAAGAAGACGCTGTTGGGATCGCGCGCGACCCGGTCGAGCTCGCGCGTCATGCCGTCCACCACGTCCTCGGAGACCTTTCCGGCGGCGAGCAGCTCGGGCGCGCCCGACAGCAGCAGCTCCGTCCAGTAGGCGAGGAACTCTGCACGCTCGCCCGGCGCGCGGTTGTCGAGGTGGAACGTCTTCACGTCGGTGACCACGTCGCGGAAGCCGACCGACGACAGCAGGTTGCCGAGCTTGGCGCCGACGAAGGGGTCGCCCCCCACGTCGATCTGGCGGTCGTTGTAGGCCATCCAGTAGCGCAGCGTGTCGGGGCTGTAGGGGTCGATGAAGAACGTCGCGTTGAGCACCTCGCTGCAGACGATGGGCGCCCCCGGCGCGAGCACGCGCCGCACCTCGCCCAGCACGCGCGGCGGGCTGGGGACGTGCTCGAGCACCCAGCACAGGAAGGCGCTGTCGAAGCTCTCCGGCTCGAGCTCGAGCTTCTCGGCGTCCATCTTGCGGATGTCGAAGCGGCCGGTAGCCCAGGGGACGGTGCCGAGGAAGCGCCGCGCTTCGGCCAGCTGCTCGTCGTTGATGTCGATGCCGGTGACGTGGATGTCCGGGAAGTGGCGCAGCAAGATCTCGGTCTGCGCGCCCACGCCGCACCCGACCTCGAGCAGGTGCCGGCGCCGGCGGAAGGGCAGCCGGTCGTGGACCATCGGCTCGAGGAAGCGCGCCTGGCGGTGCAAGCGCTCCCGCTCCTCGGGGCGGTAGCCGTGCAGGTAGCCGTGTTCCGGGGAGGTCACGGGCGGCAGGATGCCACGGCGACCGGGAATTGGCTTCCGCGCGCGCGGACTCGTTACGATCCTGCCCGTGAGCCGCTCCCGCGTCGTCCGCCTCTCCTGGAAGGACAGGGACCCCGCCCTGCGCGAAGGGGTGGCCACGCCGCCGCGGCGCGCCTGGGCGACCGCGGACGAGCGCGGCTGGCTGCTCGAGGGCGACAACCTGGCGGTGCTGCGGGGGCTCGCCGCGACCCACGCCGCCGCGGTGACGCTCGCCTACCTCGACCCGCCGTTCTTCACCAACCGCGAGCACGCGGCGTGGCTGCGCAAGGCCGGCGCGCCCCGCGCCACGGCGCGCACCCGCGTGCCCGCGTTCGACGACCGCTGGGCCGACCTGCCCGCCTACCTGGAGACGCTGGGCGCGCGCCTGGAGGCGGCGCGCGAGCTGCTCGCCCCGCACGGGTCCATCGTGGTGCACGTCGACCCGAAGACGAGCCACTACGTGCGCGTCCTGGGCGACGAGATCTTCGGCCCGGAGGCCTTCGCCAGCGAGATCGTGTGGCGCTACCGGCGCTGGCCGAGCAAGACGCCGAACTTCCAGCGCGTGCACGACGTCCTGCTCCGGTGGCGCAAGGACCCGCGGGCGACGCCGCGCTGGAACCAGCCGTACGAGCCGCTCGCGGCCTCGACGCTGGCGACCTGGGGAACGAGGAAGCAGCGCGCCGTCTTCGCCGAGGGAGGCCGCCGGACGCGGTCGTCGTCGACCGACGAGCCGACGGCGGGCGTTCCCATGGGGGACGTGTGGGAGATCGGCGTCATCGCGCCCATCGCCCGCGAGCGCACCGGGTACCCCTCGCAGAAGCCGGAGGCGCTGGTGGAGCGGCTGATCGCGGCGCTGTCGGACGCAGGGGACCTCGTGCTCGATCCGTACACGGGGAGCGGCACGACGCTGGCCGTGGCGCACCGCATGAAGCGGGCGTTCCTCGGCGTCGACGCCAGCCCGGTGGCCATCACCACCACGCGTGACCGGTTCACGCGGATGGGGTCGCGGCTCGACGAGCTGCCGTGGATCATCGAGGGGCGGTCGCGGCGAACGGCGGGGTGAACGAAGGATCCGGACGCGTTCGCGAGCTTCTCGGACGCCCTCATCGGCTCCTCGCACCGGCCCGGATGCTACTTCGGGGTGTCCGAGAAGTACTTGAACCCCTTCGAATGCTTCTTCGGGGTGTCCAAGAAGCATTCGAGCCCGCCCTGTTGCCGCTCGAGGGGGCCGGTGTCGCTCGTGGTCTAGGCCTCGAACGTCATGCGCACGTACGCATGCGGCCTGGCCTTGGCCAGGCTCTCCGCGCTCGCGGCCTCGCTCTCCTCGACCAGCACCGCGGCCGTCCCGAGCTTCCCATCGAGCTCGAAGGCCTGCTGCGCCACGCGCATGGTCTGCCCGGCGAAGCACGGCTTGCGGTAGGCGATGTCGAGCGTCCGCCCCAGCACGCTCGCGCCCCGCCCGAGGGCCACGAAGCGCCGCAGCGCGGCCTCCTCGAACATGCGCAGGTACACGAGCGAGTTGACGTGCATGTTGCTGTCGGTGTGCACCAGGCCGAAGGTGAAGGGCACCGGGTCGACGCGCCGCGCCGGCTCGAGCGGCGTCGCCCCCTCGGGCAAGCTGGCGATGACGTCGTAGGGGGTCGGCGCGGGCCTCGTCTCCGTCACCTTCGGCGCCCCCGGGAAGTCGAGGCTCGTCACGCGCCGCTCCCCGGGAGGCGCGAAGGGGCGCGTCAGCACGTGCTCGGCCAGCACACGACCGGCGAGGGCCCGCTCGCCGGCCCTCGGCGTCGAGCCGTACGTCCGCCCGAGGACGCCGTGCAGGTCCGCCCACATGTCGAGCATGAAGCGCCCGTCCTCGGTCCGCGCCAGCCGGCACGTCCCCTTGGCCTCCACCGGGGCGTTAGCCGAGAACGGGCCGGGCGCCCCTTCGAGCACGAAGCGCGAGAGGATGGGCACGATCCCGTGGGCGAAGCAGGCCGTGGACCCGGGATCGGTGGCGAGGATGCCGCGCCACACCGTGGGCCCGAGCGCGTTGGGCAACGCCTCGAGCACGAGGCGCCCGTCCTGGGTGACGTCCTCGAAGCGGAGGTGGACGCGCGCGCTCGCCTGTGGCCGCTCGCCCGGGCCGGGGAAGGGGGGGATGAAGAAGGGGGGGACGAAGAAGGGGGGGACGGCGGTGGAGCTCACCGGGCGGAACGTAGTGCCGGCCCCGCTGCGCGGCGAGGTTTCCTTGCCTCGAGCGCGCCCGCGCCGCTACCTTCGCGGGCCAGGCCCCGCTTCGCCGATGACCCTGTCCTCCAAACAGATCACGGGTGTCCTCGCCGTCATCGCGGTCGGGCTGGCCGGGAGCTACCTGGCGAAGGACGCGGCGGCGTACATCGTCAGCGTCGCCGTCGTCGGGGCCATCGCCATCCTCTTCGCCGGGATGGGCGGGCCGGCGGCGCCGTCTCTGCAAGGCCTGATCGATGCCGCGCGGCGCGCCGGGGCCGGCGACAAGCCCTCCATCCCGTCGCAGGCGTCCGGCGAGCTGCTCCGCGTCTACGAGGCCCTGGCCGCCATCGCCGAGAAGCGCCGCGACGACCGCGCCGAGGTCGAGTCCAAGCGCCAGCAGCTCGAGGAGAACGAGCGGATGCTGGAGGAGATCGCCCACCGCCTCGACGCCAACGTGGCGACGCAGGTCACCGCCGCCAACGAGACCTCGCGCCTCATCAAGGAGCTGGCCGGCGCGGTGAACGAGATCGCCGCCCACCTCGAGGCGCTCACGCAGAGCGCCGAGGAGTCGTCGAGCTCGATCCTGGAGATGACCGCCACCAACGACGAGGTGGCCGAGAACGTGGGCGAGCTCGCCGGCAGCGTGCGCGAGACGGTGAGCTCCATCGAGGAGATGGCCTACTCCATCAAGGAGGTGGCCAAGAACGTCGACGCGCTGTCGCTCACCGCGGAGGAGACGTCCAGCTCGATGAACGAGATGGATGTGTCGATCGACCAGGTGCAGAGCAACGCCAACGAGACGGCGCGCCTGTCCGAGGAGGTGGCGCTCGACGCCGAGAAGGGCGCGGAGGCCATCCTCAAGACCATCAGCGAGATCTACCGCATCAAGGAGAGCTCGCAGGAGGCGGTGGCCGTCATCTCCAGCCTCGGCTCGCGCATCGAGGCCATCGGTCAGATCGTCAACGTGATCGACGACGTCGCCGAGCAGACCAACCTGCTGGCGCTCAACGCCGCCATCATCGCCGCGCAGGCCGGCGAGCAGGGCAAGGGCTTCGCCGTCGTGGCCGACGAGATCAAGGACCTGGCCGAGCGCGCCGGGGCCAGCACGCGCGAGATCACCGATCTCATCAAGACCGTGCAGGCGGAGAGCAAGAACGCCATCGCCGCCGTCGAACGGGGCGCCCACAACGTGGATCGCGGCGTGGAGGTCTCCAACGAGGCCGAGCGCGCCCTCAAGAAGATCCTGGAGAGCTCGCAGAAGAGCACCAACATGGTGCGCGCCATCGCCCGGGCCACCGTCGAGCAGGCCAAGGGCAGCAAGCAGGTCACCGACGCCATCGGGCGCATCGCCGAGACGGTGCAGCAGATCGCCGCGGCCACCGCCGAGCAGGCGCGCGGCTCGGAGCTCATCATGAAGAGCGCCGAGAAGATGCGCATCATCACCCAGCACGTGGAGCGCAGCTCGCAGGAGCAGGCGCGCGGCGGTCGTCAGATCTCGAGCGCCATCGAGAACATCTCCAACATGGTCAATCAGCTCAACTCGAGCCACAAGGCTCAGTCGAGCAGCAGCCAGATGCTCCTCGCCTCCGCGGCGAAGATCGAAGAGAGCTCGGTGGCGCAGCAGCAGAGCCTCAAGCAGCTGACGGCGGCGATCGACCGGCTGCGGCGCGCGGCGCTGTAGCGAGCGGGGGCCGCGTGGCGCGGCGGCGTGCTCGCCGGTCGGGCTGCTGATGCCCCAGCCGTCCTCGGCCGCCCCGTCCGTGTCGCAGGGCGCGACCGACGCCATGCCGGCCGACCCCCACGCCACGGCCGCCGCCAAGTCTTTCGGCCACGTCGCCTGCGACGCCCTGAAGGGCAAGACGTGCAAGCTTCCGCAGACGCTCATCGTCATGGGCGGCGTGGCGGACTTCCGCGTGAAGATCGAGGGGGACGCCCCCACCAGCCTGCGGGTCGCAGCGCGCTATCCGCTGGCGGTCATGGTCGCCGTCACGGGCGACCCGTCCTCGGACGCCGCCCGGCGGGCGCTCGACTCCCTGAAGCTCCCGGCGGACGGGGAGACCCCGTAGCCGCGGGCCCCATTTCGGTGCTTCCATGCCGGGAACGATGAAGAACATCATCGCCTTCCTCGGCGCGGCCTCGCTGTGCGTTGCTTGCCACCACAAACCGCCGCCGGCGCCTCCGCCGCCTCCTCCACCGCCTCCGGTGGTCGCACCGCCGCCGCCGCCGCCACCTGCCCCGCCCAAGTGCGAGGCGCTCACCGAGTCCTGCACGGGCCAGAACGGCACGCTGGCCCGCATCCGCAAGTCGGGCTTCAGCATCGTCGTCCCCAACGGGTGGACGTACGCGCAGCAGGACGACGCGACCATCGCCACCGAGAACAGCGCCATCTTCGCGGTGACGACGTACGAGGCCGCCGACCCGAAGGCCGCCGACGCGGCCCGCGAGGCTTCGTTCGAGGCGCTGCTGAAGCTGCTCGGCGTGACGCCGCCCAAGCACAAGGTGACGTGGACGCACCCCATGAAGAAGTCGAAGGTGGGGGCCCTCGAGGTCGCGCTCTGGCAGACGGACGACGTCGCCTACGCCGACAAGAAGGGCGCGATGCTGGTCTTCGGCACGCAGCTCCCGGACAAGTCGTGGCTGCTCGGCGGGGGCTTCGTCCCGGCCGACGACACGACCGACTCCGACAAGGCGATCCTCAACGCCATCCAGTCGATCGCTCCCTCTCCCGGCCCCACCCCTGCCCCCGCGACGTCGCCGTGACGGCGCCGCAGCTCGCTCCGGGTCAGGTCGTCGCGGGCAAGTACTCGATCCGCGCGCGCCTCGGGTACGGCGGCGCGACGGCGACGTACACGGCGGCCGGGGCGCCGGGGCACGAGGTGGTGATCAAGCTGTACTCGCCGCAGCTCGCGGCGCGCAGCGACGTGCTCTCCGCGCTCCAGGCGGCCGTGGCGGGCACCAACGCGCTGCCGGCCGAGGTGGCGGGCAAGATCGTCGAGAGCGGCTTCGATCCCGACACGCGCGCGCCCTTCGTGGTGACCGACGTGATGCCCATCCCCTCGCTGGCGCAGACGGTGCAGCTGGGGCCGATGCCGCTCGGCGAGGTGGCGCTGCTCGTGACCGGCATGGCGCGGGCGGTCGACGCGGCGCACGCCCAGCGCCTCGTGCACGGGGGGCTCAAGCCGCAGAACGTCTTCGTGGGGGCCGCTCCGCAGCGGCCGGTGCGCGTCATCGACTTCGGCGTCGCCATCGCGCGGGCGGCGCTTCCGACGGGCGAGGGGCAGGCGCTGGCGGCGCCATGGATGGCCCCCGAGCAGGCGCAGGGGATCCCGCACGGGCCCGCGGCCGACGTGTTCTCGGCCGGGCTGGTGGCGTTTTTCGCGGCGACGGGGCGCTCGTACTGGCGTTCTTGCCAGGGGCCGACTCCGGACCTCGCGGGATGGCAGCAGGAGGTCACGGCGCCGCGCGTGCCCGCCTCCGCGCGCGCGCAGGAGCTCGGCGCCGCACTCGGCCCCGCGTTCGACCTGGCCCTCGGGCGCGCGCTTTCGTCCAACCCCGCCGAGCGGTTCGGCTCGGTCGGCGAGCTGGCCGAGGCGCTCACCAAGGCGAGCGCGACGCAGAAGATGGCGATGACGATGCCACTGAACGCGATGCCGCTCGCGGACCTCCAGCGACTGAGGCAAGCGGCCGCCAAGCCGGCGGCCCCGGCGCCACAGTTCAGCGGCGGCGACACGCTGGCCATCCAGTCGCCCCTCGAGGCGGCCGGCGGGTCGTGGCCTCAGTCGCCCGCGGCGCAACCCGTACCGCAGGCCCAGGCCGCAGCCCATGCGCCGTCCGTCCCGCCGACGCAGGCGGCGCCGCAGATGCAGCCCATGCAGCAGCCGATGCAGCAGGCGCAAGTGCCGCAAGGGCCCGCGCCGCAAGCGCCGATCGCGACGCCCTATGGCGGCTTCCAGGCAGGAGCCCCCGCGCCTCCCCAGGGGGGATACCAGCCCCAGCCTCAGTACGCGCCCGCGCAGCCTTCGTACGCGCCCGCACAGGCGTCCTACGGGCCGCCGCCCGAGTCGGTGGTGCTGCCGATGCAGCGCAAGACCGGGCTCTACGTGACGCTGGGCCTGGTGGGGTTGGCCGTCCTGGTCGGCGCGATCGTGCTCGTCGTCGTCCTGGCGCGGCACGGAACGGGGACCAGTCCGGTCGCGTCGCAGACGCCTTCGGGCGTGCTCTCCGCGCCGCCTCCACCGGGTTCGACGACGGCGGCGACGACGACCGCGCCGCCGCCGGTGGACGCGCAGGACGCGCAGGCGCCGAGCACCGCCACCCCCGAGGCGGCCGCGCCGGCGGCGGGTACGCAGGACGCGGGCTCGCCGGAGCTCGCCGAGCTGACCATCGTTTGCGTGCCCGAGTGCGACGCGATCACGGTCGACGACAAGGCGCTCGACGGCCTGGACGCCGGGCCGCTCGCGCCGCTGCAGCTGTCGGCAGGGGCGCACACGGTCGTGGCCGGAAAGGCGACCTTCGTGACGCAGACCAAGAAGGTGACGCTGAAGGCCGGGCAGAAGGAGAAGGCGACGTTCTTCCTTGCCAAGCCGGGCCCCGCTCCCTCCAAGCCGTGCGGGAAGTTCCTCGAGCGCTGCCCCTGAGCCGTGAGGACGGCGTCCGTTCCGATCGCCGCGCTCCTGGCCGTCGCGGCCATCGCCTCTTGCCACGACGCGGCTTCGCCTTCGAGGCCGTCCGTCCGCCACCTCGACCCGGGCCTGCCGGGCTGGCTCCCGCAGAACCGGGCGCGGCTCGACGCGCTCCTCGAGTCGCGCGGAGCCTCGAGCCCCGGCTACGATCCCGTGCATCGCCCGGTCGCCACCTTCGACTGGGACAACACGATGATGCGCAACGACATCGGCGACGCCACGATGGCGTGGCTGCTGACGCACGATGCGATCCTCCAGCCCCCGGGGCGAGACTGGTCGCTCACCGGGCCGCTGACGCCTGCCGCGGTCCAGGCCCTCCACGCCGCGTGCGACGCCGCCGCCGAGCCGGGGCGCGGGCTGGCGACGCGCGAGAGCGCGGGCTGCGCCGACGCGATCCTGTCCGTCTACTCGGACGACAAGACGATGGCCGGCGAGCCGGCCTGGTCGCACGCGGTCACGCTGACCACGCACGAGAGCTACGCGTGGCTCGCCCGCCTGCTGGCGGGGCACACCCCCGCCGAGGTGGCCGCCGCCGCGCGCGCCGCCTACCGGCAGGACGCGCAGGCCCCGGTGGGGGCGACGCGCACCATCGGCACGCACGCCGGCCTCCCCGCGTACGTGCGGATCTACCCCGCCATGCGCGATCTGGTGGGGGCGCTCCAGGCCGACGGCTTCGACGTGTGGATCGTCTCCGCGTCGCCGCAACACGTGAGCGAGGTGGTCGCCGGCGAGGTGGGCATCGCCGCCGACCACGTGGTGGGCGTGCGCACCGTGCTCGGCGCCGACGGGCGACTGGGCTACGGGCTCGAGCCGTGCGGCGAGGCGCCCGCGGGCTCGGTGATCACGTTCAACCAGGGAAAGCGGTGCTTCATCAACCGCGTGATCTTCGGCCAGCCGGCGGCGGCGCAGCTCGCCCGGGCGGACGCGGCGCGGCGCCAGGTCTTCGCTGCGGGCGACTCGGACACCGACGTGGCTTTCGTGCAGGACGCGACGGCGCTCAAGCTGGTGATCAACCGCAACCGCGTCCAGCTCATGTGCAACGCCTACGCGAACGCAGGCGGAAGCTGGCTGGTGCAGCCGATGTTCTTCGACCCCCTGCCGAAGCGGGCCGACCCCTACCCCTGCTCCACGACGCTCGACGCGGCGGGGGCCCCCATCGTGGACGAGAACGGCCGGCCCATGGGCGATCAGCAGGACTCGGTGTTCGGCCTGCCGGTTCCGTGACAAGACGGCTCAGCTGACCCCAAGCACCGGGGGAGAGACCGGAGATCGGTCCGGAAAGGTGCTTTGGTCCGCATGCTTCGTCTTCGCTGGTCGGTCACGAGCTTCTCATCGTTGTTTCTCGGGTTCGTCCCGCTCCTCGGGGCTTGTTCCGGCCCCTCCGGAGGCGGGTTCGCCACCCCGGGCTCGGCCGACGTGGCCAGCTCCACGCTCGCGCGCGACCCCGCCCCCGACGTCTCTCCCGCCGACCAGGCGGCTCTCGAGGCAGGGAACGCGTCGTTTGCCTTCGATCTCTTCGGGGCGCTGCGGAGGCCGTCGGACAACGTGTTCTTCTCGCCCTACTCGATCACCAGCGCGCTCGCCATGACCTACGCCGGCGCGCGGGGCGGCACCGCCGACGAGCTGGCGAATGCGTTGCACCTCACGCTGCCCCCGGAGCGCCTGCACCCCGCCTTCGACTGGCTCGATCTCCAGCTCGCTGCCCGCGCCGGGGCGGCCGTCTCCGACGCGGGGAAGCCCTTCGCCCTCCACGTCGCGAGCTCCCTGTGGGGCCAGCGCGGCGAGGCGTGGAAGCAGCCCTTCCTCGACACGCTGGCGGTCGACTACGGCGCCGCCATCGAGCTGGCGGACTTCGAGCACGATCCGAGGGGCGCGCTCGGGGCCATCAACGCCTGGGCCAGCGGGCAGACGGCGGGAAAGATCGCGAACCTGCTGCCGTCCGGCGCGGTGGACGCGGACACGCGCTTCGTCCTGGCGAACGCGATCTACTTCGATGCGAGCTGGGCGCACCCCTTCCAGGCGACCGCCACGTCCCAGGCGACGTTCACCCGAGGCGATGCGTCGACCGAGGAGGTGGCGACGATGCATGCGGTCGATCGCTTCCTCTACGCGGAGGGCGAAGGCTGGCAGGCAGTGGAGCTTCCGTACGACGGCGACCAGGTCGCGATGGACGTGGTCCTGCCGGCGGCCGCGAGCGAGGCGGCCTTCGACGCCGGCCTGACGGCGAGCGGCTTCGCGTCCGTCGTGGCCGGGCTGGGGCTGGCGAAGGTGCACCTGGCGCTGCCGAAGTTCGCCGTGAGCGGGGGGAGCGTCAGCGTGCGCGCGGCGCTCGAGCAGCTCGGCGTGCGCAGCGCCTTCGCCGCCGGCGCGGACCTGGGCGGGATGTGCGACGACGCGATGTTCCTGAAGGACGCGGTTCACCAGGCCACGCTGACGGTGGACGAGAACGGCACCGAGGCGGCCGCCGCCACCGGAGGCGTGACCTCCACGGTGACGCCCCAGCGGGAGGCGACCGTGACCGTCGACCACCCGTTCTTCTTCGTCATCCGCGACCTGCCGACGGGGACCGTCCTCTTCGCGGGCAAGATCGTGGAGCCAAACGGCTAGGTACGGCGGGCCTTCAGAGCCTGACCGCGCAGAGCGCGCGCGTCCCGCGGACGACGACGGCGCCCGCGCCCGCGTAGACGGTGGTGCTCCCCCCCAGATCGCCGACGTCGATCGCCCAGCGCGCGACCGCCCTGCGGCCGAGCAGGCGCCCCTCGTGGTCGATGGCGAAGCCGCCCACCTCGACGGCGCCTTCCTTGTTCTCGCGATGCGCGAGCACGAGGTCGCCGAGCGCGGCGTCGAGCACGTAGCGACCGCGCGCACCCAACACGATGGCGTCGAGCTGCCCGTCGGGCCGGGCGCACACCAGCGGGGTGCAGGGCGAGCCGTCGGAGCCGAGGCTCTGGAAGAGCAGCTCGCCGTTGGAGCGGCGCGCCACGCGCGCCGCGTCTCCCAGGCGTGGCTTGACCGCGATGCGGTCCGTCTGCGCCCGCCAGCGCACGACGCCGGAGGTGCGATCGACGGCGAAGGCCTCGATGCGCACCCGGTCGGGGCGCTCCGGATCCTCCGCGGCCGCGACGGCGCAGATCACACCGTCACCCCCCAGCGCGTGGATCTGCGCGTTGTGGCCGACGACGCTGGCGCGCGCCCACGGGGAGCCCGCGGCGGGCGCACCGCCGCCGGGATCGAGCCGCGCCAGCGCGGGTGGAGCGGGAGGCGCGTCGTCACGCCACACCCCGTCGACCGGCGTGAAGAGCTCGTGACCGCCGGCGCATGCGTCGCGCGCGACCGCGGCGTGCTCCCCGCTCACGTCGTCCGCGCGGCCGTAAGACGCCGGCGCGTCGCCCCGCGCTCCGGCGAAGGCGTACGCGAGCGTGCGTCGCGCGTCGGCTCCTCCGGCCGTGTCGAGCTCGAGCCACAGGCCCCCGTCGGGCGCCGCCCACGCGTCGAGGACGTCGTCGGGCGGGGCGCTGGCGCCGAAGGCCACGATGCGGCGATGCCGCGGGACGAGATCCACCGGCGAGAGCGCGTACCAGAAGATCGGCTCCCCCCGGCGCGCGGCGATGACGTGCAGGAGGCCCGCCTCGACCACCATCGCCGCGACCGGCACCGGGTCCGGCAGCACGCGACGCGCTACCTCGATCCCCGTGCGCGCGTCGAGCGCGTAGACCACGGCATGCTCCCACCCGGGCGCGCCCGGATCGCGGGGCATCATGGTGGCGACGACGACGTTCTCCCCCGCGACGCGCACCTGATCCACGCAGCCCCCGTGCTCCGGACGCCAGGACCAGGCGACGGCGGGGCGCGGTCGGTCGATCTCGGCGGGCACGGCGCGCGCGCCGCCAGGATCGCCGCGCCGGTGCGTCCACTCGCCGAGGATGACGGAGGCCATCGGGCCGAGCGTAACGCAAGCGCGCCGGCTACGGCTTCACTCGACGGTCACGGTCTTGGCGAGGTTTCGCGGCTGATCGACGTCGGTCCCCTTCAGGTCGGCCATGTAGTACGCGAGGAGCTGCAGCGGGATCACCTCGAGAAGCGGCAGCACCTCCGGCTCCGCCGCCGGGATCTCCACGACGTCGGCCTCGAGACCGTGAACGTCGTCGTCGCCCTGGGTGCACACGGCGATGATGTGCCCCTCACGGGCGCGGACCTCCTGCATGTTGGAGAAGGTCTTCTCGTAGTGACCGTCCCGCGGGCAGACGACCACCACCGGCATCTCCTCGTCGATGAGCGCGATGGGCCCGTGCTTCATCTCGCCTGCGGCGTAGCCCTCCGCGTGGACGTAGGAGATCTCCTTGAGCTTGAGGGCTCCCTCCAGCGCGATCGGGTACCCGGTGCCGCGCCCGAGGAACAGCATGTGCTGGGACCGCATGTACTTCTTGGCCAGGGCGCGCAGATCGTCGGCCCCCGCGAGGACTTCGCGCATCTGGTTCGGCGCGCGCGCGAGGGCGTCGAGGATGCGGCGCGCCTGGTCCTGCGCCAGCGTACCCCGGCGCCGCCCGAGGTAGACCGAGAGGAGCAGCATCGCCACCAGCTGCGTGGTGAAGCACTTCGTCGACGCGACGCCGATCTCCGGGCCGGCGTGGGTGTAGAGCGCGGCGTGGGCGAGGCGCGGGATGGCGCTGTCGATCACGTTGGCGACGGCCAGGATGTGCGCCCCCCGGGCCTTGGCCGTCTTCACGGCGGCGAGGGTGTCGAGGGTCTCTCCGCTCTGGCTCACGGCCACCACCAGGTCGCCCGGGCCGAAGACGGGGTCGCGGTTGCGGACCTCGCTGCCGATCTCGACCACGGCGGGGACCCTCGCCAGCTGTTCGATCCAGTAGCGCCCCGCCATCGCCGCGTGCGCGCTCGTTCCGCAGGCGACGAAGTAGACACGCTGGAGGCTCTTGGCGAGCTCGGCGCCGATCCCGAGCTCCTCGTCGATGACGTCCCCCTCCGCGAGGTCCACGCGACCGCGCAGCGTGTCCTCCACGGCGCGCGGCTGCTCGTGGATCTCCTTGAGCATGAAGTGCTTGTAGCCACCCTTCTCGGCCTGCGTCGGCGACCAATCGATGGTCTTCGAGGGGCGCGAGACGGGGACGCCGTCGAGCGTGGTGATCTCGGCGCCACGGCTGGTGAGCGTGGCCACCTCGCCGTCGTTCAAGAAGACGACTTCGCGGGTATGCGCGAGCAAGGCGGGGATGTCGCTCGCGCACAGCATCTCGCCGCGACCCACGCCGATGACCAGCGGGCTGTCGGCCTTGGCCACGACGATCTCGCCGGGCGCGTCAGCGCCCAGGACGGCGATGGCATAGGCGCCGCGCACGCGCTTGAGGGCCGCGCGCACCGCGTCCACCAGTCTCGGAGAGCCGCCGCGCAGGGCGTCGTCGATCAGGTGCGCGACGAGCTCCGTGTCCGTGTCGCTGGCGAGCCGCACGCCGCTCTGTTCGAGCTCGCGCCGCAGGGCCACGTGGTTCTCGATGATGCCGTTGTGGACGACGGCGACCTTTCCGGCCACGTGGGGGTGCGCGTTGAGCTCGCTCGGCCGGCCGTGCGTCGCCCACCGGGTGTGCCCGATGCCCGTCGTGCCGGCGAGGGGGCTCTTCTTGAGCGCCGTCTCGAGGTTGGCGAGCTTGCCCACGGCGCGGACGATCTCGACGCCGCGGCCCGTGTGCAGGGCCAGCCCGGCCGAGTCGTAGCCACGGTATTCGAGGCGACGGAGGCCCTCCACGAGGATCGGGGCGCACTCCTGCGTTCCGACGTAGCCGACGATTCCGCACATGGTTCGATCGCTAGTGTAGCGGCGAGCGAACGGAAGTCTGCTCTCCCGCGTATCGGCTCACTTGATGTACCGGCGGCACTCCGACGGGCTCGTCGTCGAGTCGAACGTCTCGCCGCACTTGACGCAGCGGAAGGAGACCTTGGTGGGGATCGAGGTGCCGCCCCAGAGCAGGTACAGGGTGCCGAAGAAGCCGTACTCGCGGTCACGCACGGAGTACTTGCTGTCGCGATCGGTTCCGCACTTGCACCGAGGCAGCTCGTCGTCGTCCTCGACCTCCGCCGGCTTCGGCTCGGCGGCGGGCGCTGCGACCTCGCTCATGATCGCTCATGACATAAGGTCGGCGGCCGCTTCTGTCCACCGCCGACGCGACCGACGCGTCGTTTCGCGTCAGCGAGGCGCCTGAGCGAACAGCGAGCCGGGGAAAGGCTGCGCGCGATCGCGCGCCTCGATCTCGGCCTGGCGGGCGTCGCGCGCGGGCAGGATGCCTCGCGCGACGAGGCCCTGGCGGTCGTCGTAGCGAAGCTGAGCCAGGCTCGAGGGGTTCGCGTCGGCGCGCTCGAACGGCGACTCGTCGACGTGCGACTCGTGCTGCTCGCCGAACTGCGTTCCCAGGCCCGGCCGCGAGGCGTCCGCGCTCTGCGCCTTGGGGGCCGGTGCGCCCGCGGCACCGCCGCCACCGCTTGGGCCGCTGGCGCGGGGACCCCAGGCGACGGGCGGCTGGCGCCACACGACGGGAGGACGCTCCCGGAAGAACGCCACGCCGATGACGCCCACGTTCCGGTCGTCGCCTTGCCGACCCGCGTACGAATCCGGCACCGAGGAGAACCGGAACGCGGCGACGGTGTCGAGCGACGTGCGCCACCCGTCGATGGTGACGTCACCGAAGGCCGGGATGAGATAGCCCCGCTTGCCCAGCCCCGCCGGCCTGCCGTCGATGGCGTCCAGGCCGTCGACCGATATGACCGCCTCCACTCGCACCGGGGTGGGGTTGACGATCCGGATGCGATAGCGCTCGCCGGTCGCGCCGAGGACGAAGCGGCGCCCCTCGTGAGCGAAGGTGGGCAGCGTCTGCATCCCGTCGCCCACGAGCTCGATGCGAGGGACGGCGGCCACGGGGGGTCGTGGGGCGACCACTACCGGCGGCGGGAGGGGCCGCGCGAAGCGCGACTGCGCATAGGCGGGGGCGAGCAGGGTGACCGACAGACCGAGGACGACCAGCGGGACGACGGGGCGCATGCCTCTCCGACGCGCCAGCGCTGGATTCGATCTCCCGCGCTAGTAGTCGCAGCCGAGCGGCGGCATGTCTCCCGGGTCGGCGCCGTCGGCGACCAGACGCGCGTAGGCCACGAGCTTGGGCATGTCGTCCACGCGCACGAACACCGAGCGACCCAGCGTGCCCTCGTCATAGTCCATCGCGCTCAGGCTCACGACGCCGACCACCTCGTGCGTCGCGTTGTCGAGCACCGGACCGCCCGAGTCGCCGGGGCACACGCTGGCCTGGACCTCGAAGGTCCCTGCCGACACCGCCGAGACGGGCCCGCCCTCCCGCTCGCGGCGCCGGATCCCCTCCGGCGACAGTGCGCAGCGACCGAACCCCGCCGGATACACCATCTCGCCCGCGCGCGGGCCGGCCTCGTGGAGCGCGAGGGTCGTCATCCCGACCAGCTTGCGCTCGAGGACCAGCACCGCGACGTCGCCCCTCCCGCCCGCTGCCCCGCAAGGAGGGGCCAGGATGGCCTTCAGGCCGACGTTGCCCCACGGCAGGTAGTCGCCCCCGAGCTCGACCTCGACGGAGGCCGCCGGGATGGTCTTGCTGGTGAGCTCGCCGCGCCGGGTGCGCTCCACGACGCAATGGTGCGCGGTCAGGACGAGGTCCTCGGCGATGAGCGATCCGCTGCACGTCATCTGCGGTCCGACCACGCGGACGACCGCGTCCGCAGGAGAAGCCAGGGCGACGCTGGGGGCCAGGAGCAGGTCGATGTCCGCCTGCGCCTGCATGCTGGCCGGCCGGACCGCCGCCTTGGGGGGCGGGTGCACGAACGGCAGGCCGCTGCATCCCGCGACGCCTCCCGCGACCGTCGCCACAGTGAGCAGGGGCAGCCAGCTCGGTCTCCGCGCGCCGTCGTCCATGAACCGTCCCGCCGCGATGCGCGGCCCTGTGACCCGTGTCGTGGTGCCGGCGACGCGCCTGGCGATGGCTGTACGAACCCTGACGGACTACTGCACCATCACGCGCGCTTCGCGCGTGGCGTTCTGATAAGCGACGAGGCTGGCCTCGGGGTGAGCTTGGGCATCCTCGACCCCGAGCGAGACGAGCTCGCTCAAGATGTCCGTGCGGCGCATGGCCGACGCGAGCAGCGTAGGGTCGCATCCATCGGGCGCGGGGGCACCCTCGGCGAGCGGGCGGCACGCCGAGACGACGCGCCTCTCCACCGCCAGCGCCTCGTCGTTGCGCCCTTCGTCGACCAGCGCCCGTGCGTAGACGTGCTCGAGCCGGACGTCGTCGCGGAGCGCCGGGGCCGCCCCCTCGACGAGCACCACGGCGAGACCGGGCTGACGTGCGTCGAGGTAGGCCTGCGCCAACGAGCGGGTCGCGGCCGCATCGGCCGGGTGCGTCGCGACGCGTGCTTCGAGCACGCGGACGGCCTCCGGCTCGGTCGCGGCCAGCACCGGCTTCTCGCGCTGCGTCCCGCTCATCAGCCAGAGCGCAGCAGCCGCCGACAGTACCGCCACGCCGTATGTCCGGAGTCCCATGTCGTCCTCCCGCTTCAGAGAAGTAAGACGAGCAAAGACGGGATTCGATCCAAGCTTCGCGGCCCTGATCATGGCATGGGCGTGTCACCCGCGCATGCGACAGGGGGTGTAAGAGCGCAGCTCACATGACGTGACTGCAAGTGCCAGCGTGCCGCCATGCCAAAGGAAGAGCGACGAGGGGAGGACAACGGTCGCGCCGGGGAGTTCCCGAAGAACACGCGCCCGTGGACACGGCTTGGGTCGATTTCAGCCGGACCCGCAGACCGGCAGGCACTTGCCCGGCCCCGCGGGGTGACCGTCGGTGCTCTTGGGAATGTCGCAGCGGCCCCTGCACTCGTCCGGGCTGGTGCAGGCGGCCCCCTCGGCGTGCCTGGCCGCGCACTTGCCGGGGCCGGCGTCGCCGGCGCGGTCGCACCACAGGCCGAAGGCGCAGTCGCTCCCCTGGGCGCACGTGCCTCCGGCCGGCGCCCGGGCCCCGCACTTGCCGGTGACGCACGAGAGACCGGCCTGGCACGACGCGGCGCCGTTGCACCCCTTGCCCGCCGCCGCGCGAAGCTGGCAGGTCGCGCCGTCGCAGTAGGCGCCGGCCGCGCATGCCGGGTGGTGGAGCGCCGCCGCCGCCTCGTTGAGCATGGTCCCGTACGGCTGCAGCGTGCAGGCCTCCTTGGCCTTCGGCGGCTTCTTGCACGTGCCGTCGCCGCCGATGTTGTACCCGACGCACGCCAGCCCGTCCTTGCACTCGATGGAGAAGCGGCAAGCCTGCCCCTCCGGCTGCATCCCCAGCAGGACGCGGTCACAAGGGAAGTGCTGGAACAGCGTATCGACCTCGCTCGACTGGGTGAGCGGCGACTTGCGCAGCATCTCGACGCACCTCTTCGCGGCGTCCTCGTCGACGTCGGCGCGGTGGCGGCCGATGGCGACCACCAGATCGTGCAGGCAGAGCCTCGCCGCGGCGCGGCTCATCGCCTCCATCGTCTTCAGATCGGCGGGCGCGCACTTGTCCTTCAGGCGATCGAGGTCGGCCGAGTAGACGTCGTTGCAGAAGTCGCGCAGCGCCGCGCGGCCCGCGTCCACGTCGACCGCGGGCTCGTCGGAGGACGAGGCCCCGACCGGGGCGGCCGCCTCGAGGATCGCCACGTCGGCGGCGGCCGCGGCATCGGCGGGGGCGGTCGTCTCCTCGGGCGTGTGGTGGCAAGCGACCGCCAGCGCTGCGGCGGTGAAGACGAAGATCGCGGCTCGCATGACTCCTCGGTGCGTCGTGCAAGTAGCACGGCGAGGCCGGTCGGCACTTCAGAAAGAGTGCGCCAGCTCGCCCAGCACCCAGTCGCCCACCGCGCGTGTCCCGAGGTCGCCGCCGACGTCGCGCGTGCACTTCTTCTCGGCGATGGCCCGGGACACGAGCCCCTCGAGACGCCGCTCCTCGTCGGGCCAGCCGAGGTGGGCCAGCATCATCCCCACGGTGAGCACCGTCGCCAGCGGGTTCGCCACGTCCTTGCCCGCCAGCGGCGGGGCCGAGCCGTGCACCGGCTCGAACATCGCCACGCGCGTGGCGTCGTGCGCCTCGTCGCAGCAGCGAGGGACGAGGGGGTGCACGTTGGCGCTGGCCGCCATCCCCAGCCCCCCCTGCAGCGCCGCCCCGAGGTCGGTCACGATGTCGCCGAAGAGGTTGCAGGTGACGACGACCTCGAACTGGCCGGGGTCCTGGATCATGTAGAGGCACATGGCGTCGACGTAGACGTGCCGGGCCTCGATGCCGGGGTACTCGCGCGCGACCTCGAAGAACACCCGGTGCCAGAGCTCGTGCGCGTACTTCATCGCGTTCGATTTGTCGGCCATGTGCACGCGCGTCTTGCCGTGCGCCCGGGCGTACTCGAAGCCGGCGCGGATGAGGCGCTCGACGCCCTTGCGCGTGTTGACGTCCTCGTTGACGGCCACCTCGTCGCGCGTCCCGCGCTTGAACTGCCCGCCCATGCCGACGTAGATGCCCTCGGTGTTCTCGCGGAAGACGATCATGTCGACGTCCTTCGCGCCGCGGGCCCGGAGCGGGACGAGGCGGTCGTCGAGCGCGCGCACGGGGCGCACGTTGGCGTAGAGGTCGAGCCCGAAGCGCAGGCCGAAGAGGATGTCGCGCGCGTGCTCGAGGCCGGGCACGCGCGGATCGCCCAGCGCGCCCAGCAGGACGGCGCTGGCCTCGCCGGCGATGCGCGCCCGGACGTCCTCCGGCAGCGTCGTGCCGTCGCGCAGGTAGCGGTCGGCGCCCAGATCGAGCGGCCACAGCTCGAGCGGCAGCCCGCGGCGGTCGCGGTAGAACTCGAGGACGCGCGCGCCCTGCGCCACGACCTCCGGGCCGATGCCGTCCCCCGGCAGCAGGGCGACGAGGCGGCGGTCTTGGGGCGCTCGAGCCATGCCCCGCTTATGCCCCGGCACGCCGGGCGTTGTCGACGATGGCGTCGACGATGATCGGCCACGCGCCCTCGGCCAGGTCGTGCCCCATGCCCGGCACGATCACCATGCGCGCGCCCGGGATGGCGCGTGCGGTGGCCTCGCCGCCGGAGAGGGTGACGAGCGGGTCGTCGGCGCCGTGGATGACCACGGCCGGGGCGCGCACGCGGGCCAGGTCGGCCGTGCGATCGCGCTGGGTGAAGATGGCGGTGGCCTGGCGCGCCACGCCGATGGGATCGTGGTCGCGATCCCACGCAGCACCCACGCGCCTGCGCATGCGCCCCTCGTCGAAGGGGAAGCCCGGCGAGCCGATGACGCGCCACACGCCGAGCGCGTGCTCGACGGCGGCGTCGCGATCGGGCGGCGGCGGGGACAGCAGCGCGGCCAGCGCCTCCGGTCGCGCCTGCCCGACGCTGCGATCGCCGGTGCCCGACATGATGGAGGCCACGCTCAGCACCCGCTCCGGGTGGTGGATGGCCGTCTCCTGCACGATGAAGCCGCCCATCGAGGCGCCCACGATGTGCGCCGCCTTCGCGCCCAGCGCGTCGATCAGCCCCACCAGGTCGCCGGCCATGTCCTCGATCGAGTACGCCGCCGCGGCGCGGTCGCCGCCCATCGCGCGGGCGAAGTCCGGGAACCCCAGGTGCTCGAGCTTGGTCGAGCGGCCGACGTCGCGGTTGTCGAAGCGCACCACGCGGAAGCCGCGCGCGGCCAGCGCCTCGCAGAACGCCGTGTCCCACGCGATCATCTGCATCGAGAAGCCCATCACCAGGACGAGCAGCGGCGCCGCCTCGTCGCCGAAGGTCTCGTACTCGAGATCGATCCCGGCAGGCAGCTTGGCGCGCGGCATTGGGGCCCGCATCCTACGCGGATCGGCGCGACGGGGCGACGGCTCCCGGGTCGACATCGCCTGCGAGGCCGGAGCGGGTTAAGCTTCGGTCCATGCCGGGCACGAGGGGGGCGGGCGTCATCCTGGCGGCGATCGCCGCGCTCGTGGCGGCCCCCAGCTGCGGGGGCGACGACGCGCGTGGCGCCGGCGACGACGCGGGCGCGGACGGCACGAGCAGCGGCGGCAGCGGGAGCGGCGGCGGCAGCGGCGGGAGCAGCGGCAGCGGCGGGGGCGACGCGTCGGGCTCGAGCTCCGGCGGCTCCGGTGGCTCGAGCGGCGGGCTCGGCGACGGGGCCGCGGGCAGCTGCCTGGGCTCGGCGATGCTGACCGCGATGGGCAGGACGCGGCTGGTGGTGGGCGGGTCGATGGCCGACGCCACCGCGGCGGCCGCGCCGTTCGACGTGCGCTACGACTACCTCTCGGGCGGCTTCTTCGACGGCACCGCGCCCTGCGCCTCGTGCGCGACCGGCTGCACCGCGGCCGGCAAGTCGTGCGCGAACGCGGCCGGGGGGTGCAACTGGTGGGGCTGCTGGCAGTACGACCAGGATCCGCCGGGCGCCTTCGTGCGCACGCTGGCCGGCAACTGCGCCAAGGCCACGCCGCCGCAGATCCCGATGATCAGCTACTACCAGATCCGGTCGGCCAGTCCGGGCGAGGGCGCCCCCGAGGTCGCGCAGGTGGCCGACGCGGCCACCATGACGAAGTACTTCGCCGACTGGCGCTTCGTCCTCCAGCAGATCGGGCAGGGCGTCGCGCTCCTGCACCTCGAGCCGGACTTCTGGGGGTACGCGGAGCAGGCGAACGGCGATCCTCACGCGACGAAAGCCGCGGTCACCAGCGCCAATGCCACCGACTGCGGCGCCATGGAGGACAGCGTCGCCGGCATGGGGCAGTGCCTGGTGGCGATGGCGCACAAGTACGCGCCGCACGCGCTGGTCGCCCTGCACGCGTCGGCCTGGGGGACCAACATCGACGTGGCCGGCAACACCAACCCCGCCTTCGACGTCGCCGGCGAGGCGCAGAAGCTGGCGACGTTCCTCGCGGCGTGCGGCGAGTCCGGCGCCGACTTCGTCGTCGTCGAGACCAGCGATCGCGACGCGGGCTACTACCAGACCGTGCAGAACAGGAACACGTGGTGGGACGCCACCAACGCCAAGCTGCCCGACTTCCACCAGGACCTGGCGTGGGTGAAGGCGCTCACCGAGGCGCTGAACAAGCCGGCGCTCTACTGGCAGACGCCCCTCGGCAACGCGAGCCAGAACAACACCGCCAACCACTACCAGGACAACCGCGTCGACTACTTCTTCGCGCACATGGACGAGCTCGCGGCGGCGCACGCGGTGGGCGCGGTCTTCGGCGCGGGGCAGTCCGACCAGACCACGCCCGAGACCGACGGGGGTAACTTCGTCGCGCGGGCCAAGGCGTACTACGCGGCGGGCGGGCAGAAGCTCTGCCAGTAGGTGCGGAGCCGCTACCCCAGCAGCTTGGTCGCCGGGACGTACTCGAGGTTGTGCGCCTGCGCGACGCCCTCGAAGGTGACGTGCCCGCCGTAGGTGTTGATCCCGAGCAGCAGCGCCCGGTCGGCCTTCGCCGCCGCCACCAGGCCGAGCTCGGCCATCTTCACCGCGTAGGGGATGGTGGTGTTGGTCAGCGCCCACGTGCTCGTGTGCGGCACGGCGCCCGGCATGTTGGCCACGCAGTAGTGCACCACCCCGTCGACCTCGTAGGTGGGGTGGTCGTGCGTCGTCGGCCGGCAGGTCTCGATGCAGCCGCCCTGATCGACGGCGACGTCGACGATGACGCTGCCCTTGCTCATCTTGCTCACCAGATCGCGGCTGACGAGCTTGGGCGCCGCCGCGCCGGTGACGAGCACCGCGCCGATGACGAGGTCGGCCCGCATGCAGGCCTCCTCGATGTTGGTCGGATTGGAGTAGAGCGTCTCGATGGCGCCGCCGAAGACGTCCTCGAGGTAGGCCATGGTGTCGCCGCGGACGTCGAGCACCGTCACCTGCGCGCCCATGCCCACGGCGATGGTCGCCGCGTTGCGCCCCACGAACCCGCCGCCCAGGATGACCACGCGCCCGCGCCGCGTGCCGGGCACGCCGCCGAGGAGCACGCCCTTGCCGCCGCGCTCCTTCTCCAGGCACGTCGCGCCGACCTGCACCGCCATGCGCCCGGCGACCTCGCTCATCGGCTTGAGCAGCGGCAGGCTGCCGTCCTCCACCTGGATGGTCTCGTAGGCGACGCCCGCCACGCCGGCCTTGGCCAGCTGCTTGGTGAGCTCGGGCTCGGCCGCCAGGTGCAGGTACGTGTAGAGCACCAGGTCCTTGCGGAAGAAGCCGTACTCGGCCGGCAGCGGCTCCTTGACCTTCACCACCATCTCGGCGCCCCACGCCTCGGCCGCGGTGGCGACGATGGTCGCGCCCTGCGCGACGTACTCGGCGTCCTTGATGCCGCTGCCCTCGCCGGCGCCGCGCTCGACCAGCACCTTGTGGCCGCGCGACGTCAGGCTGCGCACGCCGGCGGGCGTCATCCCCACGCGGTACTCGCGCGTCTTGATCTCCCTGGGCACTCCGATGATCACGGGTAGCTCCTTTGACCTTGAATGGCGCGGACCATAGCAGACGTTCGCGCGGGTCAAAGAGCGCGCGAGCCCGCCCCTCGTGACGCACCGCGTTCGGTGCTAACTCACGCCGCTGCCGATGTACGCCGCGCTGCGTCCGCTGCTCTTCCTGCTCCCGCCGGACGCGGCGCACGCCCTCGCCTTCGCGGGCCTGGCGCCGGTCGAGCACCTGCCGCCGCTGCGCGCGATGACGCGCGCCCTCTTCGCGCCGCCGCGCGACCCGCGCATCGCGGTGACCACCATGGGCCTCGAGTTCCCCTCGCCGGTGGGCCTGGCCGGCGGCTTCGACAAGAACGCGCTGCGCCCCCGCGCCCTCGCCGCGCTGGGCTTCGGCTTCCTCGAGCTGGGCACGGTGACGGCGCAGCCCCAGGAGGCCAACCCGCGGCCCAACCTGTTTCGCCTGCCGCGCGACCGCGCGCTCGTCAACCGCCTCGGCTTCCCCAACGAGGGGGCGGCGCGCGTCGCCGGGCGCATCCTGCGCAAGCACGTCGGCCGCGGCCAGGCGGGCATCCCCGTCGGCGTCTCCATCGGCAAGTCGCGCGCGGTGCCGGTCGACGCGCTCGACCGCGTCGTCGACGACTACGTCGCGGCGTTCATGCCGCCGCGCACCCTGGGGGCCGACTTCGTGGTGGTCAACGTGTCGTCGCCCAACACCAAGGACCTGCGCGCCATGCAGGCCGCCCCGCTCGCGCGCACGCTGCTGGCGGCGCTGGCGAAGGCCAACGCCGACGCGGCGCTCGGCCGGGCGGGAGCGCCGGTGCCGCTGCTGCTCAAGATCGCGCCGGACCTGGAGGACGCGCAGATCGAGGCGCTGCTGGCGGTGGTCGAGGAGGTGGGCCTGGCCGGCGTGGTGGCCACGAACACCACCGTCGCGCGCAGCGGCCTCGCCACCGACCCGGCGCGCGTCGAGGCCATCGGCGCGGGCGGCCTCAGCGGCCCGCCCCTGCGTGCGCGGGCGCTCGACGTCGTGAAGCGGGTGCGCGCGCGCCTGGGCGGCGAGGCCACCGTCATCGGCGTGGGCGGCATCGAGACGGCCGAGCACGCCCTGGCCTTCGTCCGCGCCGGGGCCGACCTGGTGCAGCTCTACACCGGCTTCATCTACCAGGGCCCCGGCGTGGCCGGGCGCATCGCGCGCGACCTCGCGGCCCTGGTCGAGCGCGAGGGGGCCCCGTCGCTCGCCGCCCTCAGGGGGTGATGCGCGCCATCACGGTGGTGACGATCTCGCGCCGCCGCTGCTCGATGAAGCGCGGATCGTGGGCGTCGACCGACCACACCGCGCCGAGGAAGGCCGCCTCCATGTACGGGAAGCAGGCCATGGCCACGGTCGAGATGCACAGCTGCCGCGCGTCGACGTCGGCCCGCACCTCGCCCCCGGCCCGCATCTCCTCGAAGCGCGCCACGATGTCGTCGAGCTGCGGCTTCACGTGCGCCCGCACCAGCTCGTCCGCCAGCGGACCGCCGCGCAGCGCCTCGCTGTGCAGGATGCGCAGCACCGGCGCGTGGGTGGCGTAGAAGTCGACCAGCATCCCCACCAGCGCCTCGATGAGCGCGACGAGCTCGGCCCGGCCGAAGCGCTTTCCCGCCCGCCCCGCCTTGCGCGGCGGGGCCAGCGTGTCGAGGATCTGCCACCCCACGGCGGCGATGGCGGCCAGCGCGCGCTCGATGACGGCCCGGTAGAGGCCGTCCTTGTCCCCGAAGTAGTGGTGGATGAGCGGCTGCGGCGCCTCCGCCACCCGCGCGATCGCCGCCAGGCGCGTGCCGTCGTACCCCCGGGCCGCGAACTCGTGCTCCGCGGCGTCGAGGATCCTCTTGCGCGTCGCCTCGCCGCTGCGCTCCTTGCGCGCCGGCGCCAGGCCCTGGAGCGTCACGCGCTCGCCTCCCACGTCTCGTACTCGATGACGTCGAGCTCCTCGAACGCCTTGCGCACGTACGGCGTCAGCAGGCCCAGGCGCTTCACGTTGGGCACGATCTTCGAGAAGCACAGCTTGCGGAAGATCTGCATCGGCACCGACCGCTTCACCGCCTCCTCGCACTCGGCGATGGGCAGCCCCATCCGCCCGTAGACCTCGGTCCCGAGCAGGCGGTGGTACATGAGCTGCGACGACACGATCACGAAGTCCTCGCGGTCGCGCAGCTCGGCCGGGCTCATCTCCCTGTACATGTCCTTGAGCGACAGCACGCCGAAGGCCACGTGGCGCGCCTCGTCCTGCATGATGAGCTGCGTGATCTGCTTGATGAGCGGCTCGCTCGTCGTCTGGTGGATCATCCCGAAGGCGCCGAGCGCGAGCCCCTCGACCATGATCTGCATGCCGAGGAACTTCATGTCCCAGCGCGAGTCGCTCATCAGCGCGTCGATGATGACGAAGAGGTTGTCGTTGATCTGGTAGAGCTT
>DATBQU010000123.1:0-8565 GCA_036560665.1 Polyangiaceae bacterium
CCGCACGGCCCGCCCGGTGTAAGCGAGCCCGCCCTCGGCCTGCCACCCGACGCCGACGCGCGCGCCCCCGAGCGGGGCGAGGCCCGGCGCGATGGACGCGACGACGAGGGCGCCCTTGGCGAACGTGGGATCCTGCCCCTGGGGCGCCGCTCCCCCGTTCGGGTCCGACTCCGCGTCGCGGATCGCCGAGGCGAGCGACCCCACGGGCACGCTCCCGCTGAAGCCTGCGGACGCGCGGACCTCACCCGAGGGGAGGGTGCGCGCCGGGTGCAGGAGGGGCAGACCGCCGCCGCAACCGGTCGAGACCAGGGCCGCACCCGCGAGGATGCAGGCCCTCCCGGGCGTCATTTCCTGAAGCGCGAGGGGAACACATTCGCGGCGACGCGCTTCTTGAGCTCTTCGTCGTCCGGGTGGAGCTTGACGGCGCGCTCGAGCAGCAGCTGCTCCTCCTCCCGGTGCTCCGGGTTCGGGAGGCAGCACTCGACGGGGCAGACCGCCTGACACGCCTCGTGATCGTAGAAGCCGACGCACTCCGTGCACAGCTCGGGGTCGATCACGTAGATCTCGTCCCCCTCGCTGATCGCTTCGTTGGGGCACTCGGGCTCGCAAGCGCCGCAGTTGATGCAGTCGGAAGTGATGTACGTGGACATGGCGGTATCGGGACCCTAGCCCCCGGTTTTGCGGGTGCAACGTAGGGAGCAGTCGTCTGGAAGTCAAACGAGGCTGGATCGGCCTGCTTGCCCACGGTAGGGTCCCGCCCGCGCTTATGAATCGCCTTTTCTTGCTGGGGGCATTCCAGCTCGTCCTTGCCCTGGCCCTCCTCTTCGCGGCCTCCGGGTGCACCCCGCACATCGGCGACAAGTGCGTCCTCAACACGGACTGCTCGCTCCAGGGCACGCTCGTGTGCGACACGTCCGAGCCCAACGGCTACTGCACCTTCTTCAACTGCTCGCCGGACACGTGCAAGGACAAGGCGGCCTGCGTGATGCTCCACCCGAGCGTCCCCGGCTGCCCGTACGACGACTATCAGTCGCCCCCGCGCACCGGCCGCACCATGTGCCTCGCGCGGTGCACCCAGGACTCGGATTGCCGCACCAGCGACGGCTACGTCTGTCGCGATCCGCGGCAGGCGCCGTGGAGCGCGCTCATCGTCGACGACGACCAGTCGCAGCGGGTCTGCATCGTCTCGCCCGACTACCCGTACGGCGCCGACCAGTCCCCCAACGCCTCGTTCGTCGACGCCGGCGTCTGCTCGTCGAACACCCCGGTGGTGCCGCCCATCGACGCCAGCGTCACGGCGCCCGAGGGCGGACGCGCGGACGGCGCAGTGGAAGCCGGGGAAGCCGGGGAAGCCGGGGAGGCCGAGGCCGGCGCCGACGCGGGGACCGACGCGCCGCCGGACGCTGCGGGAGGCGACGGGTCGAGCGACGGAGCCGCCGACGCCGGTGCGGCCGATGCGCCGGGCGGGGGCTGACGCGGCGCGCATCGCGCGCGCCCTCCTCGCGCGGGCGACGGAGTCGCTGCTCGTCGTCGTCGCCCTCGCCTCGCTGGTCTTCTTCGCGCTGCGGCTCCTGCCCGGCGATCCGGCCCGCCTGGTGCTCGGCGACGAGGCGGGCCCCGCGGAGCTCGCGCGCGTGCGGGCGGCTCTGCACCTCGACGAGCCGCTGCTGACGCAGTACGCGCGCTTCCTGCGCGGCCTGGCCACGTTCGATCTCGGCGACTCGTTCCGGCGTCCCGGCGTCCACGCCATGGCCCGCGTGGGCGACGCCCTGATCCCGACCTCCGAGCTGGCGGCCGTCGCCGTGGCCCTCGGCGCCGCCGCCGGCGTGACGGCGGCCGTCGCCGCCAGCGGTCCCTGGCTGCCGCTGCGCGCGCGGGCCTGGGTGGAGCGCGTGCTGGTGGGGCTGGCGGCGGCGCCGCTCGTGGCGTTCGCGCCGGTGGTCACCTGGGCCCTGGCCGCGCGCGCGCGGCTGGTCCCGCTCCCCGGCGATCCCGACTCCGGTGCGGCGGGGCTCGTCTTCGCCAGCGCGCTCCTGGCCATCCCGCTGGCGGCGCACGTGGGTCGCATCGCCCGGGCGGCGCTGGCGGAGGTCGCGCGCGCGCCGTTCCTCTCCGTGGCGAGCGCCAAGGGCGCCGCGCCGTGGCGGGTGTGGCTGGTGCATGCCCTGCCCACGGTGGTGGGGCCGATCGTGACCGTCGTGGCGACCCAGCTCGGCGCGCTGCTCGGGGGCGCCGTGGTGCTGGAGCGGATGTTCGAGCGTTGGGGCCTGGGGACCCTCATCCTGGAGGCCTACGCGGCCCGCGATCTGCCGGTGCTCGAGGGGGCGGTGGTCGCCGCCGGGCTGCTCTTCGTGGGGGCGCAGGCGCTGGGGAGCGCGGCCCACGCCGCCATCGATCCACGCGCGAGGGCAGGGCGATGACGCCCCGCGCTCGCCGCCTGCTGGAGCTCCTGCCGCTCGCGGTCGTGGTGGGAGCGAGCGCGGTCGGCGCGGCGCTGGCGAGCGAGCCGGCGGGTCGGCTCGAGCCGGCGCGCGCCTGGTGCAGTCCGTCGAGCGCGCGTCCCCTCGGGTGCGGCGAGGCGGGGGTGGATCTCACGTCGCTGGTCGCCACGGCCGAGCTTCGCGCGGTGGCTCTCGCGGTCGTGGTGGCGCTGGTGGGCTTCGTCGTCGGCACGCCTCTGGGGGCCGCCGCCGCCCTGGCGCGCGGCCGCCTCGAGCGCGCCGTCGAGCGCGCGTGCGACCTCGTGCAGGCCTTCCCCAGCTTCATCCTCGCGCTGGCGGTGCTCAGCGCGGTCCGGGCCCCGTCGCGCGTCCACCTCGGCGCCGTCTTCGCGCTGACGGCGTGGGCCCCGTTCGCGCGCCTCGCGCTGGCGCAGACGCGCGTGCTGCGGGAGGCGGCCTTCGTGGAGGCGGCGGTGGCGCTCGGGCGCGGGCGCGCGGGCGTGCTCGCGCGCCACGTCGTGCCCAACCTGCTCGGGGTCGTCGCGGTGCAGCTCGGGTCCACGGGCGCGGCGATCGTCGTCAGCGAGGCGGCGCTGGCCTTCGTGGGCCTCGGCCCGCGCGACGGCGTGTCGCTGGGGGGCGTGCTCGACCAGGGCGTCGCCGCGATGCTGCGCGCGCCGCACGTGCTGGTGGTGGGCGCGCTGGCCGTGTTCGCGACCAGCGCGGCGATGCTCGTCGCGGGCCGGGCGGCAGAGCGACGAGCGCGGTGAGAGAGGGCCGCCCTGTCTCCGCCCGTCGGCCGTGCTAGACGGTGCCCCGATGTTCGCGCCGTCGCCTCTGCCGCGGAGCCTGGCCGCGAGCTTCCGCGATCTCGACTCGCTGAAGCCCGCTACACGCGCGTCGGCCATCCGCGACGTCGTGCGCCATGCCCTGCGCAGCGACGCGACGCGCGCGCGCGCCATCCCGCTGCTGGAAAGGGCGCTCAAGGACGACGCGGCGCCCGGCGTGCGCGCCGAGGCGGCCGTGGCGCTCGCCGACGTGCGCGCGGGCGAGGCCTTGCCGTCGCTCCTCGTGGCGGTGGAGGACGACGACGCCCACGTCCGGCAGATGGCGCTCTCGGCGCTCGGCGAGATCGGCGACGCACGCGCGGCGCAGCGGCTCGAGCGCGCGCTGCGCGACAGCCGGCCCGAGGTCCGCTACCAGGCCGTCATCGCCTTCGCGCGCGTGGCCGGGGACGACGCGCCCGCCGTCGCCGCGGCCCTGGCGCGCGCGCTCGACGACGAGGACGAGGCCATCCGCTACATCGCCATGCGCGTCGCCGAGGAGCACCAGGTCGACGGCGAGCCGCTGCGCGACCCGCGCCTGACGACCCGCGCCGAGGACCTGGTCGACGGGGCCGACGAGGCGGTCGCCGTCGTCGCCGCGCTCTACCTGGCGCGCCTCGGCCGCCCGCGGGGCCGCGCGCTCGTGCTCGACGTGATCGCCGAGACCAAGAGGACTCCCGAGATCGAGGACGAGCAGGCGTGCGTGGAGCTGGCGGGCGAGCTGAGCCTGCGCGAGGCCATCCCCCACCTCGAACGCCGCGTGTGGGCCACCCGCCGCCTGGTGCGGACGCTCCTGTCCTGGGGCGCGGGCGACCGCCGGAGCTGCGCCTGGCACGCCCGCATCGCGCTGGCGCGCATGGAGCACGAGCGCGCGCGCGCCGAGATCCTGGCCGACCTGCGCTCCTGGCGCCGTGATACGCGCGAGGCGGCCGTCGTCGCCGCCGGCCGCGCCCGTCTGGGCGAGGCGCGCGACGCGCTGGAGAACCTGGGAGGGACCGTCGATGCTGCTCTCGTCCGAGAAGCGCTCGTCCGACTCGCCGTCCAGTGACGCGCTGATCGCGGGCGCCAAGTACGACCCGCGCGGCGCGCGCGGGCACATGGAGAGCTGGTGGTTCAAGGCCAACGATCCGGCGAGCCGTCGCGCCTTCTGGCTGCGATGGACCGTCTGGGCCGGCGACGGCGATCCCTCGCGCGCGGTGGCCGAGGTCTGGGCCATCGCCTTCGGCGGCCGCGGCGGGCACGTCGCCACCAAGGCGTCGGTCCCCTTCGAGCGCGCCCGCTTCTCGCGCGAGGCGGTCGACGTCGCCATCGACGGCTGCACCCTGACCGCCGGGGCCGCGCGCGGACGCGTCGAGAGCGGCGGCCGCTCGATCGCCTACCACCTGGCCATCGACGCGCTCGAGGCGCCCATGCGCTTCTACCCGGCCCGCTGGATGTACGAGGGCCCGTGGCCGACCCAGAAGGTCGCCTCGCTCAACCCGAACGCGCGCGTCTCGGGCACGGTGAAGGTCGACGGCGAAGAGTGGGCGGTGGACGGCTGGCGCGGGATGATGGGCCACACCTGGGGCCGCGGGCACTCGCCGGTGTACGCGTGGGGGCACTGCAACGCCTGGGACGACGGCGACGACGTCGTCCTCGACGGCTTCAGCGCGCGCACCAGGGTGGGCCCGGTGCTGGCCCCCATGACCACCGTCGTCTGCCTGCGCCACCACGGCGTTCGCTACGATCTCAACCGTATCGGTTCGCTGGCGCGCAGCTCGGGCACGGTCACGCCGCGCCGGTGGCGATTCCACGCGGTGGGCCCGCGGGCCGACGTGCGCGGCGAGCTGTGGGCCGACACCGAGGACTTCGTGGGCCTCTTCTATCCCAACCCGGACGGCACGCAGCTCTACTGCCTCAACTCGAAGATCGCCCACGCCGAGGTCACCGTCCGCCTCCACGGGCGCGCGCCGCGTCTGCTGCGCTCGTCGCGGGCGGCGCTCGAGATCATGACCTCCGATCCGAACCACGGCGTCAGGATGTACGTCTGATGCACGCGCTGGCGACGCGGCGCGCGACGGCGGTCGCCGGCCTGCTCGCGGTGGCGGTGTGGCTGGGCGGCCTGCTCGCGCTCGGCGCCATCGCGGCGCCGGTGGTGTTCACGGTGGGCTCGATGCCGGGGGCGGCGGACGCGATGACCATCGTGTTCCAGCGCTTCGACCTGCTGGCCATGTCCTGCGCGGCGGTGCTGCTGGCGAGCGAGGCGGGGCGGGCCCTGGCGCGTCTGCCGTTCGCGCGGCTCGATCACGTGCGGGCGGGGGTCTCGGTCGTGGCGGCGGCGGCGGCGGTGCTCGAGGGGACGAACGTGTCCCCGCGCATCGCCGCTCTCCACGCGGCGGGGGCGATCCGCGGGATGGGCAGCGCGGGACGCGAGCTCGCCCGGCTGCACGACCTGGCGGAGCTGTGCGGCAAGACCCAGGTGGTCCTGCTGGTCGCCGTCGTGATCCTCCAGGTCGTCACCCTGACCCGCCCCGCAAGCCCACCGGGCAGCGCCGCGACAGGATGACGCACCTGTACATTGCGCCAGCGCAATTCCGCCCAGGCCCATGTTGACGGAGTTGGCACGCCTAAGTAGCCTGCCGGCGCGTTCGAACGGGGGTCCGGGTGGTCCGGCGCTCGTCGCGATCGCCGCTCTCGCAGCAACTTGCGCGAGCGACCCATGAGCGTCACGGTGATGGACCTGCGGTGTGGGTTCGCCACCGTACGCAAACGGATGCGGCGCGACGCGCACAACGGGTCCGCGTGTTCTTGTTCCTAGGAGGCAGGTCATGTTGTTGAAGAAGTGGTTTGGCCTGATGGCGTCGGCCTCGCTGGTCGGTGTCGTCGCTTTGGTCGGGAATGGTTGCTCCAGCAGCAGCTCGTCGGCGGGTGGGGGAGACGACGGCGGCGGCTCGGACGTGGTGATCCACCATCCGGACTCCGCGGCGGGGGACGATACGGGCACGGGGGACGACACGGGTGCGACGGTCCCCGACAACGGGTCGACCGGCAAGCAGTGCAAGACGGACGCGGACTGCACCGGCGCCGCGGGCTCCACGCCCGAGAAGTGCGGCAACGACTACAACGCGACCATCACCGGCGTGAAGGCGCAGATCTGGCCGACGCCGGTCTGCATCGAGGCCATCCCGTCTGCGGCCGGCACCGGCAACTGCGATCCGGGCGTCGACGGCGCCGTCCACTTCTGCGACGGTCCGGACGCCCCGACGTCTCCCGGCATCTGCCTCCCCAACACCACTCCGCCCCAGACCGGCAACGGCCTCTGCCTGCCGAAGTGCCTGAACCCCATCGACGGCTCCGCGTCGACGGGCTGCATCGGCAAGGACGCCTGCACGCCGTACACGTGGGAGAAGGACTCCACCACGGGCGTCGTCACCGGCTACGGCTTCTGCCAGGGCGCCTGCGAAAAGGACGCGGACTGCACCGACCTCGGCGCGGGCTACATCTGCCAGGTCGACATCGGCTTCTGCACCAAGGCCACCGCCCAGAAGACGCGGACCAAGACGCTCGGCACCGGCTGCACCGGCGGCAGCGCCACCACGTCGGACAGCACCACCGGCGCCTGCAACTGCCTCGCGAACTCGACCAACAACCTCGGCTACTGCTCGTCGGCGTGCCTCGTCGGCGGCAACGCCTGCCCCGGCGGCTACATCTGCGACGCGCTGGAGCCGAACCCGCTCGACTTCGGAGACGCCGGAACGTCGACGGTCAAGCAGAACCCCCGGCTCCCCGGTAGCTGCGTGCAGCCGTGCACCACGGTCGACGCGGGCGTCGGCGCCGACGGAGGCCCGCAGTGCCCGACCAACTCGACCTGCCAGGGCGGGACGGTGGTCGGTCCGGACTGCCTGCCCTAGTCCCGGCCGCTGAAAGGGAGAGCCCCGGGCGACCTACGTCGTCCGGGGCTTTTTCCTTTTGGCGAACCCGTGGTCAGGAGCTAGGACAAATCGCGTGCGAATCCCTCGAATGATTCCGGTGGTGCTCGCGCTGGGGTGCTCGGCTTGCGGAGGTTGCGCCGAGTCGTCTGGAACCTCGAACGGCGCGCCGGCCGCAACCACCACCCCGACCGGAACCGTGACCGTCGTTTCCCGGTCCCCTGGTCCTGCGGCGAGCATGGTGAGGACGCTGCGCGGCGCCACCCTCGTCACCGATGCTTCGGAACCAGGGGACTGAGGCGGGCGCTCGATCCCCATGCGTGCCCCGCTGTCGAACGTCCTGGCCGTCGCGTGCGCAGCCCTCGCGTGGGCGGGGTGCAGCAGCTCGTCGTCACCGGCCGCTCCCGGGGACGGGGGCCCGGCCGACGCGGGCGTGGACGCGCCGCTGAACTGCCCGCCGGTCGATCTCGGCGCCTGGCAACCGCCCGCCTACCACCACGCCGAGCCGCCGGCGCCGAACGCCTGCGCCACGGCGCTCATCGACGACTACTACGCCTCCTGCCTCGGCCCCAACGCCTCGCAGTCCGCGTGCGATCAGAGCTGGAACGCCTCGACGCAGGACACCGCCCACCTGGTGTGCCAGACCTGTCTGGTCACGCTGAGCAGCGCCGCGGCGTGGGGCCCGCTCGTGAGCTACGGCAGCACCGGCGGCGACGGTGGCTCCGGCGCGGCCGTGGTCAGCCTCAACGTGGCCGGCTGCATCGAGCTGCTCGACCCCGGGCAGCTGTCGTGCGCCACCCAGGTGCAGGACGTCGACGAGTGCGAGCACCAAGCGTGCGACGCGGCGTGCCCGGTGACGAGCGACGCGACGTTCGGCTACTGGAAGGCGTGCACCACCGCCGCCGGCCGGGGCGAGTGCAGCTCGTACGTGAGCGGCGCGTCCTGCCAGTCCGCCTTCGTGGACGCGGGCGCCGCCGCGCCCTGCGTCTCCGGCGCGACGTTCCAGGACGCCTTCATCGCCATCGCCACCGTCTTCTGCGGCCACTAGCCGCGGCCGGCGTCCGGTTGATCCGCGCCGCTTCAACGAACCATTGCGCCTGCGCAACGACGTGCGCAGGCGCAAGCACCGGGCGCCGCGTCCCTTGCGGGGCGTCACGACGTGCCAGATTGCGGCGCGCGGAGGGTCCCATGGGGTACGGCAAGGCAGCACGCGGCGTGGTCGTCGCGTTCGCGATGATGGCGGCCGCGTGCAGCGGCAAGGTCGCCGAGGGACCCGCGGACGGAGGCGACGGCGGGAGCAGCAGCGGAAGCAGCAGCGGCGCCGGGGGAAGCGGGAGCGGCAGCGGGGGCACCGCCTTCGACGGGAGCATCTCGCCCGCCGACGCCTCGCGG
>DATBQU010000124.1:0-5221 GCA_036560665.1 Polyangiaceae bacterium
TCGTTCTTCCTGATCGCCGTCGTCTTCGGCGCAGCCGCCGGGGCGGATCTGCTCAGGATCGGGACCTGGGCGGCCATCGTCTTCGTCTCGGTGATGCTCCACGAGCTCGGGCACGCGATGATGGGCATGGCCTTCGGGCTGGAGCCCCGCATCGACCTGCACGGCATGGGCGGGACGACGTCGTGGTCGACGCCGCGCGCGCTGTCGACCGCCCGGCGCATCGCCATCAGCCTGGCCGGGCCGGGCGCGGGGTTCGTGGTGGCGGCCATCGTTCGCTTCGGCCTGGGGCCGGGGCTCTTCCCGCCCACGCCGCTCGGGGACTTCGTCTACGAGAACCTGCTCTTCGTGAACTTCGTGTGGGGCCTGGTCAACCTGGTGCCCATGCTCCCGCTCGACGGCGGCAACGTGATGATGCAGTCGTTGAACGCGCTGACCCACGGGCGCGGCGAGCGTCCGGCGCGCGTGGTCTCCATCGTGGTGGCGGCCCTGGCCGTTCCGGCCGGATGGTTCCTGATGGGCAACTGGTGGATCTCGCTGCTGGCGGCCTCGTTCGTCGCCACCAACTGGCGCGGGCTCCAGGACCTCGCCGCCCGCGAGAACGACGAGCCGCTGCGCGCCACCCTGAAGCAGGCCCATGCCGCGCTCGACGCCGGAAACGCCGAGCGCTTGCTGGCGCTGGCCCGCCCGGTGGCGCTGTCGGCCCGCACCGCCCAGGTGCGTGCGGAGGCGCTGCAGCTCGTCGCCTTCGGCTTCCTGATGGAGGGCCGCCTGGCCGACGCGGACGCGGCCATCGCGGCCATGCCCAGGAGCTTCGCCCCCCACCCGTCGCTGCTCGCGATGAGGGCGAGGGCGGCGGCCGGCGCGCGCGCCTGAGACGGGCGGTCGGCGCCCGGACGCGGCGTTGTTCACTGGACCTCCCGGGGTCCCGAGCCAGCACGCGGCGCCCCGCGAGTCGGACGGGAATGGATGCGGCGGCGAGGGTGGCCGTGAGCTTGCAGCCGTCCGGCCGACCATGTCCTCGACGTTCCCGACCCTGTTCGGCTCGCGGGCGAGCGCCGCGGCGCGGGCCGAGCAGCCAGCCGCCGGGCCGCACGCCCGCTCCGTCGCCTCGCGTCTCGCGCGGAGCCCCCTCTTCCATTTTCTCCTCCTCGGCTCCGTCATCTTCGCCCTCGCGCCCCGCCGGGAGGACCCCCGCAAGATCGAGGTGTCGTCGGCGGGGCTGGCTGCGCTCGAGCGCGCGCAGGCCAGGCGCGACGACGCACCCTCGCTGTCTCCCGAGAGGGCGCGCGAGGTCGATGCGCGCGCCATCGAGGACGAGGTGCTCTATCGCGAAGCGCTCCGTCTGGGCCTGGATCGGGACGATCCCATCGTGCGTCAGCGCGTCATCCAGAAGCTCCTGCTCCTGGTCGAGGACATGGGCGGGGCGTCGCGCGCGCCGTCGGACGCCGAGCTCCGCGCCTACTTCGAGACCGATCCCGGACGCTGGCGGCTCCCCACACGCCTGCACCTGGTCCACGTCTTCGCCACCCGGCGCGAGGCGCTCCCCGACCCCGCCCGGCTCGGCCTGTCGGGGGTGCCGTCGGCGGGTGAGGCCTTTCCGTATCCGCGCGAGGTCACGGGGACGGTCGACGATCTCGCGCGTCTCTACGGGCGATCCTTCGCCGACGCGGCCTTCGCTCTCCCGCCGGCGGACGTCGGCTGGAGCGCGCCGATCGCCTCGAGCTTCGGGTGGCACCGCGTCCGGACCGTCGAGCGCGAGCCCGGCCGCACGCCGGCGTTCGAGGAGGCGCGCAGCGCGATCGAGCTCGACTACGCCATGGAGAGGCGGGAAGCGGTGGTCGGTGGGTACCTGAAGAAGACGGTCGGCGCCTACGAGGTCGACGTCGACGGCAGGCGCATCACCGGCTTCGTTCCCACGCGGCGGGTCGCCATGCGGGCCGACCCTTCGGCCGAGGACTGACCGATGCTGCGCGCTCTCCCCGCGGTCCTCGCCGTCCTGGTGGCGCTCCTGTGCGCGCGACGCGCCGAGGCCCACGGGATGCGATCGGCCTACGTCGAGATCGTGGAGCAGACGCCGGGCAGGGCGTACGTGACGGTCCGCGCGCAGGTCCCGGTGACGGGCATCCGCGTTTCCGTCGAGAGCCCCTGCACCCTCGACGACCAGGGCCTGCTCGCCTGCCCCGACACCGTCGGCGGCGCGCGCATGCGCATCGACGGGCTGGGGCCGATCGTGAGCGAGGCCGTCGTCTTCAGCGCGCTCGCCGGCGGGTCGTCCGCGTCGTCGCTGGTCACGCCCGCGCACCCGTCGTGGTCGCTGCCGTCGGCGCGGGTGTCGTGGACGGCGGTCGCGCGCCAGTACGTGGCCTTCGGCGTGGAGCACATCCTGACCGGCGGCGACCACCTGCTCTTCTTGCTCGGCCTCGTGCTGGTCCTCCGGCGCCCGCGCGCCGTCCTGCTCGCGGAGACGGCGTTCACGCTGTCGCACACCATCACCTTCAGCGCCAGCGCACTCGGGTGGGTCCACGTGTCCGCGCCTGCAGTGGAGGCGTGCATCGCGCTCAGCCTGGTCCTGGTGGCGCTCGAAGCGGGACGGCGGCGGGCCGAGGTGCACGTCTGGCACGGCGCCGGGCTGGCGTTCGTCTTCGGCCTGGTCCACGGCCTGGGGTTCGCGGGCGGGCTTGCCGAGATCGGGCTGCCCGATCGCGCCATCCCCGCCGCGCTCGCCGGCTTCGCGGCCGGCGTCGAGATCGGCCAGGTCGCGTTCCTCGCCGCGGTGCTCGTGCTGTTCGCCGCCGCCGCGCGCGCGCGCAAGCTCGAGCGCGGTCTCTCCTTCGCCGCGACCTACGCGGTGGGGTGCATCGGCTCCTTCTGGCTCATCGAGCGCCTGCGGGCGCTCCTTTTCCCCATGACGTGAGACAACCATGAAACGCACGCTCGCCATCACCGTCCTCCTCGCGCCGCTCGCCGCCTACGCCTACGCGTGCGGGGGCGACAGCTCCTCCAGCGCCGGCCCGCCCGACGGCTCGACGGGCGACGACGCCACGGCAGGCGACGACGCCGCGTCCGAGGGCGCGCCGCCCGGCGACGGCGGCGGCGACGACGGCGGGGCCGTCGTGTGCGGCGACCGCAACCCGCTGAAGAACCCGTACTTCGGGGACCTGCACGCGCACACCTCGTACTCGTTCGACGCCTTCACCTTCGACACGCGCAACACGCCCTTCGACGCCTACGCCTTCGCCAAGGGCAAGACGGTGCAGGTCGCCGGCGCGGCGGCCGACGGCGGCGGACCGACCACCACCATCGCGCGCAAGCTCGACTTCCTCGCCGTCACCGATCACAGCGAGTACCTCGCCCTCACCTACGGCTGCGGCGACACCCTCGCGGGGGGCCCCCAGGGGCAGCCGCAGAGCCCGTACTACGACAGCGGGACGTGCGCCTTCTTCCGCTCCACGAACCCGGCCGACCAGAGCAAGTCGTTCGCCGGCGCGCGCCTGCTCCAGGACACGCTGTGCGAGGGCGGCGCGTGCGGCGCGGTCGTCCAGTCGGCCTGGCAGAGCGAGCAGGCCGCCGCCGCCGCCGCGTACGAGCCCTGCAAGTTCACGAGCCTGGTGGCGTACGAGTGGACGCACGGCGTCGCCGGCGCCACGCTGCACAAGAACGTCATCTTCGGCAGCGCCCAGGTGCCGGCGCAGCCGTTCGACGCCATCGACTACCCCACCGCGCCCCAGCTCTGGACGGCGCTCGATCAGCAGTGCGCCGCCGACGCCGGGTGCCGGGCCATCACCATCCCCCACAACTCGAACCTGAGCCAGGGCGGCGCCTTCGACGTGCCCGCCGGCGCCGAGGCCCAGATGGTGAAGTACCAGCGCCTGGTGGAGATCTTCCAGCACAAGGGCGGCAGCGAGTGCTTCTACGATCCGCAGAACCCCACCGATCCGACGTGCCAGTTCGAGTACCTGGGCGGGATCACCGAGCCCAACCTGCCCCGCAGCTACGTGCGCACCGGGCTCAAGGAGGGGCTCGCGGCGTACGGCACCACCAAGACCAACCCGCTGCAGCTCGGCATCGTCGGCGCGACCGACGATCACAACGGCGCGCCCGGCAACGTGGCGGAGGACACCTGGCCCGGCCACGCCGGGCGACTCGACGACAGCCCCGCGCGACGCATCGGGCTCGGCCCCGACGGGGGCGACAACGGGGTCTCGCACGGCCACAACCCGGGCGGCGTGGCCGTGGCCTGGGCCGAGCAGAACACGCGGGAGAGCATCTTCGCGGCCCTGATGCGCCGCGAGACCTACGCGACGAGCGGGCCGCGCATCGTCGTGCGCTTCTACGAGACGTGGGACGCGACCACCGACTTCTGCGCCGACCCGGCCTTCCCCGCGCAGATCGTGGCCGCCGGCGGCGTTCCGATGGGCGGCAACATCGGCGCTGCGCCCGCGCCGGGCAGCGCGCCTCGCCTGGTGGTGTACGCCTGGAAGGACGGCGTGGGCGGCGCGGACCTGGCGCGCATCGACGTCATCAAGGCCTGGGTCGACGCCGCCGGCACCGTCGCGGAGAAGGTGGTGCAGAACGCGGTCACGAGCGGCGCGGCGGCGTGCATCTCCTGGAGCGACGCGGCCTTCACCGGCACGCCGACGTTCTATTACGCGCGCGTCCTGCAGACCCCGACGCCGCGCTGGTCGGCGTACGACTGCGCGGCCGACCCCAGCGCGAACCCCGCCGGGTGCGCCGACGGCGGCTACCTGAGCACGAACATCCAGGAACGGGCGTGGACGAGCCCGATCTGGTGGCTGCCGTGAGCTGATACGTTCGTCCGGGCATGAACCAGCCCCCCGCACCCAGCCAGGCGATGGTCCCCCCCGGCCCCCAGGGAATGGCGGCGATATGGCACGCCCACGACGTGGTGATCTGCCGGCGGAAGATCCTCGCCATCGCGCCCACCTTCGAGATCTACGACGCGACCGGGCAGCAGCCGCTGGTCTTCTGTCAGGAGAAGCTCTTCAAGGTCAAGGACGACATCCGCATCTTCTCGGACTCGAGCAAGCGGGTCGAGCTGCTGCGCATCAACCAGCGGAACATCATGGACTGGGCGGGCATCTTCGACGTCACCGATCCCGCGACCGGGCAGAAGCTCGGCGTCTGGCGGCGCAAGGGCTGGCGCTCGTTCGCGCGCGACGAGTGGCAGATGCTCGACGCCAGCGACCAGCAGGTGGGCCGC
>DATBQU010000125.1:0-30549 GCA_036560665.1 Polyangiaceae bacterium
CCCATCGACGGTGGCGCTCAGCTCACCGTGCGTGTGCTGCCAGCGCCAGAGCTCCGGGGCGCGCTCGACGAGCCGGTCGGGCGTGATGCCCGAGAAGAACGCGCTCTTGAAGCGCCCGAAGCCGAGCTCGATCGACCGTGACACCAGCCGCCCCAGCTCGCGCTCGTCGGATCGCGCGGGCCCGCTCCAGATGGCGTCGTGCCACGCCACCGCGTGCTCGATCGGCACCCACTCGAAGGGCAAGACAATCTGGTCGATGGTCGCGAGCCGCGTGGTCACGGGAAGGCGGTCGGCCACCTGACGGAGCGCATCTTCCCCCCCCAGGTCCAGCACCGCGGCGCGAAACCCGTGGATCACGCTCCCGCGAGCGTAGGGGTCACCACTGGGCGGCGGGTTGGTCGGCATGCGCGGGCAGGTCTATGGCTCCGGGTACGGGGGAAGTCGAGCAAAGTCGCCCCGGGCGGGCACCCGTTGGTACGATCCAAGCGCCACCGGGCGTCCAGCCGTACCGCATGCCGACGCGACCCATCCGAACTCCTCCCTCACGCCTCGCGCTCCGTCCGGGACGGCGCACGGGACGCACCCCCCCGCCGCCGCCCCCCGACGCCGACGTCGCGTTGCGGCTCGCGATCGGGCGCGAAGGGATCGGCCTCGAGCTCGCGCGGCCGGCCCGGCTGGGGTGTCTCACTGTGACGATACTCGCGGCGACGTTGCCCGGAGTGCGCTTCCCGATCGACGTGTCGGGCGGCGTGCCTCGGTTCCGGCATCGACGAGGAGAGCTGCAGGTCCTCGAGGTGGAGCTGGGGGCCCGCGCGCTCGAGCGGTGGGCCGCCCCCCGCCTGAGAGGCATCGTGGGAACACGCGCACCGGAGGTCTGGGTCGGCGTGCGCCGGGGAGCCGCCACCGTTTGCGTCGCGTCGACGCAGGACGCCGACGAGGACGTCGATCGAGCTGCCCCGGTGGTCGCGTTCGAGCTCCAGGCGCTGGCGGAGGGGGATGACCTGCTTCTCGTGGTGGAGCGGGCGCGCGGGACGGACCTTCCGGCGCCGGCGACGGCGCTCGCTATCGCTTGCGTCGAGGCACTCCTGGGCGGCATGAGCGAGCGGCACGGAGCGACGTTCGTGGTGAGACAGGGTGCGGGTGCGATCGCACGCGCCCTGCTGCCCGAGGCAGGCGCACGCGTCCCTGCCGTCGACCAGGTCCCCTGGACGTCGATCGCGGCACAAGGGGACACGTGGATCCTCCATGGGTTGCGCGGCTCGCTGGGCGCGACCTCGAGCGACGAGGCGCTGCGTGCCCGGGAGACCGCGGCGATGCTGACCGAGGGGGACGACGCGCTGGTGCGCGGCGAGCATCTCGAGGCGCGTACGCTCTACATCGACGCGCTCGAGCGCGCGCCAAGGCATGCCGAGATCGTGCGGCGCATCGTCGAGATCGACGCGCGAGCGGGTGGGCGCGCGGAGGCGGCGCTGGCGATGCTCGCCGAGGCGCGGAGTGAGCAAACCGGTACCGACGCGCACTTCGGCGCGACCCCGGGCGAGCTGCTCGTCGAGACGGGCGACCTCGAGGCGGCGCTGGCCAGCCTCGAGCGGGCCGGCGAGACCGAGCCTGCCCCTGTGCTCGCCGCCCGCGCGTACGAGCTTGCGGCCAGCGTCGCCCGCGACCCGCAGGATGCCGCGACCTGGCTGGACCGCGCCGTTGCGCGCGCGCCGCGCTCGGCCACGGCCCGCTGGATCCGGGTGACCAAGCGCCTCGCGCTGGGACGCCTGGAGGACGCGCTCGCCGACGTGGAGCACCTCGAGGCGCTCGCGCGTGGCAGCCGCGCCAGGCACCTGGTGTGGCTGCGCGCGGGCCGGGCCTGGCACTCCGCGGGCCTGGGGCCGAGGGCGGGAGCGCTGTTCGAGCGCGCGCTCCGCTACGCGCCGGACGAGCCGCGGGCGCTACTGGGTCTCGGGATCGCGCTCGTGGTCGACGGGCGGGAGGCGCGGGGCGTCTCGGTGCTGACCCGCGCACTCGACATCGCCGAGGCCCGCGGGGAGCCAACCGCCCGGATCCTCCTCGAGCTCGCCCGTGCCCTCGCCGAACGGCTCGCTGACTTCCCTGCCGCCATCGCGCGCGCTTCGTCCATTCCGGCAGACGCATTCGAGGCGCCCGTCGCGCGCGGTCTCGAGGGGCGATGGCGCGCGCGCCTCGGCGATCTCGCCGGCTCGGCGCTGGCCTTCGCCCGGCTGCGCGAGCTGGCGTCCACCTTGCCCGCTTCGAGCGATGATCCGCGCGCCCAGCCGATCGCCGCCCTGCTGCTCGAGGCAGCGGAGATCGAGCGCTCCCGCCTGCACGACCCGCTGGCGGCACAGCGGCACCTCGCCGTGGCCTTGCGTCTGCGCCCGAGGGACCCCGACCTTCTCCGGTCCTACCGCGAGGTGGGCGCCTTGCTCGCACAGGGCCTGCGGGAAGACGCGCCCGAGCCCCGAGACGTCGCCGTCTTTCCGGAGATGGAGGAGGCCTCCGCCACGCACCGCACCACGATAAGCGACCGGCCCGCGCTCGACCTGTCTCTCCCGTCGGATGCGGAAGCCGAGGCGTCGGCGCGCGTCGACGAGCTCACCCGACGTCTGCACGCGGACCCGCGCGACGATTCCATTGCAGACGAGCTGGCCTCGCTGCTCGAGTCGCTCGGCCGGGGTCACGAGCTGCTCGCCCTCCTCGTCGCGCGGCTGGAGGACGCCGCTCCCGAGCGCCGCGTGGAGCTCGGGGCCCGCGCGCGTGCCGCGCTGGAGCGTCTCGCCGTCGAAGCCGATGCAGCGGGGCGCCACGACGAGGCGGCACTCTATCGCGGCGCCATTTCGACCCTGCCTGGCTAGTCTGCCGCTAGGCGCTCGCGGGAGACGAGAGCGCCTTCTTCACGTCGTCGAGGGCCGCGTCGACGGCTGTCGGCTCGAGACCGCACTGCTTGGCGATCTTGCCGAGGACGGTCCGTTCGACGGCGCTCACGTCCTCGCTGGCCTGCGCGAGGAGAGCGGCAATGCGAAGCACCTCTTGCGCGTGTTCCTTCTTGGTCGCCGTCCTCGACAGCGCCTCGATGCGGCGATCGACGCCGTCTTCGGCGAGCTGGTCGCTCAGGTCGCTCAGCAACGCTGCGATCTGCTGGGGCGCAACCGTGCCACCACATGCGGCAACCACGACGCGCTCGAAGATCCGCCGCTCCTCGTCGTCGAACACGCCGTCGGCGTTCGCCACCAGATAGGCCCCCTCCACGATGGCTTCGAACAGCGCCACCGCCAGGGGATCGAAGCCGGTGGGCACGGTCGCGTCCTCGGACGGACGTGCGCCGTACGAAGCCGCCGCGAGCGAGAGGATCGAGACCGGCTTCGCAGGATCGACGGGCGCACCCGGAGAGGAAGCCGATCGCGCGACGCGCGCGAGCAGGTTGATGCGGACATCGTTCTCCATTGGTTGCGTCCTTCGTCGTCGTCGGATGGCGCGCCGGGCCAGCGACGGCCGAGCATACCAGAAGTGGCGCCGTGGCTACTCTGCGCTCGGGTCCAGGTAGACGTCGTAGTGCCCCGTGCTGCCCGTGATTGCGCGTGCCACCTCGACCGCTTCGACCGTCCCGGTGCCCGCCCCGCCCTGAGCCTGCACGGCGAAGACCCGCACCACGGCGTTGACGATGGGGTTGTCGCCCACGTCGACGAGCTGCACTCCCGCGTAGACGGGGGCGGGCACGACAATCGGGGGGACGAGGACCTGGGTAGGCCCGACGACGATGGACTGCACGACCCAGGGCAGGCGAGTCCCATCGGGCGGCTCGACGCGGAGCACGTAGCCCCCCGGGTCGAGCATCAGCATGAAGGAGCCGTCGCCCTGGGTGGTCGTCTGCGCGAAACGCGGGCGGCAGAACAGCGAGGAGCCCTTGAAGCACTGTACCGGCACGGCCTCCACCGTGGCCCCGGCCAGCGGCCGACCGTCGCCGACCGTCGCGGACCCCTCCACCTGCTGCGGTGCGTCGATGGTGAGCGGGTGGATGAACGGATCGGCCTGGACGTCGAGGGGCTCGACGACGGTCACTGCGACCCCGGTCGTCAGCGGGCGGACGGTGAGGCTGTACTGGCCCCTGGGCAGAGCCACCGAGTACCTCGACAAGCCCGTCGCGGGGTCGATGCGCGCGGCCGCCCGGCCGACGTACTCGAAGTTGGAGGTGTTGGGGATGGTGCTGCCCGCGACGTAGATGCCGGTCGCCTCGAAGACGAGGTCGGCCTCCACCGGCGACCCGTCGACGCTCGAAGTGAGGGTGCCCGAGACCGTCGCGGGCGTCGGGATGTTGACGTAGGTCTCCTGCTTCGGCAGCTCGCCGCCGGTGGGCGCGAACACGCCCGTGGGAATGGGCTGACCCCCGGGCGGGACGAGAACGAGCTCGGCGTCCGTGAGGGCGTCCTTGTCGGACGGGTGATGGTCGGTCGGGATGATGCCGCTCGTCGTCGTTCCGCTCAGCGCGGCGAGGGTCGAGATGCGACGCTTCGTCGTGACGTCCCGCAGGTATGCCGTCCAGCCATCGAGCCCGTCGGCGCGCGTGAGCACGAAGGTCGGAATGATCAGGTCACCGTTCGACTCGGGGATGCGCCCGGTCGTGTCGTAGGTCCGCAGCTCGGCGTCGGACTGCTGCCCCGGGTCGATCGAGATCCTCTTCACGTCCGGCGGGAATGCCACGTCGAACGGAGGATCGGGGGCAATCGTCACCTCGTAGAGTCCCGGTTGCATGTTTGCCTGGAAGGCGGTGCCCGGGCCTGCCGCGGGCCCCGGCGGGCTGTTGGGCGCGTTGTCCGAGTAGACCGCCGCGCTGACCAGGTCGAGCGGCAGCCCGGCGGCCACCGCGTCGACGGGCGCCGTCGCGCCGGGCGGCTGCCACAGCGGCCGATACGTCACGTGGACGGGAAGCGAGGTCGCGAGGTCCGGGTTGCCGACGTTCCAGTTGAGCTTCTGTGCCGTCTGAGGCAAGACCGCGTAGTCCCCCCCCACGACGCCGTAGCCCGGCAGATGGGTGCAGCTCGGCGGGACGCACGCCTGCGTCGGAGCCGGGTCGAACAGGTGGTCGAAGGGGATGGCGAAGGTACGCCCAGGCGCAAAGTACGAGTCGACCGGGAGCGACACGACGAGCACGAGGTTCGGGAGCTGCGCCGTGACCAGGCACGCGCCGCCGTTGCACACCGGCGTCGCGCCGGCCTGCACGTAGGCCGAGCACGGGTGATCGGGGCACGCATTGACCGGCGCCGACGACAGCGACGGGGCGGTCAGCGGGCCGCACGCGAGCGCCACGCCGAGTGCCACCGTCACGGCGGTCGCGCCGCCGTGGCTCATGGGGAGCCCCCCGACTCGGGGATGACCGGCAAGCCGTCCGACGCCGCCTCCGGGAACGCGCCGTCCTGCAGCGCACCCGCGTCGTACACGGGGCACCCGCTCGGTCCGCCGCCGGGGTTGTAGCTCCAGCCGACGATGTCGCCGCCGACCGCGTCGGGAGTGTGCGGCGCGCTGGGGTTGAAGGCGTGCGCCACCAGAAACTCGATCACGTGACAGCGAGATGGGTCGAGGGCGCTCGACGCCGGATCGAGCTTGAACGACACGAGCATCACTCCGCCGTCGAGGGCGGCCGGAGACGCCTGGAGCGCCTGCGGATAGATGAGGGGCGTGGGGTTCTGGATGGAGTCGTAGTCGACGAACACGTCGTACGAGAACGACGCGTTCGGGTCGTCGAGCGCGACCGGGACGATGAACTGCCCCGGTAGCTCCGAAAGGATCTGGACCGACGGCGGAACCACCGCATCGTGCAAGATAGTCGGTCGATGCAGCGGCTGCTGCGGCAGGTCCGGGGGCGGGGCGGTGAGGCAAGCCGCGAACGTAGCCATGCTGGCGACCGCGCATGCGCCGGCGCCGAGCGCGAGCCCGAGGACGCGAAGCGAAGAGCCACGGCAAATGAGCGAGAGGCGCATGTCAGAAGAGGCTGAAGCGACCCGAGGAAATAGTGCCACGCGGCGCGGAGGGCGCCACGACGTGCCAGCGCGCGCTCGCGTACTCCGGGCTCACCGCCAGGCGGAGGAGGTCAGCCAGCGGAGGAACCTGGTCGCAAAGCGATCGCAGAGAGGCGAGGGACGGGCGCTCGTCCACGCGCGAACCCGACTCGGCGAGCAGCGCACGGGCCGCGTGCGCGAAATCACCGGCCAGGAACATCCCGACGCGACGCCCGCTCTGATGGGCGCGAGCGACGAGCTCCTCGTACTCGGCTACCGAGGCGGTCCCCAGCAGCTCCTGCAAGCGCCGCTGCGTGCGAGCCGGCACGATCTGCCAGAACGACTCCGCCAGGCGGGCTGCGCGCGCGTCGACCCGACGTCCCAGCTCCGGCGCGCCGAAGGCGGCGCGCATCGCCTCGAGGAGCGCGCGCCCCTCCGCTGGCGGCAGTCCCAGGCGCAGCACGTTCTGCGGCAGCGCGGCCGACATTCCTCTGCCCAGCGCAAAGCGCAGCTCCGTCGTCTCCTCGCGTACGTCGCCCGCCAGGACCACGGACGGCGGGGAAAGCAGGGCCACGTGGGACGCCGGTGTCCCCGAGGTCGATCGCGGCACGAAGAGGGGCATGCGCGGGGCGTCGAGGGCGTGCATGGCCACCTCGTAGAGACGCGCGATCGCCGACGACGGACCGGGCACGACGCGCTCGACCCCCGTGATGCCATAGCTCGCCGCGTCACGAACGAAGAGCTGCATCGCCCCCTCCCACAGGAGCGCCAGCGCCTCGCCCGCCGCATCCATCGAGGGGCGCGCGAGCAGCGCGAAGATCCCGGGCTGCTCGGGCTGCGCGGCGAGGGGCGGAGGCGGCAGCGGACCCGCGCCGGGATCGAACGCGCGGAGCACGTGCTCGATGGCGCGCGCGTAGACGCGATCCTCGTCCTCGAGCGCCGCGGCGCGCAGCGACTCGAGACGACCGATGTCGCCCGGCTCGATGGCGACCTGCTGGCGGCGGACGCGCACGAGATCGCGGGCGCGATCGGGCGACGAGGCCAGCACCGGCGCGAGCGCGTCCCCCGCCTCGCACAGGCCGTCGGCCAGGGCCTCCCAGAGGAGAGGCTCAGCCCCTCGCGGATCGCCCTCGTCCAGCCGCCCCCGGCCGAGCGCGAGTCGCGCGCTTGCCCGTTCGCCCGGCGTGGTGGCGACCCGGACCGCCGCCTCCAGGTCTTCCAGAGTCGCGGTTTCGCCGGAGACGACGAGGGGCGGCGGCCGAGGCGGCGCTTCGGTCACGGTGTCCGAGGTGTCCGCGGACGTCAGCGTGGGACGACGCGCGCCGGCGTCGAGCTCGGCGAGGCGGTGCCGCCGGAGGCCGGCGGCAGCACGCGTGTCGTCGAATCGATCCGCCACGTCCAGGAACCGCGCGGCGTCGAGCGGCCGACCTGCACGCATCGCGGTATCGGCAGCTGCCAGGGCCACCGTGCCGGTCCTGCGAAGCTCGAGCAACGAGCCGGCCACCGCGACACCGTAGGCGTCGACCGCCGCGTCGTGCTGCCCCTGGGCGGCGAGCCGCTCTGCCATTCCGAGCGCCACCAGGGGGTGATCGCCCACGATGGCGTGGGTGGCCTCCAGCTCGTGCATCCCCGCGCCCCCGCCCTGGACGACGTCGAGGGCCTCGGCGAGCAGGAAGGCGCGCAAGGCGTCGTCGTCCGCTCCCAGAGGCTCGCGGATGCGCGTCAGCTCCTCGATCGTCCTGCGCGCCTCGTCGGGGGCGCCCGCTCCGCGCAGACGGTATTCGAGCCCGCGCGCCAGCAGCTGCGGCGTGGCGCGGTCCTGGGCGGCGTCGGCCGCCCGCCGCGCTCGATCCATCGCGCGCGCCGGGTCCCCTGCCCTGGCAGCCGCCTGCGCGGCCTCGAGGAACAGATCGCTGCGCGTGCGTGCATCGACTCCGTCGACGGAGGCGACCGCGTCCAGCGCGTTGCCCAGATCCTCGTCGGCCCCGAGCGCGCGCGCGATGTCGACCCTCAGCCCGAGCGCGGCTGGGCTCGAAGGGCTGCGCGCGAGCACCCGCTGGGCGTGCTCGAGCGCAGTCCCCAGGTCGCCCGCTGCGCGCGACGCCCGCCCGGCGCGGAGCTCGAGCTCGTCGCGCTCGTTCATGTCGGCCTCGAGCGCCGCGGCCCGTCGCCAGAGCGGCGCCGACTGCGCGGGCTGCCCCTGGCGATCGAGCAGGTCGGCGAGGTAGCGCAGGGCTCCGGTGTTGTCCGGCCACTCGCCGAGCAACAGCGCGAGCTCGTCGCAGGCGTCCTTGAGCCGACCCAGCCGCTGCTCGAGGATCGCCGCGCGCCGAAGCCGCACGGCACGGAGGATCTCGCGCGTCCCCGAGTGCGTGCTCAGCCGGTCGGCGCGCCGCGCGAGATGGTCGACCAGCTCGTCGTACCGCCCCCGCGCCACGATGATCGACTCGATGGCCTGGTCGGCCTCCTCGTCGTCGGGGTCGAACGCCAGCACCAGGCTCCAGGTCCGGACCGCCCCCTCGAGATCGCCGCGGCGCTCTTGCGCGCGAGCCAGCCGCTTGAACACGGGGACCCGGCCGTCGTCACCGACGCGCTTCGCGATCTGCTCCAGCGCGGCGACACGCGCGTCGTCGTCGCCCGCCATGTCGGCCACGCGCTCGAGCGCACTCCACCGATCCATCGGGTCGGGGTCGAGCTTGCAGGCCTCGAGCAGCGCTCGGACCGCGCCCTTCCTGTCCCCGCGCGTCTCGCGACGATCGGCGATCTCCGTCCACCGGTCTGCCCGCATCGCCGGCAGCGCGCCGTCGCTCGCGGCCTCCCGCTGCACGCGCGCGTCGATCTCGCTGCCCCGACCCGCCGCATCCCACGCGGCCCGGAGCTCTCGCTCCACCTCGGCCCGTTCCTCGCCGTCCACGAGCTCGACCGCGCGCTCGAAGAGCGGCGCGGCGTCCACGTGCCCGCCCTCGGTGACGTGGGCCCGCGCGGCGGCCAGGAGCGCCGCGGCCCGGCGGCGCGGCGTGATCCGGTTCGAGAGCACCCCGGCCAGCGCCGGAGCGGCGCTCACCGCGGCGTCGGCCTCGATGATCAGCGCATCGTCGTCCGGCTCGCGCACGGCCGCGGCGACCGCGGCCCGAGCCCTGAGCGCATCGTCCCCCACCGCGGTCGCGATGGCCGCGAGCACGCGAAGCACCGGGATCCCCACGTTGGCGTGCGGCTTCTCGGCCGCCTCCAGGAGCGACGCCACGCGATCGCGCGCCTCTCGCGCCAGTCCGAGCGCCGGCGCGCAGCCCACCAGCTCCGCGAACTCGTCGACGTCGGCGTCGCACGCGAAGGCGCGTTCGAAGGACGCGAAAGCCCCGTCCGAGTCCGCGAAGAGGTCGAGCGACGACAGCGCGAAGGCGATGGCGATCCGTGCCCCCTCGGGCCCGTCGAGGCGCCCCGTGATCGCGCGCGCCGCCCGCCCGAGTCGCAGCTCGAGGGCGTCGCGTTCCTCGGGTCCGAACCGGAGCAGCTCGCCTGCCGCGTCGCGGAGGAGGGCGATGGTCGCCACGTTCGGCGCCGCCACGGCCGCACGCAGCAGCACGTCGACCCGGCGCCGCACGCCCTCTTCGCCCCCCCCGGCGATGCTCGCCGCCCGCAGCAGCCATGCCGCCCTTGCCGACGACGGCTCGGCGCTCTCCGCGACCTGCTCGACCGTGCGCACCGCCTGGGACCGATCGCCGGCGCGCTCGGCCGCGCGGGCCAGGAGCTGGAAGGCCGAACCCTCCGAGGGGACGGCGTAGAACGCCTGCGCGGCGTGCTTGAGGGCCAGCGCGTGCTCGCCACGCCGCTCGAAGTAGCGCGCCCCGCGGTAGTGGGCGGCGCGGCGGCCGAACCGCCCGAGCGCGCGTACGCCCACCAGCTCGTAGAGGGCCGAGAGCGACGCGTGCTCCTCGGGCCCGTCGGCGGCGCGCTCGGCCACCTCGAGCGCGTCGGCGTACGACGGTTTGCGCGCGAGCCCGCGGGCCGCCAGGTCGAAGGCCAGGCGCGCCTCCCCGAGGGAGAGCGCCGCGCGCGCCACGTCGGCGGCGATGACGGCCGCCCCGGCGTCGTCCGGCTCCGCCTCGACCAGGCGGGCCAGGTACTCGAAGGCGAACGACACGCCGGCGAACGACACCAGATCGAGGGCCAGGGTGCCGTGACCGCGCGAAGGCGCCAGCCGCGCCGCCCGCTGCCAGGCGGCGATGGCTCGCATGCGATCGTCGGCGAGATCCCAGAGCGCGGCGCCGAGCTCGCGCCACGCCTGGGCCGCAGCCTCGGCGTCGGCGGCCGAGGACAGACGCTCGGCACGCGCCTGCAGCCGCCAGAGCTGAGCGTCGGGCCCGAGCGGGCGCTCGGCGAGGCGGGCAACGTGGCGGTCGATGTCGGGGCCCTGCACCCCCTCGTGGACCGCACGCGCCACCACCCGGGCCGCCCCCTCTTCGTCACCGAGCTGCTCGCGGAGATCGGCCAGGCGGATGAACAGGGCGCGGCGCTCGGCGTCATCCGCGCCGCACGCGAGCCACCGCTCCAGGATGGCCGCGGCGAACCCGGAGTCAGCCGCCCGGTTCGCGACGTCGAGCATCGCCTCGCGAAGCGGCCCCCAGCGAGGTCCGAACACGTCGAGCGCGCGGCGCGCGACGACGGCGGCACGATCGACGGCGAGACCGGCCAGCTCCTGCAGCGCCTGCGAGAACGGCTCCACCAGCCACGACGCCGGCTGCGGCTGCGACAGCAGCCACGCCAGAGCATCGCCCAGGCGGCCGCCGTCGCGCGATCGAAGCAAGCGCTCGAGCAGGCGCTCGATGGCCTGTCGATCGCCGGGGCGCAGCGCGACGCTGCGCTGACTCCAGCCGACGGCGAGCTCGATCTCGCCGAGCGCGTCGAGCGCCTCCGCGAGCGCCACGCACCATTCGACGCGCGGGCCGACGACGGCGATGGCGCGCTCCAGGGCAGCGGCCGCCGCCCGATCGCGATCTCCGGCGGCCATGGCGTCGGCCAGCGCCGCGATGCACCGCGCGCTCGCCGGCTCCGCGTGCGTCGCCAGCTCGGCCACGCGACGCGCGGCCTTGGTGTCCCCCGCATGGCGATGACGCTCGGCCGACGACGACAGCAGGACGGAACGCAGAGGCGCCGCCGCGGCGGCCGCGACGCGCTCGAGCGCAGAGGCCTGCGCGCTCGAATCGCCCCCGCGCGCGGCGGCCACCCAGGCCGCGGCCAGCGCGGTGCGGCCCGCGCTCCCCTCGTCGGCCCGACCGACCTCCCCGCTCGCGCCGGGCAGGGCACGACGAAGCTTCGCCACCAGCCGCTCGCGACGCTCGCCCTCCTCGGGGATGGTCGCGATGGACAGCGCCAGGGCGCGGAGCGGCTCGACGCGTCCGTCGCCCTCCGCCTCGAGCCGGCGGGCGTCCCCGAGCTGCGCGCGGAGCGCGGCGAGCGCCTCCTCGCACGAAGGATCCGCGGCCAGCGCGCCGACGTAGAACGCCGTCGCCCGCGCCTCGTCGGCGAGCGGCCCGGCGTGGAGTCTCGCCAGCTCGACCAGCTGCGCCGCGCGATCGGCCGGCACCGTCGCCCGCTCGACCCGCACCGCCAGGCGGGCCGCCAGGACCTCGAGCATTCCGGCGTCGAGCAGCAGCGCGTCGAAGGCGTCGCTCCCCTCGCCTTCGAACCGTGCGTCGAGCCCCTCGTCGAGCGCGGCCGCCAGCGCCCGCGGGGTGGTCTGAGACGCCACGGCCGACGCGCGCCGCGCGGCGTAGACGCTGGCGGCCTGCCCCGCGTCGACCGCCTCGAGCGCCCGCGCGTGCATGCGCCACAGCTCGTCCGCCGCGTCGCGCCGGCCACGTCGCGTCAGCGCCTCCGCGAGCGCCCGCGCGGCGGGCGGGCTCGCCGCGTCGATGGCGAGCGCGCGCCACAGATCCTCGAGCTCGGCGTCGTCGTGGCCCTGGGCCGCGTGCCGGCGTGCCGCCTCGACGTAGGCCTCGGCTGCCGCCGCCGGCGGGACGGCGTCCGGTTGCCACGGCGCGATCGCCCCCAGCAGCTCCGCCGGCAGCGCGTCGCCCGCCTCGATCGGCAGCGCCGCCTCGAAGGCCGCCGCCGCTCCCGCCGCCGCTCCCGCGCGGGCCTTGAGGACGCCCGTCCGCACCAGGACGTACGCCGCCTCGGCCGACTCGATCTCCTTCATCGACGCGATCGGCTTGAGCGCCGCGGCCGCGCGCGCGGCCTCGCCGAGGCTCTCCAGCCAGGCCGCGAGCTCCCGGCGCAGCTCGACGTCGTCGGCGATCGGCAGCGCCTGGGCAGCCAGGGTCACCGCCTCGTCGAGGTCACGATCCCGCGAGGCGAGCCATCGCGCGAGGGCGACGGAGGCGGTGCGCAGCGCCGGCGAGTCGCCGGCCGCGCGGGCCTCCTCGACGCGAGCGCGCATCCACGCCTCTTCCGCGCGCGCCCCCGCTCGCCGCTCGAGCGGCTGCGGGGCCATCGTGGTCCGCTGCGCACGGCCCGCCGTCCCGGCCCACTCCGGGGGCGGCAGCGTCCCGCGCGTCGAGCGGGGCTCCTCGGTGGGGGCCGCGCCCGACGCCTCGGCTCCCGGACGGCGGTCGGACGGGATCATCCTTCCCGAGGATCGTACGCCAGGTCCTAGCGCACCGTCAGCGCGAACGGCAGCGCGCACAGCGTCCGCTCGTGGTCGGCGATGGGGGCCACGCTGGCGACGAACGGCGCGAGCTCGGGGGCGAGCCGCGCCAGGAGGGGCGCGAACGCGCCCAGCCCATCCGCTCCGCGGTGCGGCGTCGCGCTGCCCGGCAGCCCGTCGTCCGCCAGGGCCTCGAACAACCCCGCCGGCTCGCCGGCCACCGCCACGCGCGCATCCGCGGCGAGCCCCGCCAGGGTGCGCGCCCGGGCGATCGCCTCGGCCAGACCGCCCAGCTCGTCCACCAGACCCCGCTCCTTGCCCTCGCTCCCGCTGAAGATCCGACCCTCCGCCGACGCCGCCACGCGCTCGACGGGCAGCTTCCGCCCCTCCGCCACCCTGGCCAGGAACAGATCGTAGATGGCGGTCATCGTCGCCAGCAGCCGCTCGCGCGTCGGGTCGTCCCACGGCGCGAGCAGCGACTCGTACGCGGCGCGCGCCGCGGCGCGGGGGTCGCCCACCTTGGCGGGGATGGTCTCGGCGTGGACCCCGATCCTCTCGAGGGCGCGATCGGCGGCGATCTTTCCCCCCACGACGCCGATGGAGCCGACGATGCTGGCCTCGTCGGCGAAGACGACGACCCCGGTGGAGGCCAGGTACATCCCGCCGCTCGCCGCCATCCCGCCGATGCTGACCACCAGCGGCTTCTTGGCGCGGATGCGCATGAGCTCGTGCCAGAGCAGATCGCTCGCGAGCGCGCTGCCTCCCGGAGAGTCGATGCGCAGCACGACCGCCTTCACGTCGTCGTCCTTCTCCAGGCGCGTCAGCGTGCGCACCAGCCGGCGCTCGACGATCCCGCCGCCTTCGCCGAGCAACCCGCCCCCCTCCATCGAGATGGCGCCGCTGGCGCGGACGAGCGCCACCGGCGCGGCGCCCAGCGACTCGCCCGCGATGGCGCGCAAGAGGTCGGACAGATCGTCGCCCCCGCCCGCCTGCGCGCCCCCGCCCAGGCGAAGCTCGGCGCGCACCGCCCCCACCTCCTTCTCCAGGGCGTCGCGGGCCTCGTCGTAGTAGCCGACGTCGTCGACCAGGCCGCGCTCCCTGGCGTCCGGCGCGGCGTACGGTCCGTCCTCCGGGGTCGCCTCGGCCACGGCCGGTCGCGCCTTGCGGATGCCGTCGAGCCAGGCCGCGCGCATGCCGGCCAGGGCCGACTCCAGCGAGGCGCGCGCCTCGGGGCTGGGGCCGTCGCGGGTGAACGGCTCCTCGGCGCCCTTGTACTTGCCGACCTGCAGGAAGTCGACGTCGAGCCCGAGCTCCTCGCTCAGCAGCTTGTGGAAGTAGATGGTCTGCGCGGCGAGGCCGATGGCGTCGACGCTGCTCGCGGGCGACACCCAGACGCGCTTGCACCCCCGGGCGGCGAGGTAGAGCGTGCCGTTCGCCAGGTCGTCGGCGTGGCACCAGACCGGGACGCGGGCGCCGAGCGTCGCCAGCAGCGCGCCGACCTCCGACGCGCGCGCGAGCCCGATGCGCGCCGTGCCCAGGCGCACCAGCACGCCCCGCAGCGACCGGTCGCGGCCCAGCCGCTCGACCTCGTGCACCAGCTCGTCGAACGACGCGCCCTTCGACGACAGACCGAGCAGCCCCGTGGGCGACTGCTCCGGGACTCCGTCGGACAGGTCGAGCACCGCCACGGACGGGCCCGAGCGAGGGTCCTCGTGCGACGCGCCGGACGACGAGGGTCGCTGCCGGCCCTCGCAGGCGAGCAGCGCGCCCAGCAGCGCCGGCAGCGTCAGCGCGACGAGAGGGCGCATCAGAGGCCGTCGGGATCGGGCAGCTTCGGTGGCGCGCTCGCCGGCCCCGGAGGCGCGGCCGCACCGGAGACGACGGGCGCCGGCCCGGAGCTGGAGCCGCCGGTGGGCGCGGGGGCGCCGCCCATGGCGCGCGTCTTCACGTAGGGCGGGTAGGTGCCGTCGGGGAAGCGATCCTCGATGTCCTTGTAGGCGCGGATGGCGCTGCCGCGATCGCCGCTCGCCCACTGCGTGTCGGCGACGCCGAGCAGCGCCGGCAGGTAGGACGGGTTGACCGCCAGCGCGCGCTTGTAGGCGGCGATGGCGCCGGCCGAGTCGCCCTGCGCCCGCGCCACGTCGCCGAGGCCCGACAGCGCCTCGGAGTCGCCCGGGTTGCGCGCCACCAGCGCCTCGTAGATCTGCCGGGCGCGCGCCCAGTCGCCCTTCTTGATGGCCTGCGACGCGGCTCCCATCGCGCCCTTCGGCGAGTCGCCCACGCCGGGCGGCTCGACGTCGCCCCCGCCCGCAGCCGCGACGGGCGGCTGCGTCGGGAGCGCGCTCACGTCGACGTGCGGCACGGTCGCCGCCACGCCGCCGTCCCCCGACGGCCGGACCGGCGCCCGCGCGAGGAACGCGTGCAGGTTCGGCAAGACCGGATAAGCGCGGGACATGGCGTCGAGCTTGGCCAGCTCCGCCTTCGCCCCCGCCGCGTCGCCCGAGCGCGCCAGCGCGTACACAAGCGCCGCGCGCGCCCGGCCCGCGTTGCCCTCGCCCGCCGCGGCCAGACGCAGGCGATCGATCACCGTGGTCCACAGCGGGTCCGGCTCCGCCAGGTCGAGCGCCGCCAGGACGTAGGCCGTCTCCGGCTGCGAGGCCTGGGCGATGATCTTCGCCACGTAGCCGCGGGCTCCGTCGCGCTCGCCCACCAGGCGTAGCGCGTCGACCTTCGCCCGCAGCGCCGCCGGATCGTCCGGCGCCACCGCCACCGCGGCGTCGGCCGTCTTGCCCGCGCGCACCACGCGCTCGTCGAGCTGCGCCCTGGTCATGCGCACGTCGTCGCTCGCATCCGGAGGCAGGAGGCGCAGCTTGAGCCACGGGACGTCGGCCTTCGCCGCGGCGATGCGCGCCTCGTCGAGCAGCACGCGCGGATCGCGCTCGGCGAGGGCACTGGCCTTGTCGAAGCTCTCCTGGGCAAGATCGAGGTTGCCGTCCGTCATCGCCCGCTCGCCGTCGTTCACGAAGGACTGCGCGCGCGGATCGAGGTGGGCCGACGCGCTTGCGTTGCGCCCCGCCAGGTACGGCTTGGCCACCACCCAGCCGACCACGCCCACCGCCATCAGCAGGACGAACGCCACCACCCAGCCGCCCACGCGGCGACGGCGCGGCACGCCGTACAGCTCGTCGGTGGCCGAGGGCTGCGAGGCGCGCATGGCCGGCAGCTCGTCGTCGCCGGTCGGCATCGGCCGGCGCACGGGGCGCGTCGGCGGCGGCAGCGGCGAGGAGAACTCCTCGACCGGCGGCGGCGCGGGGGTCATCGGCCGCCGGATGGTCACCGGGTCTTCCGTCCCCGGCGGCGCCATGGCCGCCTGCCCGAAGGCGTAAGGCGCGGCGCTCACGATGGGCAGGTTCTCGACCGCGGGCGCGGCAGGCGACGGCGGCGGCGGAGGCGCGGCGCGGGAGCCGGGCGGGCGCAGCGTGTCGACCTTCGGCCGCGGCGGGGGCACGACCACGGGCGGCCCCGCCGGCGGGGGGGCCGCCTCCCACGACGCGGTCCGCTTCGGGAACGCGGGGACGCCGGGCGCGCCCGGGATGGGCTGCGGCGTGTTCACCACCAGCCCGCCGGGCGGGGGACGGCTCGAGGTGCGCCCCTCGAAGAAGGGCTCGAGCTCGGCGATGGTGCCGAGCGGCCGCGGTGGTCCGCCGCCTCGTGTCAGGACGTCGCCCCGCGCCACCTGCTTCGCCAGAATGGCGCGCTGGAGCTCGCGCAGCGTCAGGAACGTGAGCTGCTGGCCAGACGCCGTCCGCACCGCCCACTTGTCGGCGCCGGGCTCGCCCGCGTCCGGCCGGCGCACCTTGAACTGGTGGCCGCAGTTGGTGCACCGCACCGTCGTTCCACGCCCGCTGACGAGCGCGTCGTCGAACTCATACTCGGTCTTGCAGCGCTCGCACTGAACGTCCAGGCCACGAACGTTAACACGCGCCTTCCGACGATGTCGATTCGAGAGGAGCCGCGAAACGTCCCGGCTGCGTCCGCTGCCCAGGGCAGCCCGTCCCGGTCTGCCCGCTCTGCCCGGTCCGGCGGTCCGGCGGCGCTCCGTGACCGCCCGGCGAGCCGCCCGTCGTGAACGCAGGTCTACAAGACGCGCCCGGACACGGCGCTGGCCCCGTCCGGCGGGCTGCGCGCGCCCGCCTCGCACGGAGGCACGTCGGTTGCTAAAGTTCCCCCATCGTGAGGCGTGGGCGACGGATCACGTGTGTCCTTGGCATGTAGGGAAGTGGTGAGGTCATGAAGCGTGTCTTGCTCGGCATTGCGATCCTCGTCGTGGCCGCGGTGCTCGGAGGGTGCCCCATCTATCCCAGCCAGCAGGGCGAGTACCGCGTGTGCGACTCGACCGGCTGCTACAGCTGCCCCGACACGTCGTACTCGGGCTCCTGCTTGCCCTACTCGTGCGGGAGCGACGCGGACTGCGGCAACGGCTACATCTGCGCCACCGACGGGACCTGCGTCGCCGGCTCCCGGGGAACCCCCGACGCCGGACAGACCTTCCCCGACGCCGGCGACTGCGGGCAGACCGGCTGCCCGAGCGGCTACGTGTGCAAGCTGTCGAACGGCGCCGCCCAGTGCGTGGCGCTCGGCGGCTCCGACGCCAGCACCGGCGACGCCTCGGACGCGAGCACAGCGAAGGACGGCGGCGACTCGGGCGACGCGTCCAGCACGGCGGGCCCCTGCAACGCCGACGGCGAGTGCGGCGGCCAGGGCGCCAGGTGCGTCGACGGCCAGTGCGCGTCGCAGGGCCACCTCTGCTCGGACACGACCCAGTGCAACGTCGCGGGCGAGGCGTGCGTCGACGGCCTCTGCGAGCCGCACTGCGACGCCGGCACCCCCTGCCCCTCCGGCTACGCCTGCGACTTCACGCGCGGCGTGTGCAACCTGAACCCCAGCGCGTGCACCGGCTCGGGCTCCTCGTCGTGCCAGGGTGGCAGCGTCTGCGTCGAGGGCCACTGCGCGCCGCCGTGCACCAAGGCCGACGGCGGCGCGGGCTGCCCGGCGGGCCTGGTGTGCGTCAACGGCGGGTGCATCCCCGGCCAGGGCGCGAGCTTCGCGTGCCTCAACGACGGCGAGATCGGCCAGCTGGCCACGAGCTGCCCGGGCAACGCCATCTGCCTGCACCACGACTGCTACACCGCGTGCGATCCCGACGCGGGCGGCTGCGGCGCGACCAGCGCCGACGTCTGCAAGAACGTGACGATCGAGACGGGCACGTACTCGGTCTGCTCGGGCTCGTCGAACCTCGGGAGCGACTGCGATCCGGCGCAGGGCAAGTACTGCTCGGGCAGCAGCGTCTGCATCGACGGCTTCTGCAAGTAGGCGGCGCGCTACACTCGCCCCGGTGCGACGCGCCGCTGCCCCGCTGGTGCTCCTGCTCGGCGTCGCCGCGTGCTCGTCGCCGTCCGCGGCGCCGGCGAGCGACGCGAGCGCGCCGGACGACGGTCCGCCCTGCCTCTTCTGCTCGGACGCGACGGACGACGCGCCCCTGCAGGTGCAGGTGAAGGGCAGGATCGACCAGATCTGCTCCAACGCCGACGGCTGCCACGGGCAGGGCGCCGCGGGCATGTCGCTGCTGGTGGGCACCGAGTTCGACGCGATGATCGGCGTGCCCTCCAGCGAGCGGCCCCCGATGCTGCGCGTGAAGCCCGGCGATCCGCTGCAGAGCTACGTGTTCCTCAAGCTGTGGTGCGACGGCGGGATCGACGGCGGGTGCATGCCGCTGAGCACCGGGCCCAGCCCTGCGCTGGCGCAGCTCTTCCACGACTGGATCGAGGCCGGCGCTCCGACGCAGTGACGCGTCCCTCCGCGCCGGAGGGACCGCTGTCCCGTTCGGAGCGGCCGTCCTCCGGTCCGCCGAGGGCGTTCTCCCGTCCGCCGAGCGCGTTCTCCCGTCCGCCGAGCGCGTTCTCCCGCCCGCCGAGGACGTTCTCCCGTCCGCCGAGGGCGTCCTCCCGTCCGCCGAGGGCGCTCACCCGCCCGGAGGAAGCGTTCTGTCGTCTTGAGGAAGCGCCCTCTCGACCGGAGTACCGCCTCAGGGCACGCGTCGTCCCGTCGCGCAGCCCACGTTCACCGTGAGCTCGAACGTCCCGTCGCTCCAGTACTTGTCGATCGCCTCGCGCACGTAGTCGAAGGCCTGGTCCGGGTCCTCGAGGCCCAGGTTGAGGCGCACCTCGGGCAGGATGAGCAGGCGCGCGATGGGGTCTTCGAAGAAGTCGCGCCCGCTCTGGAAGCCGAGCGTGGTCGGCCGCAGGCTGACGTCGACGTAGTCGAAGCCCGCCTCCTCCAGCTCGGCGCCGAACATCTCCACCGTCGGGCGCACCATCGACGCCGTCTCCACCGCGCGGCCCACCTCGTGGTCGTCGAACTTGAGCGCGTACTCGCGCAGCAGGTCGCCCAGCTCCTGGAAGCTGCCGCGCAGGGGCATGGCCACCACCGCCTGGCCGTGGGGGGCCAGCAGCCGCGCGAACTCGGCGAGCACCTTGCCGCGGTCGTCCGGGTTGGCGAGCGGGTGCAGCGTCAGCCCGTGGGAGAACCCCGAGGGGGGCAGCGCGGTGGGCAGCTCCTCGAGCATCCGGTAGTCGCTCACCATGTTGGGCATGGTGGACGCCTTGGCACGCGCGAGCTCGAGCGCCGCCAGCGAGCCGTCGACGCCGATGATGTGCGCGCCGGGCAGCTTCAGCGCGATGCCGCGGTCCGGGTAGCCGGTGCGGCAGTAGAGGTGGACGACCTGCGCCTCCTCGCTCTCGGCCATCATCTCCAGCGCCAGCTCGCCGAAGAGCGCCAGGTACCGCGGCACCACGAACGTCTCGAAGATCGCCGCCTCCGACGGCCCCAGGCGCACGCGCCCGCGCTGCACTCCCGACGGAGGCGTGGGGACGCGGTGCGGGCCGGAAGGCTCGGCCATCAAGGAGCCCCCTTCGACAAGATGGTCCGGGCCTCGGCGACGAGCTCGCCCAGGGTGGCCTCGGCCTCGGTCCCGCCCTCGTCCTCGAGCTGCACCTTGCGCGTGTCGGCCGCCAGCGGCGCGAGCAGCGGCAGCGCGGCGGGATCGCCCATCTCGACCAGCGCCTCGATGGTGGACGCCACCGCGTCGGCGTCGCCGTGCGCCAGGAAGCGCGCGAAGAGCTTGAGCACGCCCGGCTCGGGCACCTCGGCCAGCAGGTAGGGCAGCTCGGCCAGCGCGGGGCTGCCCTCGGGGAGCCGCTGGAGGGCGCGCTCGACGCCGAGGGCGACCTCCTTGAAGCGGTCGAAGGCCAGGCCGCCCAGGGCCTCGCCGGCGGCGTGGCGCGCGTCGGGCTCGTCGCAGCCCAGGATGTCGACCAGCAGATCGACCACCTCGGGGCCCTGCATCTCGCCGAGCACCGCCGACACGCGCACCAGCCGCAGCGACGACTCGTCCTCGTCGAGCACGTCGAGCTGGAGCGCCTCGCGCGTCGAGCTCTCGAGCAGCGGGAAGACGGCGGCGGGGTCGGCCCCCACCAGCTCGTCGTGGGCGCCGCGCACCGCGCGCTCGCCGTCGAACAACGCCTTGAGCGTGGCAGGCAGATCGGGCGAGGCCATGGTGGGGGACGGATTACCCGTGGGCCGTCGCGTCCGCAAGGGCACACCCGGCAGCGAGCTGGGAATGCCCGGCCCGCTCCGGCACTATGCCGGGGAACGGTTGAAAGCCCCTCGCCTCCTCTTGCCGGTGTCGCTCGCGGCGGTGGGCCTCCTGTCGCTCGGCGGGGGCGTCTCGCGCGGCGCCCCCGTCCGGGTCGCCATCGCCGACCGGGCCAGCGCCGTGCGCGGCGCCGATCCGCTGTCGCCCGCGCTCTGCCCCACCGGGTCGCTGCCGGACCTGGACGTCTGCGTGCGCGTGCCGCAGGACGACGACGACGCGCCGGAGTCGGAGGCCCTGGAGAACGCGCACCACGACAAGCGTGGGCACTGGATCGTCTACGACCAGATCCCGCGCCGTCCCGAGCGACCGGCGGACTACGACGCGTACCGGTACCCGGTGCCGTGCGAGCACGGCTGCGTCGTCAGCGGCTACGACCTCGACCGGCCCGACGAGATGCAGCGCCGCGGGCGGAAGCTCAGCCACGTCGGGCACGGCGCGGTGGACCTGCCGCAGAAGAAGGGCACGCCCATCACCATGGTGGCGCTCGAGCACCAGCAAGGGGACGCGGAGGTGGTCTACGTGGGGCCGCTGTTCGGCACCACCGTCATCACCCGGCAGACGCTGCGCGAGGGGGGCCAGCTGCACGACTACGTGCTGCTCTTCGGCCACCTCGACGCCCCTGCGCCCGGCCTGACCGTGGGGGCTCACCTGAAGGAGGGGGACGTGGCGGGCTTCGTGGGGGACACCGGCTCGCCGGAGCTCGTGCACCTGCACCTCGAGGCCCGCAGGGTCCGCGACGGGGTCGACGTGGGGAAGCTGGCGCCGGGGGCGATGATCGCCAACGAGAACAGCGTCGTCTGCGATCCCCGGAATGTGCTGCCTCTCCGGTAGTTACGTGCAGCCCTGAAGCCAACTCAGGGGCTTGCGCCAGGCGAACCTGGGTGAGGTCTCGAGGCCGCTACGGGGCACCCCTTTCACGCTTACCTTGCGCCCGTAACGCGCGCGCGCGAACATTACGAAGCACTTGTCCCACCCCGCCGCTGCCCGTCGTCCCGACGACACGGCGCCGTCCCAGCGCGCCGCGAAGGGCTTCGTCTGCCCCCAGTGCCAGCGGCGGTTCGAGGAAGGGCTGGCGCGCCCCACCTGCCCCGACGACGGCACTCCCCTGGTGCGGGCGGCCGACCTGGCCGCGGCGGACGGGGATCCGATGCTGGGCCGGGTGCTGGCCGGGCGCTTCAGCATCCTGGCGCGCCTGGGCGCGGGGTCGATGGGGACGGTGTACCGGGCCAAGCAGGCCCCCATCGGGCGCGAGGTCGCCATCAAGATCCTGCGCAGCGACCGCGCCATCGACGAGGTGAGCCGCGCGCGCTTCCTGCGCGAGGCGCGCGCCAACAGCCTGCTCACGTCGCCCAACACGGTCACCGTGTTCGACTTCGGGCAGAGCGAGAACGGCGACTTCTACCTGGCCATGGAGCTGCTGGAGGGCGAGTCGCTCGGCCAGCGCATCAAGCGTCTGGGGCGCATCGGGGTCGAGGAGTCGATCGAGACGGTGAAGCAGGCGCTGCGCTCGCTGTCGGAGGCGCACGTCAAGGGCATCATCCACCGCGACCTCAAGCCGGATAACCTCTTCTACGCGCGCGTCCGCCGCAACGAGCAGTTCGAGGAGATCGTGAAGGTCCTCGACTTCGGCATCGCCAAGATGCTGCACAACGACGGCGAGCTGGCGATGAACGCGGTGGAGACGCAGGCGGGGACGGTGTTCGGGACGCCGCGCTACATGTCGCCGGAGCAGGCGCAGGGCAAGCCGCTCGACGCGCGCAGCGATCTCTACTCGCTGGGCGTCATCCTCTATCACATGCTCGCCGGCCGCCCGCCGTTCACGGACGACGACGCCATCGTGGTCATGGCGCGCCACATCAAGACCATGCCGCGACCGCTGAGCGAGGTCGCGGGCGACGCGCGGATCCCGCCCGAGGTGGAGAACCTCGTGATGCGCATCCTCTCCAAGGACCCGGAGGGGCGCCCCGACAGCGCGGACATGCTCATCGCCGAGCTCACCAAGGCCAAGGAGAGCGCCGTGGTGACCAGCGGCGTGCGCGCTTCGCTCGCGGGGGGGCTCGAGGGGCTGCTCGACAAGTCGAAGTCGGTGCCGCCGCCCCCTGCCCCGTCGACCCCCAACGGGCTGACCAACGAGACGCTGAGCACGCCGGCGGGTCTTCCCTCGCGGGCCCGACGGTGGCTGGTGCCGGGCATCGCCATGGGCCTGCTCACCGCCGTCGCCCTGGCCATCCTCGTCGTCGTCTCGGTGTCGCGCCACGCGTCGAGCGCACCGGCCGCGAGCACCGTCGCCGCACGTCCTGCGGCGCCGCCCGCGACCGCGGTCACGCCCCCTCCGACGGCGACGGCGACCTCGCCCATCCCGTCGGCCAAGCCGGCAGCTCCCCCCCCTCCCATCCCGACCGTGGCCGCCACCGCGCTGCCTCAGCCGTCGCCCCCGTCGACGGGACGCCCCTCCCGGCCGCCCCGCCCCTCCGGAGGCAATGGATCGCGGCCTGCGGGCGCTCCGTCCGTCGGCTACGGCTATTTGGAGTGAGACTGCCGCGCACAGCGGACCCTTTCGAGACGACACGAAACCCGCCCCGCAATTGCTGGGAAAAACGAGAAAGTGGTAGCCTCCGGCGCGGATGGATCCGAGCCAGATCGACGCCCTCGTGCAGCGGCTCGTCGCGAACCCGCACGATGAGGACGCGCTTGCCTACGCGCACCAGGCGGGTGCGGCGGATCCGAAGTCGTACGCGCTGCTCCTCGAGCGGGTCGGGGCCGAGACCCGCGACCCCGGCTACGCGTCGCACTGGTTGAGCGAAGCGGCCAACGTCTGGTCGACCACGCTGGGGGACGCGCACCGGGCGGCGCGCGTGCTCATGCAGGCCATCGACCGCGACCCGACGCAGCGCACGGCGTCCGACCGCCTGGCGCAGCTCTATCGCGACAAGGGCGACGTGAAGGCGCTGGTGGCGCTGCTCGAGCGCCGCGCCAAGGCTCTGGCGCCGATGGCGCCGCAGAGCGCCGAGATCCGCGGCGAGCTCGCGGCGATGCACGAGGAGCTCGGCCGCCTGTGGAGCGACAGCCTCCAGCAGCCGAAGAAGGCGCTCGAGAACTTCCGGCGGTCGATCGACCTCGAGCCGTCGAGCGCGTACGCCATCTACGGCGCGCGCGAGATCTACAAGTCCCTCGGGCAGTGGGACGACGCCATCCAGATGTACGAGGCCGAGCTGGCGGTGGAGCAGGACCCGCAGCGGCAGCTCGCGCTCATCCGCGACGAGGCGGCGACGCGCCGCGCGGCGGCCGACCTGGGGGGAGCGTCCCGCGCGCTGGCGCGCGCGAGGCAGATCGACGAGAAGGACGCGGGGCTCCAGCAGGAGTACGGCTCGCTCATCGTCGAGCGGCTCGCCGCGGGCGAGGAAGTCCCGGCGCAGGAGCGGACCACGGGGGCCGAGCTGCTGGTCGGGCTCGCCGAGACCTACGACGGCGAGCACGGCCTGGCCTACTCCGCCGGCGCGCTCGACATCCAGCCGGGCCACGACCGCGCGCTGCAGCTCTACGCGTACTACGCGCGCGCGCTCGAGCGCGAGGACGAGCTGTCGTCGCGCTACCTGGCCTACGTCGAGGCCAACCCCAACGGCGCGATGGCCTCCGAGGCGCGCTGGCTGCTCGCGGGAAGCTACGAGGGCGCCGGGCAGGTGGACAACGCCATCCAGATCCTGGAGCCGCTGCGCGGCCTCGGCGACGAACAGGCCACCGCGAAGGTGCGCGAGCTCTACGCCCAGACCGGGCAGCAGATGCCCTCCGTGCCGCCGCCCCAGGTCCAGCCCAAGCCCCACGCCCAGCACGCGCCGCACGCCGCCGAGCCTCACGGTCACGCCAGCGGCCGCCGGGCGCCCATCGCCGCCGACAAGCTCCAGGGGGTGCTCGACGCGGCGCAGATGCTCGTCAACAAGAGCAAGCGGCCGGAGGCTTACCAGAAGTACCGCGAGGTACTGGAGGCCGATCCGGCGCACCCCGAGGCGCTCTCGTGGGTGGAGGACTACCTGCGCACCAAGCGCGACTACGCCTCGCTGCGCGACGTGCTGCTCAACGCGGTGCGCGCGGCGGGCGAGTCGGTCGAGGCGCGCAAGGAGCGGCTGCGCGAGGTGGCCGGGTTGTGCGAGGGCAACCTGCGCGACGTCGACGGCGCCATCAGCGCGTGGAAGCAGTTTCTCACCATCGACCGCGGCGACGACGGCGCCCGCCAGTCGCTGACGCGCCTGCTCGAGAAGACCCAGCGCTGGGACGACCTGGCCAACCTGCTGGAGCAGGAGGCGACGGCGGAGGGGGACCTCGAGAAGAAGATCGCCCTGGAGAAGAAGCTGGCCACGCTCCAGGAGCAGAAGCGGCGCGACTTCACCGCGGCGGCGGACGCGTGGGGGCGCATCGCCAACCTCACGCCGGAGGACGACCGCGCCGTCGCCACCGCGTCCAAGATGTTCGAGAAGGCCGGCGCCATCGATCGCGCGGCGCTGGTGATCGCCGAGAGCGCGGCGTCGATCAGCGATCCGCCGGCGCGGGGAGCCCTGCTCGAGCGGCTGGGCGAGCTGCGCGAGCAGCTCAACGATCCGGGCGGCTCGGGCGAGGCCTACGCCGACGCCGCCGAGGCGCAGAAGAGCGCCAAGCTGTGGGAGGCGTCCGAGCGCTGCTTCGTCGCCGCGGAGCGCTGGGACCGCGCGGCGCAGGCGGCCGTGCAGCGGGCGCACCTCGCCAGCGACGGCAAGCAGCAGGCGCAGCATTTCGCGCGCGGCGCCGAGCACTTCGGCCGGGCGGGCGACGACGAGAGCGTCGTGGCCAACCTGGAGAAGGCGACCGAGATCGACCCGACCAGCGAGGAGTACGCCCACCAGCTGACCGATCGCTACACCAGCGCGCAGAAGTGGAACGAGCTGGTCCAGCTCCTCGTCCGCCGCGGCGACCGCTTGACCGACCGGTCCCAGCGCGTGGGCGTGCGGCGGCAGGCGGCCAACCTGTACGCGTCGCAGCTGGGAGACAAGGAGGCGGCGCGCGAGACGTGGCTGAAGGTGCTCGAGGACGGCGACGACAAGGAGGCCCTGGAGCGCCTCATCGACGACGCCGTCGAGCGCGAAGACCACACCGAGGCCACCACGCTGCTGCGGCGCCTGGGCAACACGGCGGTCGACCGGGCCGAGCGCGCCCGCATCGCCCTGCGCGAGGCGGAGCTGCTGGCGGAGGGCGTCGGTGACGTCGACACGGCCATCAACTGCTACGAGCGCATCCTGACCGACCTCGACGCGACCTGTCGGCCGGCGCTCCAGGCCATCGCCGACTTGCAGGAGGCCCGCGACAACCCCTCCGCGGCGGCGGACGCGCTCGAGCGCGAGCTGAAGCTCGTCGCGGACGGGACCGAGCGGGGGCAGATCGCCGGACGCCTGGCGCGCCTCTACGATCTGCTCGACGACGCCAAGAACGCCATCCGGGCGCTGGAGATCGTCCGCAAGGCCGACCTCGAGGACTTCGACGCCCTCACCCGCCTGTGCGACCTGTGCGAGAAGACCGAACAGTGGGACCGCGTGGCGGAGCTGCTGGCGCAGCGCATCGAGGTGGAGGCGGACGAGACCGAGGTGAGCGCGCTCACCAAGAAGCTCGCCGGGATCCTCGCGGACCGCCTCGACCGCGGCGACGAGGCGCTCGCCGCGCTGACGGAGCTGGCCGACATGGGCGACGCGGCCATCCGCACGGCCTATGTCGAGCTCGGAGATCGCCTCGGCTGGAAGGGCATCGTCGCCACCAAGCTGGTCGAGTGGTGGTTCGAGGCCAAGCAGAGCCCGGAGCGCACGGCGAACCTGCGCGGCGCGTTCGAGCGCTTCGCCGAGGTCGGGCGCGAGCAGGACGCGGTGCGCGTGGCGTGCGAGATCGTGCGCAGCAAGGGGGCCGATCGCGAGCTCGCGGAGCGACTCGAGGCGCTGTCGATCAAGACCAGCGATCTCGACGCCCTCGCCATCGCCCACGATCTGCTGGCGCGCGAGCTCACCGGGGTCGACCGCGCCAAGGAGCTGGTCCGGCAAGCCGAGGCGCGCGTGAAGGCGGGCGCGCCGCGGCTCGAGGCACTCCAGCACGGGGAGGCGGGTCTGACCAGCGTTCCCCCCGGCGACGCCGAGGAGCTGCTGGTGCGTCTGGCGGCCATCGCCGAGAAGCCGAACGACGTGGTCGACCTCTACGAGCGCCAGATCTCGCGCTGCAAGGCGCCGGCCGACCGGGTGAAGGCGCTGGCGCGGGCGTCGCAGGTGGCGGCGGCCAAGGGACAGCTCGACCGAGCGCGCGGGTTCTTCGAGCTCGCGCTCAGCGGCACGCCGAGCGACGAGACGCTGGCGACGCTGGAGGGCGCGGCCCGCGAGGGCGACGGGGCGACCGGCGGCGAGCGGCTGCGACGGGCGCTGTGCGCATCGATGGCGGCTGGTGGACAGGGCGCCCGCGACGGCGGCAAGACGCGCGGGGCGCTGATGCGGCGCGCGGCGTCGATGTCGCATCGCGACCTGAACGATCTCGAGCAAGCCTTCACCTGGCTCGGCGACGCGCTCATCGCGCACGTCGATCCCCTCACCCTCGACGCGCTGGAGGGCCTGGCGCGCGAGGTCGGCGATCCGCGCCGCGCCGAGGCGACCCTGACCCGCGCCCTCGGCGAGGTGTTCGACGGGCCGCTGGTGCGGCAGCTGCTCGCGCGCCGGGCCAAGCTGCGCCGCGAACAGCTGGACGACAAGACAGGCGCCGCGGCAGACCTGAAGAAGCTGCACGATCTGTCGCCCAACGACCAGGCCGTGATGGACGAGCTCTCGGCGCTGCTGACGGAGCTCGGCGACTACCGGGGGATGGTGCAGCTCTACGAGGACCAGATCCTGCGGGGCAAGGACATGAACGCCCGGGCCGAGCTGGCGCGAAAGGTCGCCCGGATGTGGGAGGAGCAGCTCATCGACCCGCGAGAGGCGGCGGACGCCTGGCGCCGGGTGCTCCGCATGAAGCAGGGCGACGCGGAGGCGACGGCGGGGCTGGAGCGAGCCAAGTCGAACATGCTCAAGAAGCCGGAGCCGGGGGCCGAGCGCGAGGCCTACGCTCCCCCCAAGCTCCAGACCGTCCCGCCCCCCGAAGCCAAGAAGGCGTCGCAGTCCGCCCCGGCGCCCGTCACCGACCGCGCGCCGCCCCAATCGACGCCCCCGGACGATGCCGGCGCGCCGAAGATCGACCCCCTGGCGGCGAGCCTGCGCGCGGCGCTGGCGCCCGAGCCGGAGGACGAAGGCGCGCACGAAGACGCGCAGCACGAGGGCGACGCGAACAACGAGCGCCCGCCGCGCCCGGAGGGCCTGTTCTTCCGCAGCTCACCCGAGGAGGTCACGGTCAGCGCGCCCGGGACGCAGCCGGAGATGGCGCGAGCGACGCACCACCCCGACGAGCACGATCTCGCGGCGATCGAGCAGACGTTCGCGCCCGGCCTGCCGACCGACGAGCTGCTGAGGACGAGCGAGGGCGCGGCCATGGACTTCCTCGACTCGACGCTCGCGCGTCCGCCGAAGCTCTCGGAGCCGCCCCCGGCCCCGGCGGGCGAGGCCGACGCGGCGGGTGAAGCGGGCGAAGGCGAAGAAGAGATGCCGGACTTGAACTCGACGCACGGAGAGAACTCCGAGGGCGAAGAGTTCGAGGAGGAGGTCATCATCGCCGACGACCTGGCGGAGATGATCGACACCGACGACGAGGGCGGCGGCCCGGCGACCGAGGAGGAGCCGGAAGAGAAGCCGAAGCGCTCGGTTCCCCCGCCCATCCCGCGTCAGTAGAAGGTGACGGTGTCTCCGGCCACGCGTACCGGAGCGCCGATCACGAACGCATCGTTGCGATCGCCGTGACCGAACGGAGCGCCGGCGAGGACCGGAACGCCCAGGTCCCCCGTACACGTCGCGAGGATCTCGTCGACGGTCCTGCCGTCGGCGCCCGGAGCGCAGCGGTCGAAGCCGCCCAGGACGATGGCCGAGGCGCCTGCAAGGTACCCGCCCAGGCGCAGCGCGGTGAGCATTCGATCGACGCGATAGGGGGACTCGGAGACGTCCTCGAGCGCGAGCACCGCGCCCGGCGGCACCACCAGGCGCCCGGCGGACGCCATCGCCTGCACGAGCGCCAGGTTGCCGCCCACGATGGGCCCGCTCCCCTGCCCTGCGCGAACCACGCGCAGCCCAGACCACGTTCGCGTCGCGCCCGGCCGCTCCACCGACGACAGCCAGGCCGCACGACCTCGCACCGAGCTGTCGCGGCCGAGCCCGGTGACGTTGGGGCCGTGAACGGACGAGACCCCGGCGCGCCACGCCATGGCGTGAAGCGCGGTCACGTCGCTGAAGCCGACGATCCACTTCGGGCGTCGCGCGAACGCGTCCCAGGGCAAGGCGTCCAGGATACGAAGCGCGCCATATCCGCCGCGGATGGCCACGACGGCCTTCACCTCGTCCGAGCTCAGGGCCCGCGAGAGCTCTTCCGCGCGGCGGCGATCGCTGCCGGCGAGGTAGCCGTCGCGGTCGAAGACATGGGCCGCCATGCGCAGGCGATAGCGCGCGCGCAGCCAGGCCAGTCCCCTCCAGAGCTCGTCGCGCGGAAACGGGCTGGACGGCGCGACGACCGCCACGAGGTCCCCTGGCTCGAGCGGGGGCGGGAGAGTCACGGGCGCGAGCATAACGCCGTTGAACGCGGCCGCATGCCGACCATAATGGCCCTCCCCCCGTGCCCCCCGCATCGCGCGCGCTCGCTCGCATCGAAACCGCAGCCCGCGGCGCGCCCGGCTTGCTGCGCCGTCTGCTCGGATCCGCCGAGCAGACCGCGGACGAGATCCTCGAGCGCCTGCTGGGCGAGAGCTTCGCCGATCGCATGGCGCGCGTTCCCCTGGCGCTGGGCTCGACCGGTGTCGACCCTTTCGGCCTCGACCCGCAGTGGGCGAAGTATGCCCTGGCCACGGTGGCCATGCTGCACCGCAAGTACTTCCGCGCCGAGGTGCACGGCGTCGAGAACGTCCCCACCGGGCGCGTGCTGCTCATCGCCAACCACTCGGGCCAGGTGCCCATCGACGGCGCGCTCATCGGGGCGGCGATGTTCATGGATGCCGAGCCCCCGAGGATCGTGCGGGCCATGGTCGAGAAATGGGCGGTCAGCCTGCCCTTCGTCTCGCTGCTGTTCACGCGCATCGGTCAGGTGGTCGGCGTCCCGGAGAACGCCAAGCGGCTGCTGACCCAGGGCGAAGCGCTGCTGGTCTTCCCGGAGGGGGCGCGCGGTATCTCGAAGACGTTCGACCAGCGCTACAAGCTGACGGAGTTCGGCCTCGGCTTCATGCGTCTGGCCATCGAGACCGGCACGCCCGTCGTCCCCATCGCCGTCGTCGGCGCAGAGGAGCAGTACGTCTCCATCGCCAACGTCGACGGGCTGGCGAGGCTGCTGCGCATGCCGGCGTTTCCCGTCATCCCCCAGCTCTTGCTCCCGGGCGGACAGCTTCCGCTCCCCACCAAGTACCGCATCTGGTTCGGCGAGCCGATGCACTTCACCGGCGACGCCGACGACGACGACGCGATCATCGACGAGAAGGTTTGGCTGGTGAAGCAGACCATCCAGTCGATGCTCAACCGTGGCCTGAAGGAGCGGAAGCACATCTTCTGGTGATGACCGATGTCCGAGAGCACGCCCGTACGACCCCGCCTCGCCACGCAACCCGGTATCCGGGCGCGGGCCGCCTCGACTCCCACGACGGCGGGAGGGGCCGTACTGGTGACGGGCATCTGCGGGCGACTGGGCAAGCACCTGGCCCGCGTCCTCCACCGCGAGCGCCGGGTGGTGGGGGTCGACCGTCGACCTTTCAACGACAAGCCGAAGGACATCGATCACGCCCAGGTGGACATCCGCCGCAAGAAGCTCAAGGACGTCTTCCGCGCCGGCGACATCGAGGCCGTGGTCCATCTGGGCGTGATGCACGATCCGCGGGCCTCGGCGGCCGACCATCACTCGTGGAACGTGGCCGGGTTCACCAAGCTTCTGGAGTACGTGGCGCAGTTCCAGATCCCGAAGCTGGTCGTACTGTCGAGCGCCAACGTCTATGGCCCGCAGCCCAGCAACCCGCAGTTCCTGACCGAAGAGTCGCCGCTGCTCGGCGGGCAGAACTTCAGCGACATCCGTGATCTGGTCGA
>DATBQU010000126.1:0-19889 GCA_036560665.1 Polyangiaceae bacterium
AGGATGGTGATGCCGCGCTCGCGCTCGAGGTCGTTGGAGTCCATCACCCGCTCCTGGACGACCTCGTTGACGCGGAAGGTCCCCGCCTGCCGCAGCATGTGGTCGACGAGCGTGGTCTTGCCGTGGTCGACGTGGGCGACGATGGCGATGTTGCGCAGGGTATACGGGCGGGCGCTGCTGCTGCTCATGCGGGGGCGCGCGTTACTAGCCCCGAAGTGCCCCTTCCGCAAGGAAGACGCGGAAGCGCGGATGTGGTGTACGGCGTTGTGCAGGCATCGCCGCCCCATGAAAAAACGACCGATCGTCCTCTCGCTCTGGCCCGGGCTCTTCCTCCTCGCCGCCTGCCTGCCGGGCGCGCGGGCCCCCCATGTGACCCCCGGGCGCACGCTCGAGCTGTCGGGGACGCCCGCCGCGGCCCCGCCCTCGGGGGTGTTCGGGGTGGCGTACATGGCGCCGCAAGGCGAGACGCGCGATCCGAGCGAGGTCACCGTCGTCTTCAACCGGCCGATGCGCGCGCTCGATCTCGCCGGCGACGAGGCGCCGCCCCCGGTGACGATCGCCTCGCGGGGCGGGAAGGAGCCGGTCCCGCCCGGGCACTGGCGCTGGATGGGCACGAGCGCGCTGATCTTCGCGCCGGAGTCGCGCCTGCCGAACGCCACCGAGTACGTGGTGACCGTGCCGGCGGGGACCCGGGCGCTGTCGGGCGAGGCCATGTCCGACGCCTTCTTCGCGACGTTCTCCACGCCGCGCCCGGGCGTCGAGCGCCTGGAGCCGCTGGAGCACGACGCCGAGCACCTCGCGGCGACACAGACCTTCGAGGCCCGCTTCAATCAACCGGTCGACCCGCGCGAGGTGGAGCGCGCGGCGACGCTGACGGCGGGGGAGGCCAAGGACGCGCGGCGGATCGCCCTGCGGGCATCGCGACCCGACCCGAACAACGCCAAGCTGGTGCGGCTGGTGCCGGCGTCGCCGCTGCCGCTGGGGTCGAAGGTGGTCATCGAGGTGGACGCCTCGCTCCGGGGAACCGACGGGCCGCTGCCGATGAAGGCGCCGCGCCACTTCGACATGGCGACGTACGGCCCGCTGCGCGTCGAAGGGGTTCACTGCTGGGAGACGCGGACGGGGCACTGCCACGCCGGGACGTCGTTCGACGTCGACCTCTCGAACAGCGTGGCGTACGCGCAGCTCAGGGCGCACGTGCGCGTCTCGCCGCAGGCCCCCATCGCCTGGTCGAAGACCGCCGCGGAGGACCTGAAGGAAGCGGCCTTCGCCATCCCCGCCCGCGTGCGCGCGGGGACGTCGTACGTGGTCACCATCACCGCCGGGCTCCGCGACGAGTACGGGCAGACGCTGGCGCACGACGTGAGCGTCCCCTTCCAGGTCGACGACCTCGAGCCGGCGGTGGCGGTCGGCCTGAGCGGGACGGTGGTGGAGGCGACGTCATGGCGGGCTCGCGTGGTGCCGGTGACGTCGGTGAACACGCCGTCGTACTCGCTGGCGACGGGGGCGCTCGACGAGCGGCAGGTGGCGGAGCTCATCGCGCGCGGCGAGGGGGAGTACGAGAACGCCGAGCGACAGTTCGAGCGGGTCTCGAAGATGCCGGGGGTCCACCTGGAGACGGTGACGCCCGGCGCGGCCCGCAACGCGAGCGCCGTGCGGAGCGTGGCCCTCGATCCGCTCCTGGCGGGGCACGGCGGGCGGGGCGCGGTGGTGCTGGCCACGCGGCAGGGCGCGCACCTGGCGAGCGTGACCGACCTGGCGGTGACGGCCAAGATGAGCCGGTTCGGCAGCCTGGTTTGGGTGACGCGGCTGTCGGACGGCAAGGCGGTGCCCGGGGCGTCGGTCACCATCTTCGACCGCGGCGGTCCGGTCTTCGAGACGCGCACCGACGCCGACGGTCTGGCCGCCATCACCGCCGAGCAGTACTCGCCGGCGGACGAGAAGGGAGACATCGATCGGCGCCGCATCGTCGTGGCGCGTCTGGGCGACGACTGGACCTGGCGGCAGGTGGGGGACGTGTTCGCGTGGGGCGGCAACGGCGCGTGGGTCGACGCGTCGGGCGGGATGGAGCCGCTGGGGATGCTCTTCGCCGACCGCGGCGTCTACCGGCCCGGCGAGACGGTGAAGCTCGAGGCGATCTTCCGCTTGCCGAAGCCGCGCGGCACGGAGACCCCCGCCGGGCGCGAGGTCGAGATCCACGCCACGGACGCCCAGGGCGACTCGCTCTTCGAGACCGGCGCGAAGCTCGACGACTTCGGCGTGGCCGCGGTCGACGTGCCGCTCCCGGCCACGGCGCACCTCGGGTTCGCGCAGCTGCGGGCGAAGCTGAAGGACACGCGCGGAGAGGGCACGACCATGGCCGTCCAGCTCGCTGCCTACAAGGCCTCGGAGTTCAAGGTGAGCGTCGACCCGGCCGCGCGGGCGTGGACGCACGGGGACGTGTCGCGCTTCGAGGTGCACGGCGACTACCTCTTCGGAGCGCCGATGGCCGGCCAGAAGGTGCGCTGGACGCTGACGCGCGCGCGGGCGGGGTTCACGCCACCCGGGGCCGACGGCTTCCTCGTGGACGACGACGCGTACGAGCGGGAGCTGCCGGACACGTCGCCGCGGGCCGGCCGCGTCCAGGGGGGCGACGCGGCCCTCGACGCGCACGGCGTGTTCTCCGCGCGCGCGCCCCTGTCGCTGGAGGGGCAGCGCGGGACGGAGGCGGTGACGCTGGAGGCGGAGGTGCAGGACGTCTCGCGGCAGACGGTGGCGTCGCGCGCGAGCGCGCTGGTGCATCCGGCGTCGTTCTACGTCGCGCTGCGGGCGCCGAAGGACTGGTTCGTCGCCAGCGGCGCGGCCATTCGCCCGGAGGTGGCTGCCATCGAGCCGGGCGGCACGCGGCGCGCGGGGGTGGCGGTGCACGTCGACCTGGTACGGCGCACGTGGACCAACGCTCTGCAGTCGACGGGCGACTCGAGCGGGCACTGGGAGTCGAAGCCCGTCGACGCGACCGTGGGCTCGTGCGACGTGATCTCCACGGCGGGCGCGACGGCGTGTCCGCTGCCTGCGGCCCAGCCCGGCTACTACCTCGTGCACGCGCGCGCGGCCGACGAGAAGGGCCGCGCCGTCACGGCGAGCTACGACGTGTACGTCATCGGCGAGGGCGGCGAGGCGGCGTGGGCGACGACCGACGCCAGCCAGGTGTCCCTCGTCCCCGACAAGAAGTCGTACGAGGTCGGCGAGGTCGCCCGCATCCTGGTGAAGAGCCCGTTCCGCGAGGCGGACGCGCTGGTCACGGTCGAGCGCGCCGGGGTCTACTCGGAGCAGCACGTGCACCTGGTCGGCGCCACGCCGACGCTGAGCGTGCCCATCACGGAGGACCTGCGACCGAACGCGTTCGTCTCGGTGCACCTGGTGCGCGGCCGCACCAAGGCGCCGCCCGCGCGGGGCGCCGACGTCGGCGCGCCGGCGTTCAAGTCGGGCTACGCGCAGCTGGTGGTCGATCCCGAGTCGCGCAGGCTGAAGGTCGCGCTGACCCCGGCCCGGAAGGACCTGCGACCGGGGGACGCCGTGGAGGCGGACGTGCTGGTGACCGACCGCGCAGGCAAGCCCGTGGCGAGCGAGCTGACGCTGTGGGCCGTCGACGAGGGCGTCCTGATGCTCACCGGCTACACCACGCCCGACCCCATCCCGACCTTCACCGCGCCGCGCTCGCTCGCCGTCTTCGCCATGGAGAGCCGCGCCGATCTGGCGCGCGTGTTCCGGGCCTCGCTGGGGCAGGTGGGCGAGGACAAGGGCGACGAGGGGGGCGGGGGAGGGACGATGCGCGCCGATTTCCGCGCGACGGCGTGGTTCCAGCCGGCGGTGCTCACCGGGGCCGACGGCCGCGCGCACGTGCGCTTCAAGCTGCCGGACAACCTGACGACGTTCCGGCTCATGGCGGTGGCCGCGGCGAAGGACGACCGCTTCGGCGCCGGGGACACGCAGGTGACCACCAGCCGCCCGCTGATGCTGCGGCCGGCGCTCCCGCGCTTCCTGCGCGCGGGGGACACCATGGACGCGGGCGTGGTGGTGACCACCAAGGGCACCCCGGAGCAGCGCGTGGAGGTGACGCTGGGCGTGGAGGGCGCCACCGCCGCCGGCGATGCGAAGCGGACGGTGGAGGTGAAGTCGGGACAGAGCGTGGAGGTGCGCTGGGCCATCGCGACGCCGCGAGCGGGGAGCGCGAAGCTCACCTTCCGCGCGCGTGCCGGCGCGGAATCGGACGCCGTGCAGGTGGTGCGGCACGTCGACGCGCCGGGGATCCTGGAGACGGTGGCCCTGGAAGGCGAGACGCGCGAGGCGAGCGCGGAGAAGCTCGGGTCGCTCGGCGCCATCCGCGACGACGTGGGCGGGCTCGACGTGCAGGTGGCATCGACGGCGCTGCTCGGCGTGGGCGACGGGATGCAGCAGCTGCTGGAGTATCCCTACGGCTGCACCGAGCAGCTGACGAGCAGGCTGGTGCCGCTGGTGGCGACCCGGGACCTGGCCACGGACTTCGGGATCGCCCTGCCGAAGGATCCCGACGCCCTGGCGGACGTGGCCATCGCCAAGATCCTGGTGAACCAGCGAGGCGACGGCGGCTTCGGGTGGTGGCCGGACTCGCGGGAGGCCGACGCCTGGGTGACGGCCTACGCGCTGTGGGGGCTCGACGTCGCGAGGAAGGAGGGGCGGCCGGTGCCCGACGAGGCCATCGACCGCGCGGTGCAGTGGCTGCACGGGCAGCTCGCGCACCTCGAGGGTCAAGGTCCGGTGGGGCTGGCAGGGCGCGCGCTGGTGGTGGACGTGCTGGCGACCATCGGCAAGCCCGACCCCGGGTTCACCAACCGCCTCTACGACCACCGCGCCGAGATGCCCCTCTTCGCGCGGGCGCTGCTCGCCCACGCCATCGTGGTCGGCAAGATGGATCGCAAGCAGGCCGACGAGCTGATGCGCGACGTCGAGCAGCACCTGCGGATCACGCCCGAGGCGGCGGTCGTGGTCGAGAACCTGAGCGACAACTACGCGTCCGTCCTCGACTCGCAGCCGCGAACGACGGCCATCGTCCTGCGCGCGCTGGTGGCGATGGACCCGAAACACGCGCTCGCCTCGCGCCTGGCGCGGGGCCTGCTCCGGGAGCGCAGCAACGGGCAGTGGCAGTCGACGCACGAGGCGGCGTGGGCGCTGCTGGCGCTGGACGACTACCGGCATGCGGCCGAGAAGACGTCGCCCGACTTCGGGGCCCGGGTGTGGGTGGCGGGGCAGCTGGCGCTGGACGCGCCGTTCCGCGGGCGCTCGACGCTGCAGAGCGACGTGACCGTGCCGACGGCGAAGCTGCTGGCGGAGCCCGACGCCACCGTGGCCTTCCAGGTCGAGGGCTCCGGGCAGCTCTTCTACCAGGCGCGGCTGCGGTACGCGCGCAAGGAGATGCCGCACGACGAGCTCGATCGCGGCTTCACCGTGCGAAAGCTGGTGCGATCGGTGACGCCGGACGGGCTGCGGGACGCGCTGGCGACGCTGCCGGCACAGACCCAGACGCGGGTGAAGGCGGGGGACCTGGTGCTGGTCGATCTCGTGCTGGTGACGCCGACGCCGCGCGAGCAGGTGGTGCTGGACGACCCGCTCGCGGCGGGGCTGGAGCCGGTGGACACGACGTTCGCGACGACGGCGGAGTCGCTGGACGTGACCGGCGCGGGCGGGGAAGGCGACGCCGACGACGCGGAGCAGACCAGCGACGACGCCATCGCCTCGGGTCGAGGCTGGGGCGAGGCCTGGTACCACCGCGAGATGCGGGACGACCGCGTGCTCACCTTCGTCGAGCACATGCCGGCGGGCATGTACCACTACCGGTACCTCGCGCGCGCGACCACCGCGGGCCGGTTCGTGGTGCCTCCGACGAAGGCCGAGTGCATGTACGACCCGGCCGTCTTCGGCCGGACGGCGGGCGGGGAGCTGGAGGTGGCCGCGCCGTGATCCCGTCGGTCGGACGAATCGCGCGGATCTGGACGCGCACGACGCGGACCGCCCGGGGGCTGGTGGTCCTCGTGGTGCTGCCGGTGCTCGCGCTCGTCGCGCGGGCGGCGACGCTGCCGCTGCCGGCGGAGCTGCGCGGGGGCGCGGGAGCGGAGTCGATCCGCTTCGTCGACCGCGACGGCAGGCTGCTGCGCGAGGTGCGGGCGGACGACGCGTCGCGGGCGCGCGCGCTGTCGCTCGACGAGGTGGGGGACGATCTGGTGCACGCCGTGCTGGCGGCCGAGGACCGCCGGTTCTTCGAGCATCCGGGCGTCGACGCGGTCGCCGTGGCGCGCGCGGCGGCCTCGGACGTGGGGCACGCGCGGGTGGTGTCGGGGGCGTCGACGCTGACGATGCAGCTGGCGCGGCTGGTACGGCCGCACCGCCGCACGCTGGCCGGCAAGTTCGAGGAGGCGGCGCTGGCGCTGCGGATCGAGGCGAGCCTGTCCAAGCGCGAGATCCTCGAGCAGTACCTGAACCGCGCTCCCTTCGGCGCGGGGGTGCGGGGGATCGACGCGGCCAGCCGCTTCTGGTTCGACAAGGCGCCCGGGGAGCTCTCGCTGGCCGAGGCGGCGACGCTGGCGGCGATCCCGCGGGGGCCGGCGGTCTACACCCTCGATCGCCACCCCGAGCGCGTGCTGCGCCGGCGCGACCGGATCCTCGACCGGATGGTGGCGGCGGGATGGGCCGACCCGGAGCGTGCCGAGCGCGCGAAGGCGGAGCCGCTGGCGGCGCGAGCAGGGAAGGGCAGCTTCGGGGCCCCGCACCTGGTGCAGGCGCTGTCGGACGGCGACGCCGCCCTGTGGCCGGCGGCCGCGGGCGGCCCGCCGCGCGCGGTGATGGCCGAGCGCGTGGAGACGACCCTCTCCGGCGATCTTCAGCGCGAGATCGAGCTCGCGGCGCGCGAGCAGCTGGCGCCCCTGGCCGGGCGCCACGTGACCTCGGCCGCGGTGGTCGTGCTCGACAACGCCACGGGCGACGTCCTCGCCTACGTCGGCTCTCCGGACTTCGCCGATCCCCGGGGCGGCCAGAACGACGGGGTGCGGGCGCTGCGCCAGCCGGGCTCGACCCTCAAGCCGTTCGTCTACGGGCTCGCCATCGAGCGCCTCGGCTGGACGGCGGCGACGGTGCTGCCGGACGTGCAGCTCGAGCTGCCGGTCGACGCCGGGCTGTACGCGCCGATGAACTACGACGAGCGCTTCCACGGGCCGGTGCGCCTGCGCGAGGCGCTCGGCAGCTCGCTCAACGTCCCGGCGGCGTGGACGGCGGAGCAGCTCGGCGCGGACGCCGTCCTCGAGCGCCTCCACGCCGTCGGCTTCGCCTCGCTCGATCGGGGCGCCGACTGGTACGGGCCGGGGATCGCCCTGGGGGACGGGGAGGTGACGCTCCTCGAGCTGGCGAACGCCTACGCGACCCTCGCGCGCGGGGGGCTCTTGCGCCCGGTGCGCGCCGTCCGGCGGATCGTGCGCCGCGGCGGCGACGTCGACGTGCCCCAGGCCGAAGACGAGCGGGTGATGCCGCAGCAGGTCGCCGACGTCCTGGCCGACGTGCTGGCCGACCGGCGCGCCCGCGTCGCGGCGTTCGGCGAGGGCAGCGCGCTCGACCTTCCGTTCGACGTGGCGGCCAAGACCGGCACCTCGAAGGGCTCGCGGGACAACTGGACGGCGGGCTTCACGCGCGAGGTGACGGTGGCGGTGTGGGTCGGCAACGCCGACGGCAGCGCCATGCGGGGCACCAGCGGCATCACCGGCGCGGCGCCGCTGTTCCACGCGGCGATGGAGGCCGCCATGCGCGGCCGCGAGGCGCGCCCCCTGCGCCTGGCGAGCCGCGAGGACCGCGCCCCCGGGCTGGTGGAGGTGGAGGTCTGCCCCCTCTCGGGGGGGCGGCCCACGCATGCCTGCCCGCACGCGGTGCGCGAGTGGATGACCGCCCCGGCCCGCGACGCCCTGGCGCCGTGCGCGATGCACGAGACGGTGCGCATCGACCGCCGCAACGGGCTGCGCGCGGGGCCGGCATGCCCGGCGGGAGCCGTCGTGGAGCGGACGTTCGAGCGCTACGAGGGCCCCCTGCGCGCCTGGGCCGCGGCCGCGGCCCGCCCGGTGGCCCCGGCGGCCTTCTCCCCCTTCTGCCCGGGCGCGCGGGGAGGGAGCGACGCTCCCGCCCTCCGCATCGCCTGGCCCGGAGACGGCGCTCGCTTCGCGCTCGATCCCGAGCGGCCGCGCGGGCAGCAGCAGATCGCGGTGAGGCTCGACGTGCCGGGCGGCGTGGAGCGCGTGGATCTCCTCGTGGATGGGCGCCCGGTGGCGCGGGTCGGCGCGCCCTTCGTCGTGCGGTGGGCGCTGGCCACGGGAGACCACGTGCTCGTGGCGCGCGCCGACGGGGGAGGGGCGAGCGCTCCCGTGTCGGTCAACGTCGAGTGAGGCTCTTCCTCGACGGCCGACGCGATCCCTCTGTGGGTAGACACGGCTCCTTCGATGCCCGGCGCGTCTACCCGCGAGGGGGTCGCGGCTCCCTCGACGCCCGGCGCGTCTACCCGCGAGGGAGACTCGGCTCCCTCGACGCCCGGCGTGCCTACCCGCGAGGGAGTCGCGGCTCCTTCGATGCCCGACGTGCCTACCCGCGAGGGAGCCACGGCTCCTTCGATGCCCGGCGTGCCTACCCGCGAGGGAGACTCGGCTCCCTCGATGCCCGGCGTGCCTACCCGCGAGGGAGACTCGGCTCCCTCGATGCCCGGCGTGTCTACCCGGCGGGTAGCCACGGCTCCTTCGAAAGGAAGCCACCTCCCGCAACGGGCCGCCGGGTCCCCGATCGCCGGAACCTCGCGCCGTGACGGAGCCTTCGCGGCCCCGATGTTCCCTCTCGCGCCGGCTCTCGCCCCCGCGCAGGCGGGCTCCATCGCCGCCGCGGCGGCGCCCCTCCCCCGGCGGGCGGCGCTCTAGCGGTCCATCCCCAGCCGGGCGCGGGCCTCGGCGAAGGCGTCCGCCACCCCGAACCCGACCACGTCCCGGGCCTCGGGGGTCCGCGTGATGAAGGTGGCGCGGTCCTTGAGGTCGCGGGGGGCCGCGGAAGCACCGGCGGCCGACGCGATGGCATCGAGGGCCGCGTTCGGGTCGCCCATGGCGAGCAGCGCCACGCGGTTGCCCCACATGAGGGCGTTGGTCCCGAGCGTCGTCGCCTGCGTTCCCAGCGTGCCCGCCACCTCGAGCGCGATGACGCCCACGTCGGGATCGAGGTTGCGGGGCAGACCGGCCTGGACTCTCCCGCCGGCGGCGTTCAGCGAGGCGGGGTTGATGCCCTGGGGCTGCCAGCCGGGGTTGAAGCACTTGAGCCAGGCCGAGACGAGGACGGCCAGCTCGGCGGGCGGGGTGCGGGCCAGGGCCGACGCCTTGGCTCGCACGAGCTTGAGCGCTCGCAGCAGCAGGAAGGCGCCGATCCGCTCGCTGGCCGGCAGCGACTCGCCCATGACGACGGTGGGGGGCGCGGAGCCCACGGGCAAGCACGTCGCGCCGAGCTTGGGCGAGACGAACACCTGCACCGGCCCCAGCCCGAGGGACTGGCCCACCGCTCCGGCGAGGCGCGCGAGCGGCGAGTCCGGGGGCATGGGGGCGGCCTTGAGGGCGCGCAGGTCGACCGGCGAGGCCGCCTCGAGCGCCTCGCCCGTCTTGAGGAGCAGCGCGCGCATGGCCGGCGTCAGCACGTCGGGGGCGAGCAGGTCGTCGAGCCGGGGATCGAAGGCGCGGTCGCCCGCCCCGCCGAGGTCCGCGGGGCGCGCCTCGAGCGCCTCGAGCATGCCGTGCGTGACCCGCGCGGCGTCCTTGCGACCGCGCAGGTCGAACACCGTGGCCAGCACCTCGAACGTGGCCGGCGTGAAGCGCCCGGCGGCGAGGGCGCGGCGCGCGTCCGCTCCCGCCCGGTCGAGCAGGATGTTGACCGCGGGCGCCTGGTGGTGGCGCACGTAGAACTCGGCCAGCGCGCGCAGGACCGCCACGTCCTGCGGGAACTCGCGGCGCGCCGCCTCCAGCGTCTGCTCGGCGCGGCGGTTGTCGTGCGCGGTCTGCTCGTGGATGGCCGCGAGCTCGATCACGCGCCGGCGCTTGTCCTCGGGAGAGGCGGCCCGCGCGATCAGCTCCTGCTGGAGCTCGGCGGCGCGGGCGGGGTCGTTCTGGCGCTTGTAGACGTCGACCAGCTTCTCCGTGGTCGTCGCGTCTTCGGGCGCCCGCTTGAGCACCTCCTTGAGCGCGACCTCGGCGCGCGCCAGGTTGAGCAGGTGGTGCGAGTAGAGCTCGCCCAGGCGGGCGTACACGTCGCGCTGCTCTTCCGGCGTGGGGAGCAGGCGCGCCAGGCGCACCAGCGCCTGCTCGGCCGCGTCCCAGTCGCGCTGCGCGACGCAGAGATCGGCGAAGGCAGAGAGGGCGGCGGCGTCGTCGGGACGCTCCGCCAGCGCCGCCTCGAACGCCGTCCGCGCTCCGTCGGTGTCGCCGACCTCGAGCAGGATGCGCCCGCGCTGGACCTCCATGGCCAGACGCTCGGCGGGATCGGTGATCCCCTCGATGCGGCGCTCGAGCAGGTTGGCCAGCTCGGGCTGCATCTTGAGGTGGATGTACGCGCGCGAGAGGCGATCGAACACGTCCTCGTGCTGGACGTCGATGGCGGCGGCGGCCTCGAGGGCGACGATCGAGCGCTCGTCGTCCTTCACCTCGTCGGCCCAGATCCGCCCCGCGTCGAACCAGGCGAGCAGCTGGTGCTCGCGGACCAGGCTGCTGCGCGCCAGCGACTCGCAAGCCTCGGCGGCGCCGCGCGCGTCGCCTGCCCGCTGCCGCACGTCGGCCAGGAGCCCCCAGGCGACGACGTCCCCCGGATCTTCCCGCGCGGCGCGCTCGAGCAGCGAGCGCGCCTCGTCGAGCCGGCCGAGACGGGAGGCGGCCTCGCCGGCGCGCACGAGCAGGGCCGCCGTCTCGGAGGGGCGCGAGGAGCGGTCGAGCAGGCGGAGCGTCACCGCCAGGAAGGCCTCGTCGTCGCCGCGGGCGCGCGCGTGGGCCTGGAGCATGCGGAGCGACCACAGCGAGGGCTCCCCCTCGGACGCGGCCAGCTCGACCATCTCGCGCGTCGCGTCCCAGCTGCCCTCCACGCCGCGCATCCGGAGCCGTGCCGCCAGCTCGGCGTGCGCGGTGCACTCCCCGGGGCCGGTCCCGCGCAGCGCGCCCGCGATCGCGCTCGCGATCGGCTCGAGCTCGTCGTCGCGGCCCTCGCTGACCAGGTGATGCTCGACGTGTCGCAGGCTCGGCTCGTACCCCGGGATCTCCTCGAGGATCGAGCGATGCCACAGCAGGGCGCTCGCCGGGTCCTGTCGCGAGGTGGCGTCGAGGATGGCCAGGCGCTCGTAGGCCTCGCGGCGCGCGGTGACGTCCTCCGCGCTCTTCGCCATCGAGAGGAGCTCCTCGGCGAGCCGCGAGACGCGCCCGGTCCGCAGCTCCGCGCGCTCGCGGGCGATCCGCCCGAGCGGGGCGTCGTTGGTGGCCGAGGCCTCGGCGCAGCGCAGCGCGCCCTCCTCGTCGCCGACGCGCTCGAACTCCTGGGCCGCCTCCAGGAACATCAGCGTGCGCGTGTCGTCCGTCGCGTCGGCGGCGCGCTGCTCGCGCCACGAGGCGCGATCGTCGGGCGCCTCCGGCGTCATCCGCTCGTAGAGCTCGCGCAGCGCGACGTCGGAGGGTCGAGCGCGGTGCGCCTCCTGCAGGCGCTCGCCCGCCAGGCCCGGCTCGCGGTCGGCGACCAGCAGCGCCTCGCGCACCGAGTCGAGCGCCGACTCGATGGGATCGGTGGTCGCGGCGCGCCGCTCCCGCACCCAGCGCAGCACCTCCTCCACGTCCCCGGCGCGGCGCGCGATGCGCTCCGCGAGGAACGACGCGATGGGGAGCGTCGGAGCCGAGCGGTGGGCGCGCTCGAGCAGGTCGGCGCGCGTGGGCTCCGGCAGGACCCCCTCGCCACGCGTCACCGCCTCGATGCGCGCGATGGCCCCGCGCGGGCCGTCGCCGAGGTCGTCGGCGAGCGTGTTCATCTCCGAGACCAGATCGATCTGCTCGAGCGACGCGATGGCGCGGAGCGCGGCCTCGTTGGTCGGGTCCGCGGCGCGCGCCGTCTTGAACGCCTGGAGCGCGCGGGTGGTGTCTCCTGCGCGCTCGGCGACCAGGGCCGCCGCCATGGCCCCGATGGCTCGCTCGTCGGCGGCGCCGCGGCGCAGCCCCCAGGCCTCGAGCGCCAGGCTGACGTCGAGCGCGCGGCCCGCGCGCGCCGCCATCTCCAGGGCCACGGCCCGCGCCCCCGCGGGGCGAGCCTCGCCGAGCGCCTCCAGCGTCGCCTCGATCTGCTGCGGGGGGGCCGACGCCGCCAGGAGGCGTCCGAGCCTCACCAGGCCGCGTGACTCCGGCGACCCGGCGGTGCGCAGCGATCGCACCTCGGCCTGCCCGGCTCGCTCCGCGCCGTCGGCCGGCATGGCCAGGGCAGCGACCGCCGCGACCAGCGGGGTCATGCCGGCGATGGACGCGGCCGCGTCGAGGAGCCCGTCGGTGGGTCCGAGCGGGAGGCCTCCGAGCGTCAGGAGCGCGATCCGCTCCGCCGAGGTCAGGGGGCCTCCGCCTCCGAGCGCCTCGCCCAGCATCTCGCGGTCGCCGAGCTCGAGCGCCCTCGCCACCAGCGCGCGGCGTGCCTCGTCGTCGCCACGCCCGATGAGCTCGCGCAGCCACCCCGCGGCGTCGGCGCGTCGCGCCTGGCGCGTCGCCCCGAGCGCCGCCGCGAGCCACGTCGCGCCCGCGGCCAGCTCGGAGACGTTCGCCAGCTGCGCGATCAGCGGGGCCGCGCCCGCGATGTCGCCCTTGTCGATGGCCTGCCGGGCACGCAGCAAGATCTCGTTGGGCGACGGCTCGCCCGCGCTCGCCTCCTTGCGCTCCACCCCGCGCAGGCGCAGGGCGACGTGGAGGGCCTCCGCGATCGGCGCGAGCTCCGGCGACTCGGGCAGGCGAAGGGCGGCGCTCGCGGTCTCGCCCCGGGCCAGCGCGCGGGCGGCGCGGGCGATGGAGGCGCGTACGTCCGCGGACGTGATGCGCGCCGCGGTGTCCAGCCGCTTGGCGGAGGCCTCGTCGTCGCCCGCCGCGCGCAGGGCGTCGGCGGCGAGGAGCGTGGAGTGGACGCGGGCCGGGCCGGCCGGGGTCATCTTCACCTCGGCGTCGAGGGCCTCGATGTAGTCCTCGGGGTCGGGCGGCGACGGCATGAGCGCGCGCGTCTGCCGGTGCGCGAGGGCGAGCGACGGCGCCAGATCCCGCGCCTCGGCCGCCAGCGCCTGCGCGCGCTCGCGATCGCCGACGGTGGCCACGATCTCGCTGCAGGAGAGCAGCGCACGGGCGCGAGACACCTTGTCGGGCAAGGCACGGGCCTCCTGCTCGAGCCACCCGGCGCGGGAGAGAAGCGCGGCGCGCGCTCCGTCGGAGAGCCACGCGCTCGCCGGCTTCTCCTCGGCCCACGTTCGCCGCGGCGACGCCTGCGCCGCCGCGGCGTCTCGCGCCTTGAACCCGGTCGGCTCCTCGTCGTCGGCAGGGAGAGCGGACGCGGAGCGCTTGGCGTCGATGGCCGAGCGCGCCCTGGCGAGGTCGGCGTCTCCGCCGATCATCGTCTCCTCGTTGGGGTCGTACTTCCGGGCCTCCGGGGCCAGGAGCGCAGGGCCGCGCGCCGGGATCGCGTCGGCCCCGTCCATGACCTGGGTGGTGGAGGGCGGCGCCTCCTCGGAGGGAACCGCCTCGGCGGGCTTCTCGGACGGGGCAGGGGCCTGGGCGAGGAGCTCGTCGATCTCCTCCTCGGCGGGCCGCGTCGACTGGGCCGAGCGCGGCTCGGGCTCGACGGCGAACGGATCGAACATCGCGCCCTCGGGGACGCGCTCGGACGAATCGACCTGCGACGGCCGCCGCAGCGGGGGGGGCTCCGACGGCTCGGATCGGGCGGGCACCACCGGCCGGGCGCTGGTCACCACCTCCGCCGCCGGCTCGCCGGCGGCGCGCACCCTGGGCTGCGACTCGTCGAACGACACGTCGACGCTGGCGTCGCGCCGCTCCTCGCGCGCGAAGAGCTGTCCGAGGCCTCCACGCGACGACGACTTGGGGCCGCCCTCCTCGGCGCCTCCGCCGCGCAGCAGCTCGGGCGGGATGGCGGCGATGAGCGTGGCCCCACCCTCCTCCTCGTCGATGGGCTCGACGGGCGGCTGGGTGGGCGCCTTCGCGGCGGCGGTCGGGGGTGGCGGAGGGGGAGGGGCCGCGGCGGCGGGCGGCGGGGGGCCGGCCGGCTTCTTCGGCCTGGCCGCGGGCGGCAGGGGCGGAGGGCGGTAGAGGGGCTTCGAGACGGGGCCGCCCGCCAGCGCGCCCGGCTTGTCGGTGACGACGTCCTTGGCGACCTCGGGGACGAAGTTCTTGTTCTCCCACTCGGAGAGCGCCTGGTCCCAGTCGACCTCGCCCAGCTCGTCGGGGAGCTTCTTCTCGTCGGTCATGCGCCCCCCTCGAGCCCGAGCGAGCGGCGGATGTCCAGGTACTGCGGCGAAAGCACGAAGCGGAGCAGCTCCTCGGCGCGGGGGTTGCCCTTCACGGCCGGTCCGAGCTTCTCCGCCGAGACGCCGAGCACGTCGCTCAGGACCACGCTGACGTCCCCGCTGGCGATGGTGGCCACGCGGTCGTGCGAGGCCAGGGCGCGCTTGGCCCACGCCTTGGGGTCGGCCTTGGAGCGCACGATGGCCTGGCACGGCTCGGACAGCAGCTTGCGTGTCCGGCGGGCGATGGCCTTCCCGATCAGGCGCTCGACCTCCGCCAGCACGGCGTACGGCGGGTGCTCGATGGGGACCTCCGCCTGCCGGCACGCCGCCACGACGACGGCGGCGATGGTGATGTCGTCGCGCGAGCGCGTCACCGTCGTCCCGCGCACCATGGCCAGCAGCTCTCGCGCGATGCGCGCGCGTGTGGCCGGGGTGAGCGGCGCGTTGACGCCCGCGCCCACGACCAGGGCCGGAGGCTCGCCCGGGATCCCCTGCACGCCGAGCGGATCCTTGCCGCCCACGTACAGGTCGAAGTCGCGGATGCCGAAGGCGCCGGTCCACGACGCGACCTCGTTCCGCAGCGCGAGCCCGCTGCGCGGGTCGACCTTGTCGCGGCGCCCGACGCCGCACGCCTGGAGGTTCGGACCCAGCGCCTCGGCCAGGGTCGGCCCCAGCAGGACGAACAGATCCGCGATGGGCCCCTCGTCCCCCGGGGCGAGGATGCTGCGCAGCATGGCCTCGGCGATGGCGTTCTGCGGGGCACGCGCCTTCCTCGCCGCGAGCTGCGTCAGCATCTGCTCCGCCGCCGAGTCCCCCGCGCCGAGCGACAGGAGCACGCCCAGGGCGGCCTGCTGGAGCGCGTCGTCCGGCAGCGCGCGCGCCACCTTCACCAGGCGCCGCACCCCGGTGACGTCGGCCGGGCGCTTCTGCAGGAGCTCGACCAGCGAGCTCCGCGCGTTCTTGAGGAGCCGGTCGCGCACCTCGCGCGGGTGATCCGTCTGCAGCAGCATGTCCAGCGCCTCGCCGTCGGTGGGCGCCTCCTCCAGGAGCTTCACGATGGCGGCGGTGGCCCCGTGCGGCTGCCCCAGGCGGTCGCGATGGATCGCCATGGCCAGCCGGGCTGCCTCGATGCGGCCGTCCGACTCCGGCCGCTCGTGCATCAGCACCTCGAGGATGCCGGTCGCCTCCTTCCACGAGCCGGTGCGAGCCGCGGCGCGGGCGAGGCGCTCGCGCACCGGGAGCGTCGACAGGTTCGCGCGATGCAGGGCGAGCAGGACCTCCAGCGCCTTGTCGAAGCGGTCGAGCTTGTTCTCGTAGAGATCGACCGCGGCCACCCCCGCGGTCACCCGGTTCTTGGCGGGGGCGTTCTGCAGCGTGGCCAGGCGGGCCAGCGACTCCGCCGCCGGCTCGAACCTGGCGCGGCGGATGTTGATCTCGCCGAGCAGCGCCAGGGCTCCCACGTGGTCCGGGTCGAGCATGGTGACGTGCTCGAGCGCGTTGAGCGCGCCGTCCTGGTCGCCCTTCTCGCGCAGCACCCGCGCCTGCTCCCAGAAGAGCTTCTGGATCTCCTGGGGCTCGTCGGTCACCTCGAGCCGCCGCGCCACCAGAGCCAGGAGCTTGTCGTTCTCCTTGCGCTCGCGCACCCGCCGGAAGAGCTTGTCGAAGGCGACCGGACGCTTTGCGTCGCGGGCCACGCCGGCTTCCAGGGCGCGCTCGGCGTTGGCCTCGTCGCCGAGCTCCAGCCAGAGCAGCGCGGCTTCTTCCCAGAACGCGGCGCCGCGTTCGGCGTCGTGGCAGCGCGCGCCGAGCTCGGCGGCAGCGGCCGCGCGCAGCGCCTTGTCCCCTCCCTGCTCGCCGCAGGAGCGGAGTCCCTCCCACGCCGCGAGATCCGCGGGGCGCCCGCCGGTGGCTCTCTCGAAGGCCGCGCGCGCCGTGTCGAGCTCCCCCGCCGCCAGCGCGGACCAGCCCGCGAGGGACGTCGCGTCGAGACGCGCGTCGTCGCCCAGCGCGCCGTCGAGCTCGGCGAGCACCGCGGACCGCCGTCGCGGATCGCAACCCGGAGGACCGAGCTCGAGGTTCGCGAGGCGCGTCGCCGCCGAGGTCCCGACCAGCAACGGGGTGGGCTCGTAGGGGTGGATGCGCGGCTCGAGCAGCGCGGCGCTCGCGAGCATCGCCTCGCGGGCGTCGCCGGCGAGCGACATGGCCACCCCCACGCGTGCCCTCTGCTCCTCGATGGGCTGGCCGAGAACGGTGGCGCCCGCGAGCCACTCGATGGCCGCGGGCAGGCCGCCTCCGGCTTCGAACCAGCGACCCGCGGCGTGCGCGAGCGCCTCGGCGTCGCCCGCCTCCCGGGCGAGGCGTACCTGTTCGGCCGTGGCCAGGAGCAATGCCCGGGGGCCGCACGACGCGACGCGGACCACGGCCTCGCGTGTGGCGTCGGTGTCGGCTGCGCCGCCCGACCAGGCCAGTCGCGCCAGCGCCCCGGCCACGCCCACGTCCCCGTCGGGCGCCAGCTCGATGCTGTCGAGCGCGGCGGCGGCGTCGTCCGGGTCGCCCCCGGCGACCTCCGTCGCGAACCTCTCCAGCGCGAGCACCCTTCCGTCGCCCCCGCCGTGCAGCGCGCGCTCGATGGTACGGCGCCGTCCCTCGATCGCGTCGGCGTCCACCCCACGCGACGCCCAGCCCAGGACCATCCTGGCGGCCTCGGGGGCGCCCCGGGTCGCGGCCTCGATCTCGTCGAGGGCCCCCTTGCGGTCCCCATCGCGCCAGCGCTCGAACGCGGCCTCGAGGTGCAGCGTGGCCGCGAGCTCGGGATCGGTCGCTGCGCCGGCCGCGTCGGACGCGACGCGGGCCGCGCCGGCGTGGTCGCCCGCGGCGCGATCGAGGTCGCCCAGGAACGCAGCCGCGATCGGGTCCGACGCGTCGCGGTCGACCAGCTCGCGCAGCTGCTTGCGCGCCGCGGCGGGGTCGCCTTCGCCGAGGGCGCGCATGGCGGCCACGAGCGACAGCCCTCGCGCCAGCTCCGGATCGCTCTCCAGGGCCGCCAGCTCCTCGACCGCGGCGCGGCCACGCGCCCCGCCGCTGGAGATCGTCCGCTCGGGGTCGGTGTCGGGCGGGGCCTCGCCAGGCGGCAGGAAGGCCTCGAGGACGCGCGCCAGCCAGGTGCCCTTCGGCGCGCCGGCCATCTCGCGAAGCGCGCGCGCCGCGCCGTCCGCGTCGTTGCGCGCGTGCCGCGAGCGCACCAGCTCGACGTACAGCGACACCGCCTCGGCCTCGGTGCCGCCCGCCGCCAGGAGCCGCTTCGTCGCCTCCTCGTACCAGGCCGAGTCACCGGCGATGCTGGCCAGCGCGCGCGCCACCCGCCCCGTGGTCGACGGCGGGATCCCGTACATCGCGGCCTGGCTCAGCGCCGCCTTGGCGCCGGCGGCGTCGTTCGCGCGGACGGCCCAGACGTACGCGGCGAGGAGGAACGCGCGCCCGCGCGCCTCGTCGGTCGCCAGGTGGTCGGCGAAGGACTCGAGCTGCGCCGCGAAGGCCGCCGGGTCCCCACCGTCCGCCAGCATGTCGAGCTGCAGGGCGCGGGCCGGCAGGCACCCCGGGTCGCTGGCGATGGCCCGCGACAGCGCGTCGAGCGCGCGCTGAGCGTCTCCCTCGGACGCGGCGTGCTCGGCGACGCGCATCGCGAGCGCCGCGGCGACGCCGCCGTTCTTCTCGTTCGCCAGGCGCCGCTCGGCGAGCTGCGCCGAGAGGGCGGTGTCGCCGGTCTGCTCCGCGATCCGGATCCGCGCGGTGGCGACCGCCGCCTCGGCCAGCCGGGCCTCGTCGCCATCCATCGCGGCGATGTGCTCGAGCGCCCGGTCGAGCGTCGCCGCGGCCTGATCGAGTTGACCCATGGCCCGGCGCGCCTCCGATGCGCGGAGCCACGCGTCGACCAGCCGGGAGCGCTGACGCACCCAGCGGGGAATCCCCTGCGTCTCGCCCCAGGCGGCGTCGACCACGGCCCTCTGCACGAGCGCGGCGATGGCCTCGAGCGCAGCCGCGTGGGCCTCGGCGCGAGCCATCGCCTCGTCGGTGCCCTGGGACCCCGGGTGGTCGCGCAGGAGCTGCTCGAGCAAGTTCGTTGCCGTCCAGGTCGTCTCCGACCCGAGCGACCGCGCCTCCTCGAGCAGCGCCGCGCCGGCGCCGACCTCCCCGGCGGCGGCCGCCATGCGTGCCCGGTCCACGAGCAGCAGCGCGCGCCAGGCCGGTTGGGACGCAAACCTGGCGCGGTGCGCCAGCGCCTCCTCGCGTCCGGCCGGATCGCCGGTGCGTCCGGCGAGCACCTCGAAGGCCAGCCACGCGCTCGCCTGCTCGGCCGGCGGAGCGCCCTCGATGTCGGTGGCCTCGCGGGCCGCGGTCTTCGCCTCCGCCAGATCCTGTGCCACGTCCGCCTGGTAGGTGGCCCTCATCAGCAGAGCGCGGACCTTCTCGTCCGGGCCCGTCGCCGCTCGCACCAGCGCATCGACCAGCTTGCCCAGGTTCTTCAGGCTGCGTCGCTTCTCGAGCAGGCGGACCAGGCCCTCGAGCGGCTCCCGGAAGACGGCGTCCGCGTTGTAGGCGGCCAGGTAGTCACGCGCCGCGGCCGGCTCGTCCCCGGCGCGCTCTTCCAGGTCGGCGATCTCGGCCAGCAGCCTCGCCTGGCGCGAGCGGTCGCCGGTGGCGGCCAGCTCCGATCGCAGACGCCTCACGGTCTCTTCGATCGCGGCGACCGCCTCCGCGGGTGGCGGTGGCGGAATGCGTGACGGAGTCGAAGTCAGCGGCTCCGGCGGCTGGCTGATCGTGGGCGTCTGGGACATGCGCGGGGTCTGCGCGTACGACCGCTTTCTAGAACTTCAGCGTATCGCAGTCGCGCCGGGCGACGCATGACAAATCACGCACGGCGGCAATGCGCGGCAAGGCTCGGCAAGGCGTTCAGAGCAGCTGGTTCAGCTTCTCGTTGACCTTCGACTCGACCGTCCCCTTGATCATCCGCAGGAGAAACGGCAGATCGATCTGTACGCGCACGTCTTTCTCGCCGACGTCGACCGAGCCCTTGGTCCCCTTGGCGGCCCCCCGAGGGGCGTCGAAGAGGATGCGATCCCCGTCCCAGCGCCATTCGAGGTCGAACTTCGCCTGCATGGCCTTCGCGAGCTCCTCGGCGCGCTTCCTGGCTTCTTCCTTCGGCAGCGCGTGCGCGCGTCGGACGTCGATCGTGGACATGGTCTCCTGCTCTCCGCTTCTCTACTCGAGCCTCTTGACGATCCAGTAGCCCCTCGGCGTCTCCACCGGG
>DATBQU010000127.1:0-12795 GCA_036560665.1 Polyangiaceae bacterium
GTCCGTCACGCTCACGGGCTACGTGTGGCTCTTCTCCAGCGGCGTCGACAGCGCGGGGATCAAGGTCGAGGTCTTCCGGGAGAACCACCCGCAGACCCCCGATGGGACCATCGAGAGCACCCCCCTCGGGTCGTACACCACCAGCGCCACGGATCCGGCAGACCCCGTCGACACCAAGTGGAACAGCAAGTTCCCCGACGGGTGCCAGTACCGCCAGTACAAGATCCCGAACGTTCCGACGGAGACGCCGCTCGTCATCAAGACCAGCGACGCCGGCTCCGGCGGGTGGGCGACGCTCTACGATTACAACGTGTACTTCCCCGGCTCCGCCGTGCAGAACGGCACGGTGAACTACGACGCGACGGCCGTGGCCGGCCCCGATCTCAGCACCGTGGCGGGGACGGTGGGCGAGACCATCCAGGCCGGGCAGGGCCTGCTCGCCGGCGAGGTGCACGACTGCAACGACGTCCGCCAGTTCGGCGCGACGGTCGAGACCGACCAGACGCACCAGGGCCCGATGTTCTACTTCACCGAGGACGAGAGCAACCCCTTGCCCTCGCTCCAGGCGGGCGACACGAGCCACCTCGGCCTCTTCGGGGCGCTCAACATGGCGCCCGGCAAGCCCATCCGGGTGACCGCCGTCGGACAGGACCCGGCGAACGCGGGGCAGTATCTGATGCTGGGGACGTACGTGGTTCAGGTGTACCCGGGCGCAGTGTCCGCGATCGCATTGCGAGGGCGACGTCCATGGCAACCCTGATGAGCGGCGGCGCGCTGGGCGACGACCTGGCGCCCGTCGAGGCAACGCAAGACGCGCTCTTCGGGGGCAGCGTCGTGCTCTTCCAGCCGCCGCGCGGAGCGGGGTACAGGACGAACGTCGACGCCCTGCTGCTGGCGGGCTTCGCGACGGGACCGAAGGGCGCCCCGCTGGCGTTCGACCTGGGGGCCGGCGTGGGGGCGGTGGGGCTCGCTCTCCTGCGCCTCGGGGCGGCGAAGCGGGTCGTCTTCGTGGAGATCGACGAGCAGCCCGCGGCCATGGCGCGGCGCAACCTCGACGCGAACGGCTGGACCGAGCGTGGCGAGGTGGTGCGCGGGGACGTGCGCGACGTGGCGCGCTCCCGGCGAGGCGAGGCCACGCTGGTGGTCTGCAACCCGCCGTACGTGGCGCCGGGGCGAGGTCGGGTCCCCCTGGCGCAGGCGCGCGCGCGCAGCGGCGAGCTGTCGACGTTCGTCGAGGCCGCGCGCCAGCTCGCCGGCCGCAAGGCGCGGGTGTGCTTCGTGTACCCGGCACAGGAGCTGGGAACGCTCCTGTCGACGCTGAGCGCCGAGGGGCTGCACGCCAAGCGGACGCGCTTCGTGCACGCCACCCCGGAGGCCCCCGCCCGCATCGTGCTGGTGGAGGCCCAGGCCGGCAAGGCGGGCGGGCTCAACGTGATGCCGCCGCTCGTCGAGCGCGGGCGCGCCGGATACACCCCGGAGATGCAGACGCTCCTCGCGCGCGGGTGACTCACCGGCGATAGCGATCGGGATCGATCTGGAACCGCTTGAGCCAGCGGTGCACCTGCATCCGCGCCTTGCCGAGCGCCCGCGCCACCTCGGCGATGTTGCCCTCGTGCTCCCGGAGAAGCCCCTCGAGCTGAGCCCGGAGCCGTGACTCCTCGGTCGCCGCGTCGTCGGGTGCCCTCTCCGCGGGGGGCGTCTCGGCCACGGCGTCGCGCACCTGGGGCGGCAGGTGCCGCAGCTCGAGCGCCTCCTCCCCCCGCGCCAGAGCGCAAGCACGCGCCAGGCAATGACCGAGCTCGCGGACGTTCTGGGGCCAGTCGTACCGGATGAGCGCGCGGCCGACCTCGGGGGAGAGCCTGAGGCTCGCGCCTTCGGGCATCGCGCCGAGCAGGTCGCCGACGAGCAGCCCCATGTCCTCGCGTCGCTCCCGCAGCGCCGGCAGGGTGAAGGTGAATCCATCGAGCCGTGCCAGGAGGTCGGTCCGGAACGCGCCACGCGCGACGAGGGCCTCGAGCGGCTGGTGCGTGGCCGCGACGACGCGCAGGTCGACGGGGACGGCGCGCGTCGAGCCCACCGGGACGACCTCGCCTTCCTGGAGCACCCGCAGCAGGGCCGACTGGGACGTCGCCGGGAGGTCGCCGATCTCGTCCAGGAACAGCGTCCCACCGCTCGACGCCCGCACGAACCCGGGCTCGTCCCGGGCGGCGCCCGAGAAGGCGCCGCGGGTGTGCCCGAACAGGTGACTCTCCACCAGCGCACCCGGGATGGCGCCGCAGTTGACGGCCACGAACGGCCCGTCACGTCTCGAGAGCGCGTGCACGGCCCGCGCGACCACTTCCTTGCCCGTGCCGGTCTCCCCGCGCAGCAGCACCGGCACCGGCGACGCGGCGATGCGTACGAGCGACTCGATCTCGCTCGCCAGCGCGGGGAGCACCGTGCCCAGCCCCCGCGCCGGAAACGTCGCGGTGCGCGTGTCGAAGTCGAGCGCCCCGCCCGGCGGTCCGTGCAACGCCTCGCGGAAGAGCAGGAGCGCGTGCCCCGCCTCGACGACGTCGCCGTCGCTCAACGCGAGATGCGCGACGGGCTTGCCGTCGACGCGCGTCCCGTTGCGCGAGCCCAGGTCCTCGAGCAGCCAGCGCCGTCCGTCCCGGCGGAGGCGGGCGTGGGCGCCGGACATCCATCCGCCCGGCAACGTCAGCGCGAGGCGTCCCCCTTCGCGGACCGCGCCTCGCTGCGGGCCCCTGCCCACCGTCACCTCCGTCACCCCGCGCAGCGAGTGCCGCGACGAGCCCGCCGTGGGTCGGTCGCACTCGAGGACCACCACCAGGTACGGCTCGGGGGCCGCGAGAGGCGCGAACGCCCCCGGTGACTCGGTGAATGTCTCGTCCCTCGGCCCCGGCACGACGCCGGGAATATCGCACGCGGCGGGCTGCGCAAGCGATGTCCCTCGTTCATACTGCGCCCCGGCGATGGCGGACGTGGGCTCGGGGGACCGGATCGGGCAATACGTGCTCTGCCGCGAGATCGGCAAGGGCGCCATGGCCACGGTGTACGAGGCCGAGCACGTGGACCTCGGCAAGCGCGTCGCCCTCAAGCGGATGCACCCCCACCTCGCGGCGGACGCCACCGCGGCCTCGCGCTTCCTGCGCGAGGGCAAGGCGGCCACCCAGATCCGCAGCCGGCACGTGGTCGACGTCTTCGACGTCGGCACGCACGAGGGTGTGCCGTACATGGTGATGGAGCTCCTCGACGGAGTGGACCTCGCGGCGCACCTGAGAGAGCGCCGCAAGCTCTCGCTCGAGGAGATCGCCGATCTCGCCATCCCGGTGGCCGTGGCCGTGCACGCGGCCCACGAGGCGGGCGTCATCCACCGCGATCTCAAGCCGAGCAACGTCTTCCTCGCGAAGAAGGACGGCGGAGGCGTGTCGCCCGTCATCCTCGACTTCGGGATCTCGAAGCTGACGGCGGAGGTCGACCGCGATCTCACCGCGTCGGAGGTGCTGCTGGGGACCGTCCACTACATGTCGCCCGAGCAGACGCGGGGCGGCAGGAAGGCGAGCGCCCACAGTGATCAGTACGCGCTAGGCGTCTTGCTCTACGAGTGCGCCACGGGGATCAAGCCGTTCGCCGGCAGCACGCCCTACGCCGTGATGCACGCCATCGTATCGGCCCGGGTATCGCCGCCCAGCGCGCTCGACGCCGCGCTGCCGGCCGCGTTCGACGCCGTGGTGATGCGCGCCATGCACCGCGACCTGCCGAAGCGCTTCGAGAACGTGCGCGCGCTCGGGGTGGCGCTCCTGCCCTGGGCCGGCGTCACGACGCGCGACCGGTACGCCGCCGAGCTCGGGGTGGACGCCTCCGCCATCCGCGGGCCGGCGTCGCGCCGCAGACCGTGGCGTGCGGTGCTCGCCGTGGGTGCGGGTCTCACGCTGGTCGTCCTGGCAGGCGCACGGTTGCTGCCGGGGCCCGCGGAGCACACCGCGGCGGCGCGACCGACTCCCCGGGGAGATCTCACCGCGACCGCGACCGCGACCACGCCCGCGACCGCGACCACGCCCGAGTCCGCGCCCGCGCCCGCATCCGCGACGGCACCCACGCACTCCCCCCCGCGCACGCCGCCTCCTCGCGCCAGCACGGCCCCCTCCACGGCGCCTCCCGAGCGAGGCACGAACGGCGCTCTCATCGTAGAGTAGCCGGCGATGCGCCGTGGAGCGGCCCTGGGGCTGATGCTCGTATCCATCGGCCTCGCCACGCCCGTGCACGCGCAACCCGCGGAGGCCAGCGCGCTCACCCGCCACGGCCTCGCGCTGCGCCGCGAACGGCGCGACGCCGAAGCGCTCGAGGAGTTCCGTCGGGCGTACGCGCTCGACCCCGCGCCCCGCACCCTCGCCCAGATCGCCCTCGCGGAGCAGGCCCTCGGCCGGTGGGCCGACGCGGAGGCCGATCTGGAGAAGGCGCTGCGCGCGGCCGATGACAGGTGGATAGCCGCCAACCGCAGCGTCCTCGGCGCGGGGCTCGCGGCGATCCGGGGTCACCTCGGCAGCCTGGACGTGGACGCCGACGCCACGGGGGCCGAGCTCTGGGTCAACGGCGCCCGGATCGGAGCGCTCCCGCTCCCCGCGGCGCTGCGCGTCGAAGCGGGCAGCGTCGTCATCGAGGTGCGGGCGCCGGGGCACGCGACGGCGCGGCGCATGACCTCCGTCGAGCCCGGGGAGAGCGCGAGGGAGAGCGTCCACCTGGTGCCCCTCGCGCCCCCCGCGCCCTCGATGGACGCGCGGCCTCCGCCGGCTCCTCGCGACGAGAGCCTCACGCCGTCGCCCGCGCCGGAGCCGCGCGTCGTTCCCGTCGATCGGCCCATGCGCGCCACCGCCTGGGTCCTGCTGGGCGCCGGCATGGCGGGCCTCGCCAGCGGCGCCTATTTCGGCGTCCGCACGCTGGCGACGAGGAGCGATCGCGACGGCCGGTGCCAGGGGCCGGGGGGGACCTGCACCCCGCTGGGTCTGGCGCTGGACGGCGAGGCGCGTTCGCTCGCTCTTCGCTCGACGGCATGGTTCGCCGGGGGACTCGTGGCCGCCGGGGTTGGCGCGGGGCTCTTCTTGCTGTCACGCTCGCGCATCCTCCCCGGCGGGGTGACCGCGCTTCGTCTCGGCGTCGACCTCGGCCCGGATCGTGCGACGGGGGGCGTGGGAGGCTCGTGGTGAGGTTGGTGGCAAGGCTCGGCTCGACGCTCGCCGTCGTCCTCGGTGTGGCCCAGGGTGGGTGCTCGTTGGTGGCCAACCTGGGCGACCCCAAGGGCCTCGAGCCCACTGGCGACAGCGGGGCGGTCCTCGCCGAGGCCGGGGTGGACCCCGACGCCAGCGACGCCGACGACGCCGGCGACGACGGTGACTCCGGCGCCAACTCCTCCCTTGCGGCGCTGACCGTCGCGGTGGGCGCGAGGCACGCCTGCGCGGTCGTCAGCGACGGAACCTCCAGCCCGGAGAACGGCACCATCCGCTGCTGGGGGGCGAACGACCAGGGACAGCTCGGCAGCGATCCCGCCGTCGTCCCTTCCTCCTCCACGCCGCTGGAGGTCGCGGGCCGCGGCACGGGCGCGCCCCCGCAGAGCAAGGCGAAGACGCTCAGCCTCGCCGGCGGCTACTCGTGCACGACCACCCAGGACACCTTCCTCCTCTGCTGGGGCAACGTCACCGAGGCCTCGGGGGTGACGCGCAATCCGCCGACGCCCGCGTACGAGCCGTCGCCGATGTACTTCTACGTTCGGCAGCTGGCGCAGCTCGCCTCGGCGTCGATGACGGCGGAGGGAGGGTGCTGCACGCTCCAGGACACCTCGCTCGTCTGCTGGGGCGGCGACCTCGCGCCCAGCGCTCCCGACGGCGGCGTCACGCTCGACGGAGGGGTCTTCGTGGCCGACCGGTTCGAGACCGTCTCGGTCGGACGCGACCATGCGTGCGGGATCGCCGCGACCACCAGCACCAGCAGCCGTGACGTGGAGTGCTGGGGGGCCAACGATCACGGCCAGACGGGACTCCCGTTCTCGCCCCTCGTGAGCCATCCCAACCACCTCGGCCTCGGCGCGAACGGCACCCTCCTGCAGGTCGCGACCGGGGGTGACACCTCCTGCGCCCTCTTCGAGGGAGGCGCGCTCTACTGCTGGGGCGCCAACGACCACGGACAGCTCGGCACGGGCACCGTGGGCGTGGACAGCCAGGTGCCGGTGGCCGTCACGTTCCCCGGCTCCTACGCGCCCATCGCCGTCGCGCTGGGCGACACGCACGCCTGCGCGGTGCTGAGCGACCGCAGCGTCTGGTGCTGGGGCGACGACTCGGCCGCCCAGCTCGGGGACGGGACGGGCGGCACCTCCACCACGACCCCCTCGAAGGTGCAGCGCATCCCGGGACACTTCCTGACCGGTGTCACCAGCATCGCCGCAGGCGGCAGCACGACCTGCGCCACCCTGCTCGGGGATCCCAACGTCTGGTGCTGGGGGGCGAACGACAGCGGGCAAGCCGGGCAGCCGGCAGGAGCCCCGGTGCCGTACGCCACGCGCATCCCCTGGTAACAGCGCAACGGGCGGAGCGTCACAGCGCAACGCCGGAGCGCAACACCGCGGGCTCGAGCGCCCCCGGAGTGCGTCGGCTGCGAGGTGCGAGGGCGTGGCACGACGCTGGCAGTGCTGGCCGCCATGCTCGCCGACCCGGTCCCGCGGAGGCTGCCGCTCGCCCCGCTGGCTGCGCCCGCGCGCCGGCACCTCCCGCTCGCGGAGCATGCGCGCGCGGTCGATCGCGCGACGCGACCCCAGTACGCGGTCTGGGAGGTGACGCTTCGCTGCGACCTGGCCTGCCGTCATTGCAGCTCGCGCGCGGGCCGGGCACGGCCCGACGAGCTGTCGACCGCCGAGGCGCTCGACCTGGTGGAGCAGCTCGCCGATCTCGGCGTGCTGGAGGTCACGCTCATCGGCGGGGAGGCCTATCTGCGCGACGACTGGCTCCAGATCGTCCGCGCCATCCGCGGGCGCGGCATGGAGTGCACCATCGTCAGCGGGGGACGCGGCTTCACGCGCGACCGCGCGCGCGCCGCCAGGGACGCCGGTGTGATGAGCGTCTCGCTCTCCATCGACGGCGCCGAGGAGACGCACGACACGTTGCGGGGCCTCAAAGGGAGCCACGCCGCCGCGCTCGCCGCGATGAGCCACCTCGCGCACGAGGGCGTGCAGGTCTCGGCCAACACGCAGATCGGCCGCCTCAACCGGCACGAGCTACCCCTCGTCTTCGACCGCATCGCCGGCGCCGGCGCCCACTCCTGGCAGCTGCAGATCACGGTCGCGGCGGGCCGCGTGGCCGACGATCCCTCGCTGCTCCTCGAGCCTTACCACATGCTCGAGGTCCTGCCGGCGGTCGCGCGCGTCAAGGCGCAGGCGGACGCGCGCGATCTGCGCATCTGGCCGGGGAACAACCTCGGCTACTACGGGCCGTTCGAGGCGCTGCTGCGCGGGAACCTCCCGGGCGGGCGGCGCGGGTCGTGCGGCGCGGGGCGCGCCATCATCGGCATCGAGTCCAACGGCGCGCTCAAGGCGTGCCCGTCGCTCCCGAGCGAGGCCTACGTGGGCGGCAACGTGCGCGACGACCGGCTCCGCGACGTGTGGGAGCGCGCCGAGCCGCTGCGGTTCACGCGCAACGACCGGCGCTCCGAGCTGTGGGGTCACTGCGCAGGTTGCTACTACGCCGACGACTGCCTGGGCGGATGCTCGTGGACCGCGCACTCGCTCTTCGGCCGCCGCGGCAACAACCCGTTCTGTCATCACCGTGCGCTCGACCTCCTGCGGCGCGGGAGGCGCGAGCGGCTGGTGCAGATGGTGCCGCCCTCCGGCGCCCCGTTCGACCACGGGCGCTTCGAGATCGTCGAGGAGGACTGGTCCGCGCCGGGCCTCGAGCGGGCGCGGGCCGTCGCCGCGGGCACCGAGACCTGCCTGCTCGACTGAAAGGACGAGGGAGAACGATGAGCCACTTCGAGCCCTGCCCGTCTTGCGCGTGCCACGTCAAGGAGGACGACGCCCGCTGTCCCTTCTGCGGGGCGCTCGCGGCTCCCCGTCGCGCGCGAACGCCACGACTCCCGCGAACGAGCCGCGGGCGGTGGCTCGCGCTCGGATCGACGATGGCGCTCGCAGGATGCAGCGGCGCGGTCGCGTCGACGCCCGTGGGCGACGGGGGCTCGGTGGTCGCGAAGGAGGCGGGCGACGACGCCGGTCCCGCCGTCGTCGCATGCTCGTCGCGGGTCGGGTACTTCGCCTGCGGAGACCGGCTGTGCGACCGGACCACCGAGGTCTGCTACCAGGGCTCCTGCGAGCGGTACGACGCGACGAGCAACGGCGCGTGCGGGCCCTGCCCGACCTGCTCGTGCGACGGGTACCGGTCTTGCCGCTGCACCGAGGACGAAGCGGGAGGCATCACCGTCTCTTGCGGTGGCTGCTACGGGGCCCCGCCGGCGCGCCTGGAGCGAGCGGCCTAGTCGGAGAACGTGCCCTGGCGCGTCACGAAAGGAAGACAGAAGCGATGAGCACCTACGAGCCTTGTTCGTCTTGCGCTTGCCACGTCAAACGGGACGACGCCTCGTGTCCCTTCTGCGGGGCGCCGAATGCGCCTCGCGGGGGGCGAGCGCGACGCATACCGCGGATGAGCCGCGGGCAGTGGCTCGCGCTCGGGTCGACGATGGCGCTTGCGGGCTGCTCCGGCGCGGTCGCGGCGACCCCGGGCGACGGTGGCGGAGGCACCGGCCACGACCCGGCGACCGGCGCTCTCGAAGGCGGCAGCGGCGTGATCGGCCACGAGGCGGGGGCCGATCCCGGGGACGCGGGCGAGCCCGAGGACGCCGGCAACACCGCGGATTCCGAGCTCCTCGTCGATACCGGCAGCTCGGTCGTCGCCGACGCCGCGGACGACGGCGGATTCGCGTGCCCGACCAGGAGCGGGTACTTCCAGTGCGGGGGCAACGTCTGCGATCGCAGCATCCAGGCCTGCTACTCGGGCGGTTGCCAGTGGTACGGCAACCTCTACGAGATGCCCGACGCCGCGTCGTGCGGCGCGTGCCCGACCTGCCAGTGCCTCAAGGGCGCGCTGTATCCCAACTGCTCGTGCCAGGAGGACGACGCGGGCACCCTCACCATCTCCTGCGGCGGCTGCTACGGCTCGCCGCCGGCGCGGCTCGAACGCATCGCCTGACAGGCACGAGAAGCCCGGGCGCGTTGCGCTCGGGTCCGCGGTGCCTTCGAGCGAGGCGCCCCTACCCTCGCTCGCCCATCAGCCTGTCGAGCGCGATGGCGCAGGCCGATCGAACGCTCAGGTGATTGTACTGCCCGTGAACGGCCTTGATGGGCGCGAGGAGCGCGTCGGCAGCCTCGAGGACGGCCGGCGCAAGTCCCCAGCCCGTGCCGAAGACGACGAGGACGGGCTTGCCGTCCTCGTGGAGCCGGTCACGAGCCTCGCCGAAGCCGAGGACGGGGCCGAGCTGCCTGGCCGCGGTGACCCACACCTCGACGCCCGCGCGGCCGCCCAGCGCCTCGAGGGCCTGGTCCAGCGACTCGACGATGCGAAGCACGGTCAGCGCCTCGCGGCGATCGGGAATGCGGCGGCCGCTCGAGCCGTCGGTCCAGTGAGCGCGGATGCGCTCGACGAGCTCGCGCTGCGCGGCGATGGGGTGCACCACGAAGTAGTCGCTGCAGCCGTAGGTGCGCGCGCTGCGGGACAGGTCGTGCACGTCGAGGTTGGTGACCGCGGTGGTCACCGTCGCTCCCTGCCCGTCGAGCACCGGGTGGTGCACGAGCGCGATGGCCACCCGCCTCATCGCTTCGCCGCCGGGGTCGACTCCCGCTCGAAGCGCGCCCAGAGGTCGGGGCGGCGGGCGCGCGTCCGCGCGATGGCTTGCTCGCGGCGCCACCGCGCGATCTCGGCGTGGTTGCCGCCCACCAGCACCTCGGGGACGCGCTCGCCCCGGAACTCGGCGGGACGGGTGTAGTGCGGATACTCGAGCAGGCCGCCGGTGTCGGGGCTGTGCGATTCGTCGATGGTCGACGCCTCGTTGCCCAGGACGCCCGGCAGAAGGCGCGCGCAGGCGTCGACGACGGCCATCGCCGCGACCTCGCCGCCGGTCATCACGAAGTCGCCGAGCGAGATCTCCTCGTCGACGTGGGTGCGCACGCGCTCGTCGAAGCCCTCGTAGCGGCCGCAGACCAGCATGACGGCGTCGAGCCGCGACAGCTCCTGGACCTTGGCCTGATCGAGCACGCGCCCCTGGGGGGTCAGCAGAACCCGCCGGGCCCGCGTGGCCGGACCGGCCGCCGGGATCGGGGCGTCCGCGTCGAGCGACTCCATGGCGGTGACCAGCACGTCGACGCGCATGACCATGCCGCTGCCGCCGCCGTACGGCGTGTCGTCGACGCTCTTGTGCTTGCCCAGCCCGAAATCCCTGGGGCTGCGGAAGCGGACCGCGAGCTGCCCGCCCTCGATGGCGCGCCCGACGAAGCTCGCCGCCAGGAACCCGGCGAACATCTCGGGGAAGAGGGTGACCACGTCGACGCGCACCGGCCTATCCCCTCTCCACGCCCTCGAGCGTCGCCAGCGTCACCACGCCCGCCGCGACGTCGACGTCCTTCACGAAGGCCGCGACCAGGGGCACCTCCCACGGCTTGCCGCCGTCGCTGGCCCCGATGGCGAGGACCTCCACGCTCGGGTAGGTCCGCAGCTCCGCGACCCGACCGATCTCCGCGCCGTCGAGCATCACCCGGGCTCCTTCGAGGTCGCACGCGTAGAACTCGCCTTCGTCGAGCGGAGGGAAGTCGCCCCGGCGCGCGCAGACCGCGGCGCCGCGGAGCTCGTCGGCGCGGTCGCGGTCGTCGACCGAGTGGAGCTTCATAAGGATGGCGTCGTTCGCCCGGCGCGCGCCGTCGACGCTCACCTCGTGCTCCTCCCCGTCCGGGAAGCGCACCAGCACCTCGTCGAGCTCGCAGAGCAGGTCGCTGTCGCGGTTGTACGGGCGCAGCCGCAGCTCGCCACGAACGCCGTGCGGGCGGGCGATCTCGGCGAGCGGCACCCACGTGTCGGGCGCGAGCATCGCTACCTCGAACCGCAGCCGCTCAGTCGACGATGTCGAGGTGCGCGCGGCGGCCGAGCTTGGTGGACACGGCGGTCAGGATGGTGCGCATCGCCTGCGCGGTCCGTCCCTCCTTGCCGATGACCTTGCCGATGTCGTCCTTGGCGACGCGCAGCTCGAGGACGGTGTTGTTCTCGCCCGCGATCTCGGTGACCTCGACCTCGTCGGCGTGGTCGACCAGCTCGACGGCGATGGTGTGGATCAGGTCCTTGAGCGGCATCTCCGCTCCCCCCTCCTCCGACGCCATCACTTGGAAGCGACCGGAGCGGCGGCGTCGACCGCGACCGCGGCCCTGGCCTGGCGCTTGAGCAGCTTGTCGAGCGTCGCCGACGGGAGCGCGCCCTTGCTGCGCCAGTAGGTGAGGCGAGCCTGGTCGACGAGGAAGTGCACGGGCTCGCGCGTGGGATCGTAGGTGCCGATGTTCTCGAGGAACCGCCCGCCACGGGGGCTGCGGTGATCGGTCACGATGATGCGGTAGAACGGGCGCTTCTTGGCGCCGGCGCGAGACAGACGGATATGAACGGCCATCGAGTAAACCTTCGCTTTGCGGGGCGCGAAAGGTACGAGCCGGAGCCCGGTCCGTCAAGCGCCCATTATTCCGGCGCTATTCAGCCGTTGATGCTCATCACCCGGGTCAGCTTCATGACCAGGGGCAGGTGGAAGGCCATCCCGTAGACGTGGAGCTTTCCGGCGCGCATGGCCCCCATGACCAGGCGCACCGTCTTGACCGCCTCCCGGTCTCGCGGATCGGGGATGGGCAGGCCCAGGCGCGTCGCCAGGGGCATGTTCGAGAGAGCCATCACGGCGTCGGAGGGGCCCCGGATGGTGACGTCGGGGATGCCCACGATGCCGTCGTGGATGGTGAGCTTGCCCCCCTGCTCGAAGCGCAACGTGAGCGCCACGTCGGCGTCGTCGGCCACGATCGAGACGCTCCCGCTGAGGGCCTCGAAGTCGCCCAGCTTGTGGGGCTTGGCTTCCAGGTTCTGGCGGACCAGGTCCGCGAGCATCATCGCGAGGCCGTTCTCTTCGGCCCCGGGGGCGAGCTGGACGTCGGGCTGCATCGGGATTGGGACGCGAGCATGGGACGCGTGTTGGCGCCCCGCGTCAAGTAGCGGCCGAGCGTCTCGCGCCTCACCCCCGCACCATGAACCGCGCTTCACGGCGGACGTAGGCGATTCCGCGTTTGCGAGGAAAAGAGAGGCTTTCCTTCATGGTGCGACCCGTGCATCGTGGGCGCCTCATGCGTGCGCTTTCCAGAGCGGCGACCCTCGCGGCCGGCCTCCACCTCGCCTCGATGACCGCCCCCTCCCTCGCTTTCGGACAAGGCCCCCAGCCCGTCCCTTACGGAACCCCGCCGCCTCCCGTGCCCTACGGCCAGACGACGCCCACTCCCAGCCCCGCCGCCACGCCTGCGCTGCCACCGCCGGCGGCCCGGGGCACGTCCGCCGGGTCGGACATCATCTACATGAAGAACGGCGGGATCCTGCGCGGGACGATCATCGACGCCATCCCCAACGCTCAGGCCCGGATCCAGCTGGCGACCGGCGAGATCGCGACGGTGCCCTGGCCGGAGATCAACCGCATCGAGCACGGGGCGGACAGCCCCAAGCCCGGCGCCCCTGCGCCCGCGCCGGCCCCCGCGAAGAC
>DATBQU010000128.1:0-30415 GCA_036560665.1 Polyangiaceae bacterium
TGTTGCACGCCTACGTGAAGAGCGGCGCGAGGATGTACCTCTCGCTCGAGTACGTCGACGGCTTCAGTCTGGCCACCCTGCTCAAGAAGAAGCCGACCGTGCCTGCCGACTGCGTGGCCGCCATCGGGGCCGCCATGGCGCGCGGACTGGCGCACGCCCACGAGCGCGGCATCGTCCACCGCGACATCAAGCCCGCCAACGTGCTCGTGAGCCGGCGCGGCGAGGTGAAGATCTTCGACTTCGGGATCGCACAGCGGTCCTCCGGGGGCGACGAGCCGGTGGGCCTCGCGCCGCTGCGGCTGGAGGACGTCGCCGCCTTCGGAACGCCCGCGTACATGTCGCCCGAGCAGATCCTGGGCGAGAGCGTCGACGCGCGCAGCGACATCTTCTCGCTCGGCGTCGTCCTCTACCAGCTGGTCTGCGGCGCGCGCCCGTTCGAGCGCGGCGACGAGACCGACCGCCGGCCCGCGGCGCATCGCATCCGGCGCGATCCGCCCATCCCCCTGCATCGCCGCGCGCCCGACGTGCCACTCGCACTCGAGCGCGTCATCATGCGTGCCATCGAGAAGCTGCCGGCCGACCGGTTCCAGTCCGCGGAGGTGATGGGCGAACAGCTCGAGGACCTGCTCCTGGCGCGCTCCGGGGTGCGCGGCGACCGGCTGGTCGTGCAGGCGCTGGAGCACGCGGGGCTGGTCAGCGTATCGGAGGCGGGGGGGGCCGCGACGCCACGCGAGAGCAAGCGCGCCTCGGTGCGGCGCGCCATCGCCGGGCTCGCCGTGCTCGGCGGCATCGCCGTCATCGGCGGCGTGGCGCTGCAGGCCACCGCGCACAGGGACGGCATGACCGCCGGCGAGCAGCCCCTCGAGCTGGTGCCTGCTGCGCCGGGTTACCTGCGCGTGCTCGCCACCCCGTGGGCCGAAGTCTGGGTCGACGGGCAGCGCGTCGACGTCACCCCCTTCGCCCGCGGCATCCCGCTGCCGCCTGGCACGCACTACGTCACGCTGGTCCATCCCAGCGCGCCCGTCGAGAAGCGCACCGTCGCCATCGCCTCCGGCGAGACGCGCACCATCGACGTCGTCATGGCCGTCCCCGATCTGGCGCCCAGGGACGACGCGGGCGCCGCCGAGCCGAGCGCGGAGAGGGAGAAGAAGTAGATGAGAGCACGCAGCGCTCTGCTGGCGCCCGGGTTGCTCGCCGCGGCGGCACTCGCCGGGGACGCGCGCGCCTTCACGCACATCGTCAAGCCGGGCGAGACGCTGGCCCAGATCGCCGATCGCGTCTACGGCGACGCCAGGCTCGAGACCGTCCTCGTCGGCGCCAACGCGCTCGACGTGCAAGGCGGTACGATCATCTCTCCCGGGATGAGGCTCGAGGTCCCCGCTCCGGGGCATCACACCGTCATGCAGGGCGAGACCTGGGCAGAGCTGTCACTCTCGTGGCTGGGCACGAACGACATGGCGCGCACCGAGCTGCTCGCCCACGCCAACAAGGGCGTCCCGTGGGTGCCGCCGGTAGAGGGGCAGGAGATCGAGATCCCCGCGGTGATGACCTACATCGCCGGCGAAGGCGAGACGGTGAACACCATCGCTCAGCGCTTCTGGGGTGATCCCAACCGCGGCTGGGAGCTCAACACCTACAATCGCCGCGAGGGCGTCCTCGTGCGACGGGGCGAGGTCGTCCTGGTGGCGATGCCGGGGCTGCGGTTGACCGAGACGGGGCGCTGGGAGGCCCGCGCCGCGGCGGAGCGTGACGGCGCGAGCGGAGGCATGGCGCTCGAGCTGCAGCGCAAGGCCGACTCGGAGCTGCCGCAGCTCCTGGCGGACGTCCGCTATGGCAGGTACGCGGAGGCGGTCGCCCGGGGCAATCGTCTGGTGGGGGGCGGCGCGCTCACCCATCCTCAGCTCGCCATCGCCCACCGCGCGCTGCTCGAGGCGTACGTCGCGCTCGACGCCCGCGCCGCAGCAGCGGCGGCGTGTGCCGCCTGGAAGTCCAACGAGCCGAGCCCGATGCTCGATCCCGTGCGCGTGTCGCCGAAGATTCGCGCCGCCTGCGACGCGCGGTAGGCTGTCGAGGTGGCGCACGCGACGTCGCTTCCCCCGCTGAGCGCCGGGCGCAAGCTTGCCGACAAGTTCGAGATCGTCGGTGTGCTCGGCGAGGGTGGCATGGGCATCGTCTACGACGCCCACCGCCTCGCCGAGGGCGACCGGGTCGCCCTGAAGGTGATCCACCAGCATCTGGCCGGAGATCCGCAGATCCGCGGCCGGTTCACGCGAGAGGCCGCCATCCTGCGCCGGCTGGAGGGCGACCACCTCTGCCCGGTGCTCGACTTCGGCGAAGTGCCCGATCCGAGGCGAGAGGGCGCAGGCCTCTTGTACATGGCCCTGCCCCGCATCGAGGGCCCGGCCCTCGACACGCTCCTCAAGCAAGACGGCCCGTTGCTGCTCACCCGCGCCGTGACCATCGTCCTCGACATCTGCGAAGCGCTGCGCGAGGCGCACGCCCAGGGTGTCATCCACCGGGACCTCAAGCCCGGCAACGTCCTGTTGCGCGGGGGAGATCGGGCCGTGGTCGTCGATTTCGGAATGGCGAAGATCGTGACCGGCGGGGGCACCGGCACCACGCAGCTCACCGAGCACAACATGGTTTTCGGCACGCCGGAGTACATGGCGCCCGAGCAGGCTCGCGGGGACGAGCTCGACGCGCGCTGCGACGTCTACGCGACGGGCATCATCCTCTACGAGCTGCTGGCGGGGAGCGTCCCCTTCAGCGGCGCCACTCCGCTCTACGTGCTCACGGCACACCTGACGGCCGCGCCGGACCGTCCGCGGGATCGCGCGCCGGACCGCGGCATCTCCCCGGCGCTGGAGGCGGTCGTCATGCACGCCATCGCCAAGGACCCGGTCGAGCGCTACGCGACGGCGGGAGCCCTGGCGATGGCCGTACGCACGGCGCTGGCGTCCCCGCAAGACCTCGAGGGCGTGCGACCTGCGTCGCGCGTCAACGTGCAGGTGGACACCACCGACGCGCATTCGGCGACGCTTCCGGCACCCGTTCCCTTCGGTCTCGCGTCGGTGCCCATGCCTCGCGCTCCGGCGCCCCCCGTCGTGCCGTCGGTCGCGCCGCCCGACCGGACGTCGCCGCTCTGGATTGTCGTCTGCGTCTTCGCCGCCCTCGCCGGCATCGCGCTGGGCGCCTGGCTGTCCATGCGCAACGGCCGGTAGATGGCCGCGCGCGCCGCGGTCCTCGCGACGCTGGTCTGCGCGTGCGGCACACGCACGGTGCCCGCGGCGGCACCGGGTCCTGCCCCGCCGGCGCCGGCGCCCGCGGCGCTCGCGCCCGTCCTGTCCTCCACGACGGACGACCGCTCCTCCTCGCCGCCCCCCGGCGAGCGCCCCCCCGCGGGGCCGATCGTCGTTCTCGCGGCAGGCGACGTCGAGATGGCCCGCGCCATGGGCCGGCGCCTGCTGCGGGAGCCGACGCACGATCCCTTCGTCACCGTGGCGCCCCTGCTCGCGCACGCCGACGTGCGGTTCGCCAACCTCGAGGGGCCGCTGAGCGAGCAACACGGCGAGACGATGTCCCCCACCAACATGCTGATCTTCAACGGGCCGCCCGCGGGCGCCGACGCGCTCGCCCGCGGCGGATTCGACGTCGTCTCCACCGCGAACAACCACGCCTGGGATTACGGCGCGCGAGGCATGAGCGAGACGCTCGACAACCTCGACCGCGCCGGCGTGCTGCACGCCGGCACGGGGCGCACGCGTGACGAGGCCTGGCGAGCGGCCGTCGTCGAGCGCGACGGCGTCCGGGTGGCCTTCCTGGCGGTGACGGACGTGTGGAACTTCGGCCCGCTCGCCGTGCATCCCGCGGCCAGCCGCGTCGCCGCGGCGGACCCGGCGGAGCTCGGGCGCGCCGTCGCCGCCCTACGGGCCGACGCGACCCTCGACGCCGTGATCGTCAGCTACCACGGCGGGGACGAGTACGCGGACATCCCGCTTGCGCGCGCCCGCGCCGTCGCGCACGCCGCCATCGACGCCGGTGCAAGCGCGTTCATCGGCCACCATCCGCACGTGGTCCAGGGCATCGAGTGGTACGGCGGGCGGCCCGTCTTCTACAGCCTGGGCAACCTGCTCATGCAGATGCACCGTGACCACGCCTGGACCGAGTTCGGCCTCTTCGCGCGGCTGACCATCGCGCGGGGCGGCGCCGTCGCCCGCGCGGAGGCGTGCCCCTTCCGCATCGTGGGGCTGGTGCCGCGGCTGCTGGCGGGCGAACCGGGGCGCACGGCGCTGGAGGGCTACTTCTTCGGCCACCTGCGCGCGATCAGCGCCAGCGCGGGCAAGGCGCACATCGGCCCGCCGGGGCAGGACGGCTGCGCGCCCGTCGATCCCGCATGAAGTTGCCTCCCCACGACGCGGCATAGTCTGATCGGGTCCCCGATGCGCACGCCGTTCATCGTCCTGGTGCTGGCCTGCGTCGCGTGCGGTTCACCGGGGCCGGCGACCCCCGTCGCCCGGATGGGCTCCTCCCCGCCCGTGACCAGCGCTGCGACCGCGGACTCGCGCGTCGCTCCCGGCCCGGTCCCGACCGCGGCGGCGTCCGCTGCTCCGCCGCAGTGGCTGGGCGCCGGCGACGGGACCCCGGTCGACGCGGGCTCTGCGGCGCCTGCCTGTCCCGCCGGGGAGGTCTGGGTGCCGCCGACGAGCCCGGAAGGGTTCGTCATGAGCAAGGGGATCAAGGGCGAGCACCGGGTCATCCTCACGCACGGCTTCTGCATGGACGCCAACGAGGTCTCCGTCCGCGACTACGTCAGGTGCATGGACGCCGGCGCCTGCAAGGAGCCGTGGCGGGGGGATCCCCAGTCGACCTATCCGGCCAAGCTCGACTACCCCGTGAACATGGTGGGCTGGAACAAGGCGCGCGAGTACTGCGCCTGGGCCGGCGAGCGCCTGCCCACCGAGGCCGAGTGGGAATGGGCGGCCACCGGCCCGGACCAGACCCGCTATCCCTGGGGCGACGAGCCGGAGCCGTCGTGCGACTACGTCGACTACACCAAGTTCGGCGCGCCGAAGTGGGCGGCGGGGGCGGACGTCGGTTGCGGCGGGGGCGGACCGTCGGCGGTCGGAGCTCACCCCAAGGGGGACAAGGTCTGGCCGGGCGGCGCCATCCACGATCTGGCCGGCAACGTGTGGGAGTGGGTGGAGGATTCGTTCGCCCCCTTCGCCGCCGACACCGTGACCGATCCCGTCGTGCGCACGAGCGCGGCGGTGCACGGGCTGCGCGGCGGCGGCTGGAACCGATCGTACGCCGCCATGGTGGTCACCTACCGCGGGGCGGCCGCCTTCACCTACCAGGTTCCGGCGCTGGGCTTCCGCTGCGTGCGCGGCGAGGCGCTGCCGCCGCCTTCACCCGCCCGCGAGTGACGCAGGGATAGGCCACGGGTCGCGCCGCCAGACCACCGGCCGACCGCGGCAGGCGCGCGCCACCTCGAGGGCCGTCGTCTCCGCGGCGGTCGGCGCCAACCCCAGGCCGTGGGCCAGCGCGCCGACGATCCGCTCGGCCGGCACGCCTCGCTCGCGCAGCTCGCGCACGGTCGCCGCGCGCGTTCGCTTCTCGAGCCGCGAGCCGTCTCCCGCCACGACCAGCGGCACGTGGGCGTAGCGAGGCGGCGCGCCGCCGAGCGCGCGCGCCAGCCAGATCTGGCGCGGCGTCGACGACACCAGGTCCGCCCCCCGCACCACGTCGGTGATCCGCGTCGCCACGTCGTCGACCACCACCGCCAGCTGGTAGGCGAACACGCCGTCGCCCCGCTGCAGGACGAAATCGCCCACCTCGCGCGCCAGGTTCTGCGCGACCGGGCCCAGGGCGCCGTCGTCGTAGCGGACCACCTCGTCGGGAACGCGCACGCGCAGCGCCGGCGGGCGCTTCATGGCGCGGGCGGGATCGCGCTCGCGGCACAGTCCCGGGTACACCGTCTCCTCGCCCGCGTGCGGCGCGCTCGCCGAGCGCGCGATCTCGGCGCGCGAGCAGTCGCACGCGTACACCAGGCCCTTCGCGGCGAGCGACGCGATGGCCTCCTCGTAGACCGTCGCCCGCTCGCTCTGGCGGATGGGGCCCCCGTCCCAGTCGAGGCCCAGCCAGCGCAGGTCGTCCTCGATGCGAGCCTCGGCCCCGGCCACGACCCGGGGCGGATCCAGATCCTCCACGCGCAGGACGTGCTCGCCCCCGTCGCGACGCGCCAGCACCCACGAGGCCAGCGCGGTCCACGCGCTGCCCAGGTGCAGATCGCCCGTCGGCGAAGGGGCGAAGCGGGTCCGGAGCAGCACGACTCAGCGCACCTGGTCGGCCGCCCCGAGCAGCCACACCAGCAGCGCCTTCTGCACGTGCAACCGGTTCTCCGCCTGGTCCCACACGCGCGAGCGCGGTCCCTCCAGCGTCGCCTCGTCGATCTCCTCGCCCCGGTGGGCCGGCAGGCAATGCAGCACGATCGCCTGCGGCTTCGCCCGTGCGAGCATCGGCTCGTTCACCGTCCAGCCCGCGAAGGCCTCGGCGCGGTCGTCGCCGTCCGCCTCCTGGCCCATGCTGGTCCACACGTCCGTGTTGACCACGTCGCATCCGTCCGCGGCGTGCCGCGGATCGTGCACCACCGTGACGTGCGCGCCCGCCGCGGCCAGCTCCCCGGGCGGCGGCATGTACTCCCGCGGCCCCGCGAGGATCAGGTGGAAGCCGAAGAGCGGCGCCGCCCGCAGCCACGACCGGGCCATGTTGCTCGAGCCGTCGCCGACGAAGGCCACCCGCGCCCCGGCGATGGCCGCCCCGAGCTGCTCCTCCACCGTCAGCACGTCGCAGAGCACCTGCACCGGGTGACCGTCGTCCGAGAGCGCGTTCACCACCGGGACGCTGGCCGTCGCCATCTCCACGAGACGCGCCGTGGTCGACGTGCGGAACACGATGGCGTCGCAGTAGCGCGCCAGCGCGCGCGCCGTATCGCGAATGGGCTCGCCGCGCCCGAGCTGGCTACCCTGCACGCCCAGGACCACCGGATGCATCCCCAGCTGCGCGCACCCGACCTCGAAGGACACGCGCGTGCGCGTGCTGGCCTTCTCGAGCACGATCGCCACCGCGCGCCCCGCCAGCATCCGCGTGCGCGTGCCCTTCGGCTCGCGCTTGAGCGTCGACGCCAGCGTCAGCACCTCGCGCGCCTCGGCCGGCGAGAGGTCGGTCAGCTCCAGGAAATCACGCTTGGCCATCGGTCGTTCCCTCCGCGGGGCGCGTCACTCCAGCGGCTCGGCGAAGACGCGCTGCGCGAGCGCCTCTATCGAGCCGTGCACGCCCGCCGCCGCCTCGAGCTCCGCCGCTTGCTCGCGCAGCCACGCGATCTGCGCGTCGACCGCGCCCGGCCCCGTCCCGCCCGGGCTCTCCTTGGCCGCCACCGCCGCCGCCGGCTCGAGCGCGCGCAGCGCGTGGGCGTCGAACGCCGGGTGGATCGCGTGCGCCCGCGCCGGCTCGAACGCCCGCAGGGGCACGCCGTCTTGCACCGCGAGCGCGACCAGTCGCCCCACCGCCTTGTAGGCCTCGCGGAACGGTACGCCGCGCCGGACGAGCGCCTCGGCCAGATCCGTCGCCTGGGTGAAGCCCTCGCCCAGCGCCGTCGCCCCGCGCGCCGCGTCGAAGGTGACGTGCGGCAGGGCCAGCGAGACGACGCGCGCGCATCCCAGGGCCAGCGGACCGGCCTCGAGGAGCGGCAGGCGGTCCTCCTGCTGGTCGCGGTTGTAGCCGCCGGCCAGGCCCTTCATCACGGTGAGCATGGCCACGACGTTGCCCACCGCGCGACCGCTCTTGCCGCGCACGAGCTCGAACACGTCCGGGTTCTTCTTCTGCGGCATCATGCTCGACCCGGCGGCGATGGCGCCGTCGAGCTTCACCAGCGAGAACTCGGTGGTGGCGAAATCGACCACGTCCGTCGCGACGCGTCCCAGCGCGAGGACGACGCGCGCCGCGGCCCACGTCCAGTCGAGCGCGAAGTCGCGATCGCCCACGGTGTGCAGCGCGTTGCGCGTCGGCCTCCACGGCGCGAAGAGGCCCGCCACGAGCTCGCGGTCGATGGGCAGCGACGTGCCCGAGCAGGCGCCGCTGCCGAGCGGCATCTCCAGCCGGTCGAGCGTGTAGACCACCGCGTCGGCCGCGTGCGCCAGGCCCACGCCCCACGCGCACACGAGGAAGGCGGCGCTCACGGGCTGCGCGCGCTGCCGGTGCGTGTACGCGGGCAGGAGCACGTCCTTCTCGCGCGCCGCGCGGTCGGCCAGCGCCGCGACGAGGGCGCCGAGATCGCGCAGCAGGGCCGCCCCGCGATCGCGCACGTGCAGCCGCAGATCGAGGGCCACCTGGTCGTTGCGCGACCGCGCCGTGTGCAGGCGCGCCGTCACCGGGCCCAGGCGCTTGCCGAGCTCGGCCTCGACCGCCATGTGCACGTCCTCCTCGTCGTCGGGCAGCTCGAGCATCCCGGCGGTGGCCTCGTCGTAAAGCACGCGCAGGGCGTCGCGCAGCGCGCGCGCGTCGTCGCGCGGCACGATGCCGGTGCGCGCCAGCATGGTGACGTGCGCGGCGCTGCCGACCAGGTCCTCGCGCACGAGCTGGCGGTCGAGCGCGTACGACGACGACCAGGCCAGGAGCTCGTCGAGCATGCCCTCGCCGCCGGTGGCACGGGTGCGCGCGATGCCGCTCATGAGGCTAGCGTCTAGTGCCTCCGGGGCCGGGTGGCCAGAGGTGACCCCCTGGCCGCCCCCGCCGCTACCCCCCGGGGCCGCCTGCGTGTATCTGAGGCGCATGGCCCGCATCCACCGCACCCTGCCTCCCCGCGGAACCCGCATCGGCATCGCCTTCTCGGGCGGCCTGGATACGCGAACGGCCGTGGCCTGGATGAGCCGTCAGGGGCTCGACGTCTTCGCTTACACGGCCGACCTCGCGCAGCCCGACGAGAAGAACGTGGGCGACATCCCGCCCATCGCCACCACGCACGGCGCGAAGGCGGCGCGCCTGGTCGACTGCCGCGAGGCGCTGGTGCGCGAGGGCGTGGTCGCCGTCCAGTGCGGCGCGTTCCACCTGTCCACCGGCGGGCGCCGCTACTTCAACACCACGCCGCTCGGCCGCGCCGTCACCACCACCGCCATCATCCGCGCCATGCGGCAGGACGGCGTGCACGTCTTCTCCGACGGCAGCACGCACAAGGGCAACGACATCCAGCGCTTCTTCCGCTACGGCGTGCTCGTCAACCCGGCGCTCGCCATCTACAAGCCGTGGCTCGATCGCGCCTTCGTCGAGGCCTTCGGGGGCCGCAAGGAGATGAGCGAGTACCTGGTGTCGGTGGGCCTGCCGTACACCATGAGCACCGAGAAGGCGTACTCGACGGACGCCAACGTGCTGGGGGCGACGCACGAGGCCAAGGACCTCGAGCGGCTCGACGCGAGCATGCGCATCGTGGAGCCCATCATGGGCGTGGCCCACTGGAAGAGCGAGGTGAGGGTCGAGGCCGAGGAGATCACGGTGGAGCTCGCGCGCGGCGTCCCGGTGGCGGTGAACGGGCAGCGGCACGCGTCGCTCTTCGACACCTTCCGCCTGCTCAACCTGGTGGGCGGCCGCCACGGCCTGGGGACGAGCGATCAGATCGAGAACCGCGTCATCGACGCCAAGAGCCGCGGCATCTACGAGGCGCCGGGGATGGCGCTGCTCAGCCTCGTCTACGAGAGATTGCTCTCGGCGGTGCACAACGAGAACACGACGGACCTCTACTTCACGATGGGGCGCCGCCTGGGCCGCCTGCTCTACGAGGGGCGCTGGTACGATCCCGAGGCGCTGATGCTGAAGGAGGCGCTGACGCGCTGGGTGGCGCCGGCGGTGACGGGCACGGTGAAGGTCGAGCTGCGGCGGGGCGACGACTACACGCTGCTCGACACCAGGGCGGCGCGGAGCGCGTACGACCCGCACAAGCTGTCGATGGAGAAGACCGACAGCGCGTTCAGCCCCGAGGACCGCATCGGGGCCCTCGAGATGCAGTCGCTGGGGATCCTCGACAACCGCGAGCTGCTCCTTCACTTCGCGAGGACGCTGGGCCAGGGCGGCGAGGGGGCGGGCAACCCGCTCCTCGGGGGGATCGACGACGGCGACGGAGGGGTCGAGAAGCCTCGTTGACCCCTCGGAGCGCCTCGATCAGTCGCGCTTGACCAGCGTCCCCACGCCGCGGTCGGTGAAGAGCTCGGCGATGACCGAGTGCGGCGTCCGGCCGTCGAGGATGTGGACGCTGGCCACGCCCCCCTCGATGGCGCGCAGGACGCTCCTGGCCTTGGCCACCATCCCGCCCTTGATGACGCCGTCGGCGATCTTGCGGGCCAGCTCGCTCGCCGTGATCTCGCTGACGAGCTCCCCGTTCTCGAGGATGCCCGGCACGTCGGTGAGGTAGATGAGCTTCTCGGCCTTGAGGGCGATGGCGATCTCCGCCGCCGCCGCGTCGGCGTTGATGTTGTAGCCCTCGCCGTCCACGCCCATGCCCATGGGCGAGACGACGGGCACGTACTTCTTGTCGAGCAGGACCTCGAGGAGCTCGTGGTTGACGGCCGTGACTTCGCCCACCATGCCCAGATCGCGCCCGCCCTCGCCGGTGAGCTTGCGCGCGCGCAGCAGGCCCGCGTCCTTGCCGGACACGCCCACGGCGTGCGCGCTCGACTGGTTGAGGAGCGAGACGAGCTCGCTGTTGATCTTGCCGTTCAGCACCATCTCCACGACCTTGAGGTCCTCGCGGCCGGTCACGCGCACGCCGTCGACGAACTCGCTCTTGCCGTGGCCGAGCTTCTCCATGGTGTGCGTGATCTCGGGGCCGCCGCCGTGCACCACGATGGGCAGCAGGCCCGCGCTGCGCAAGAGGTTGATGTCGTTGGCGAAGCTCGCCTTGAGCGAGTCCTTCACCATGGCCGCGCCGCCGTACTTCACCACCGCGCGCTTGTTGGTGAACCTGGCGATGTAGCTGAGCGCCTCGACCAGCAGCGCGCGCTTGAAGCCGGGGCTGTAGTTGGTGAGGCGGTCGTCGCGCGCGACGGTCCCGTCGGGCGAGGCGTGGGTGAGGCTGGTGTAGTCGGCGTTGATCTTCACGTAGTCGTAGGACAGGTCGCACCCCCAGGCCACGGCCTGGGCGCTGCCCTCGGCCAGGCGCACGTCGATGCTCACGTGCGGCTCGCGCATGCGCGCGCGCAGGGCGACGGCGTCGACGCCCGTCGGGGCGCCGCCCGTGTAGACGCAGGTGCCCTGGACCGCGACGGTGGCGCGCGTGGGGTCCACCGGCCATTTCCGGGAGCCCACGCGGGCGCCGATGGCCGACAGCACGCGACCCCAGTTGGGATCGGCGCCGAAGATGGCGGCCTTGACCAGGCTGGAGCCGGCGACCGCCCGCGCCAGATCGCGCGCGATGGCCGCGTCCGGCGCGCCGCCGATGCGCACCTCGATCAGCTTGGTGGCGCCCTCGCCGTCCTCGGCGATCTGGCGGGCCAGCTCGACGCACAGGCTCTCCAGCGCCTCGGCCAGCGCGGCGTGCTCGGGGCTGCCGTCCTCGATGACGGCGTTGCCCGCCAGACCGTTGGCGAGCGCGAAGACCGAGTCGTTGGTGCTCATGTCGCCGTCGACGGTGATCATCTCGAAGCTGGTGCGCATGGCGCGGTCGAGCGCGCTCTGGAGCGCGGCCGGCGTCACGGCCACGTCGGTGGTGATGAAGGCGAGCATGGTCGCGAGCTCGGGGGCGATCATCCCGCTGCCCTTGGCGAACGCGGCGATGGACGCCTCGACGCCGCCGACGCGGAGCGCGCGGCTGGCGAGCTTGACGCGGGTGTCGGTGGTCATCACCGCCTGAGCGGCGAGCTCGATGGCCCCGCCGCGCGACGCGGCGAGCTGCGGCGCGGCGGCGACGAGCTTCTGGAGCGGCAGGCGCACGCCGATGACGCCGGTGGACGCGGCCAGGATGCTCTCGGGCGCCACGTCGAGGGCGCCGGCCACCGCGGCGCAGACCGCGCGCACGTCGCGCTCGCCCTCGGGGCCGACCAGCGCGTTGGCGTTGCCGCTGTTGGCGACGATGGCGCGCACGCCCGCGGCGGGCAGGCGGGCGGCCGCGTCACGCACCGGCGCGGCGCGCGAGGCGTTGACGGTGAAGCAGCCGGCGGCGGCGCAGGGCGCGTCGCTGAAGACGAGGGCCATGTCCTTGCGCGCGGCCTTGATGCCGCAGTGGATCCCCGAATAGGTGAAACCTCGCGGCGTTCTCACGTCGGGCCCTCCATCACGGCGACACGCGCTGCAAGGCCTCGAGCCCCAGGGTCTCGTCCCAGCCGTTCATCATGTTGAGGTTCTGCACCGCCTGGCCGGCGGCTCCCTTGAGCAGGTTGTCGATGGCGGCCAGGACGACGACGACGTCGCCGTCGGCGGCGGCGCCCACCTGCGCGAGGTTGGTGCCGACGACGCGCTTGAGCATGACCTGCTCGGGCGCAACCACGCGGACGAAGGCGGCGTTCGCGTAGGCGTCGGCCAGGCACGCCTGGACTCGCTCCGCGTCGGCGCCGGCGCGCGGGCGCGCGTAGCAGGTGGCGAGCAGGCCCCGGGCGACGGGCAGAAGGTGCGCGGTGAAGGTGAGCCCCGCGCCGGCGTCGAACCGGCGGAGGCCGCGCGCGATCTCGGGCGTGTGCTGGTGCGCGAGGAGCCGGTAGGCCCGGAGGTCGCCGTCGATCTCCACGAACGAGTAGGGGTCGCCGGTCTGGCGGCCGGCGCCGGTGACGCCGCTCTTGGCGTCGACGATGATCCCCGCCGGCTCGACCAGCCTCTCGCGGACGAGCGGCGCGAGGGCGAGCAGCGCCGCGGTGGGATAGCAGCCGGGATTGGCGACGAGCGCACCGTGGCCGGGAGGGCCGAAGAGCTCGGGCAGGCCGTAGTGGGCGCGCTCGAGCCACGGAGCCGCGTCGTGCTCGAAGCCGTACCAGCGAGGGTAGTCGGCGGCGTCCAGGCGGAACGCGCCCGAGAGGTCGACCACCTGCTTTCCCTGCCCGGCGAAGGCGGGCGCGAGGCGCATCGAGACGTCGGCGGCCGTGGCGAGGAGCACCGCGTCGCAGCCGCTCGCGTGCTCGAGGGCGGCGGCGTTCGAGACGAAGCGGATGGCCTCGCCGGCGCGGGTGCCGAGCTGCGCCGCGACGTCCTGGCCCGCGAGCTTGTCGCTGGTGGCGAAGGCGAGCGCCAGCCTCGGGTGCGCCACGACGAGCCTCGTCGCCACGGCGCCCGAGTAGCCGGACGCGCCGACGACGCCGACCCGCAGCTTCTCCATCGCGCGTCGCGATCTAGCCCAAGTCGCCGCGCGATGCAGCGGTCACGGTCGCCCGCCGTTGCCCTGGGCGCCGAGCTTGTCGCGCATCTCCTTGAGGCGCCGCTGGAGCTCCTCGGGGTTCTGCGGGGCGCCCGCGGGCAGGGTGCCCGGGGACGGCGCAGCGCTCGCGATGGGCGCCGGGGCAGGAGGCGCCGGAGCCGCGGAGGCCGCCGCCTCGGGCGGCGGGGGCGGCGACGCGGGGCTGACGGCCCACGCGAGGCCGACGGCGAGAAAGAGCGCCGCACCCAGCGCCGGAAGCCACATGGGCGTCTTCGGCTCGTCGTCGGGTGCGGAAACGTGCGGGTCGCTCATGGCGGGCAGGTTGTACCACACGCGCCCGCGGCGGTGGCTCACCCGCGCGACGGATCGGCGCTTGCACCCTTCCCGAGCTATGCTCAGTGCCGTGAAGCGCCCGTACCTGCTCTTCGCCTCCGTCGCCTTGGCCCTGGTCGCGGCGCCCGCCCTCGCGCAGTCGTCGCCGCCCCCGCCCGGCCGGGCCTTGCCGCCGCTGCCGGGAGCCAATGCCCCCGCGAGGCCTGGCGCCCAGGAGGCTCCGGCGGGGCTCCCCACGCCCCAGCAGCTCTACGAGCACGTCCGGCGGGGCGTCGTGGCCATCGAGCACAACGGCATGCCGATGGCGATCGGCACCATCCTCGGGGGCGACGGCCGGATCCTGACCGCGCTGTCAGGGTTGGGCGGCGCCGACAACGCGGAAGTTCGCTATGCGGACGGAACCACCGTTCACGCCAAGCTCGGTCACAGTGACAAGGACACCGATCTGGCGCTCCTCGTGCCGCAGGCCGGCAAGTGGACGGATGGGCTGACCGCGAGCGAGGCCGACCCGTCGGGGTCGGAGCTGCGGGCGATGCTGCCGTCCGTCCGGGGGGCGCATCTCGGTCCCGCCGAGGCGGGAGTGAAGGGGCGTGTCGACGCGCACGCCCGCGACGGCGTGCCGCTGCTCCAGATGCTCGACGTGAACGTGAAGGGGCCGCTCATCGCCGGAACCCCGCTGCTGGACTCGACCGGGAGCGTGGTGGGCGTGCTGGTACGCGCGTGCAAGGGCGCTCCCCAGCCGGCGGGAGACTCGCCGTGGGCGGCCTGGAGCGGGCAAGCTCAGGCGGCGGCCATGGCGACGGCGTGCTCGCCGGTGGTGGTCGGCGCCCCGGTGGCGTCGATCCGCTCGTTCCTTTCGAAGACGCCCCCGACGGCGGTGGCGCCCGCTCCGTTCCTGGGTATCCAGGGCGAGACCGAGGCGGCAGGGGCCGTCCACGGCGTGCGCATCGTGGCCGTCGCGCCCAAGAGCCCGGCCGAGACGGCGGGCCTGAAGCCGAGCACGGATGTGATCGTGGCGGTCGACGGCCAGCCCATCGAGACACCGGACAGGCTGTCGGAAGCAATCGCGAAGCACGCGGCGGGCGAGACGGTGAAGCTCCTGGTCTTCAGCGGCGACAAGTTCCGCGAGGTCCCGGTCGCGCTCGGCCAGGCGCGCTGAGGTCCGGCGCGGAAGCAAGCGAAAAGCGCTGCGATTGCGCGCGCGTCGCGGTTGACACCGTGCGCACGTCCTTGCGACGATCCGCGGTCGTGGGAGGACTTCTCCGCATCGAGGTTGCCGGCGAGACGAACGTCGGCATGAAGCGCACGCACAACGAGGACAATTTCTCGATCATGGAGGAGAGCGGCCTCTACATCGTGGCCGACGGGATGGGGGGACACGCTTCGGGGGAGATCGCGAGCAAGATGGCGGTCGACGCCATGCGCGAGTTCTTCGCGGCGACGGCGAACGACCCGGAGCGGACGTGGCCCTACAAGATGGACCGCTCCAAGGGCTACGAGGAGAACCGGCTCATCACGGGCATCAAGCTCGCGAACCTGCGCATCTACGAGAGCGCGCAGCGCGATCCGCGGCAGCGTGGGATGGGTACGACCATCGTGTCGCTCTTCGCCGTCGAGGACGGCGTGTACATCGCGCACGTGGGCGACTCGCGCGTCTACCGGATGCGCGACGGCAGCCTGGAGCAGCTCACCGAGGACCACTCGCTCCTCAACGACTACATCAAGATGAAGCGCCTCACGCCCGAGGAGATCGCCAACTTCCCGCACAAGAACGTCATCGTGCGCGCGCTCGGGATGAAGGACACGGTGAAGGTCGACACGCGCCTCGAGCAGCCGCGCGCGGGCGACGTGTACCTGCTCTGTTCCGACGGGCTCTCCGGCCCGGTGACGGATCCGGACATGGCGGAGATTCTCCACGGGACGAACGACCTGAAGACGGCGGCCTCGCGGCTCATCGCCAAGGGCAACGAGAACGGCGGACCGGACAACATCACCGTCGTCCTCGCCCGCTGGGTTCAGGGTTAGCGGACGTCCATCGGGCCGAGGGCGTAGTAGGCGACGGCCACGAGCAGCAAGGTGACCAGGGCGACGAGGACGTAGCCCACGCGCGTCTGCGCCGTGCTCCAGCCGTCGCCGAAGAACTTGCCGCGCGAACGCCGGCGGATGCGCCGCTGCACTCCGCCGAGCAGGTCGGGCGCGTCCCTGGCGATGGCGTCGGTCGACAGCGCGCGCTTGACGAGGTCGCGCACCGCCTCGCCCTCGCGCTCGTCGTCCTTCGTCTCGTGCGGCTCGGTCATTCGATCTTCTCTCCGAGTGCGCGCTCCACCAGCTCCTTGAGCTGCGCGCGGGCGCGGTGGATGCGGCTCTTGACGGTTCCCTCGGGGAGGCCCGTGATGGCCCCGATCTCTTCGTAGCTCAGATCCTCGACGTCGCGCAGCACCAGGCACTCCCGGAAGCTCGGCTCCAGCTCGAGGATGGCCTGCTGGACGATGCGCTCGACCTGCTTGCCGGCCATCATCTCGTCGGGCCGATCGATGTGCGCCGTGTTTGCGCGACGGGCTTCGCCGAGGGGCACCCGCTCTTGCACGGCCTCGAGCTCGTCTTGCTCCCCCGAGTGTCGTACGCGGAGGTACTTGCTGCGGTTTTTGCAGAGGTTGATGGCGATCCGGTAGATCCAGGTCGAGAGCTTCGCCTCGCCGCGGAACGAGCCGATGGCCTTGAAGACCTGGACGAAGACCTCTTGAGCCAGGTCTTCCGCCTCCGCGCGGTTGCCGATCATCCGCAGCACGAGGGCGAAGACGCGGCGCTCGTAGGCGCGAACCAGCGCGTTGAACGCTCGCTCGTCGCGAGCCACGAGCCGCTCGATGAGTCGCGCCTCGTCCTCCCCCGGAGGCCGGGCGCCATCCGGGTCATCGGGCAGCGGCACGCCGTCCCATCGTGCCCGATCCCAGTCGGCGGGCGCAAAGAGATCCCCGTGCGCGCCGCCCCGCGAGCGTCGCGCGCGTCGCGCGCCTCCCGCCATGGTCGAGCCTGACCCCGCGCGTCCTCCGAAGTTCCCCCCGCCGGCGGGTTGCGTTTGCAGCGCGATTTCGTAGGCTGGCGGGCGAGGCGCGCACGGGCCAAGGGCTGAAAGGCGCGCGGCTCTCCGGCGTCGTCTAATGGCAGGACAGCGGTTTTTGGTACCGCTTATCGGGGTTCGAATCCCTGCGCCGGAACCCACGAAACGTCCCTGCGCCGTCCCGATGAACGTACCGCCATGGATCGGAGAAGGAAGGCGAGGACCCCCGGCAGGGGGAAAGGAGCCGCGTTGGCGAGGATGGCGTTCGGTGGCGCGGCGACGCTCGCGGTCGCGTTCGGAGGAGCGCGGTGGGCCGTGGCTGGCGAGCCGTGTGCGCGCGTGGAGGCCTCCGCGGAGCTCCCGCCGGCCTGGGCCGAAGCTGTCCGCGAGCTCGAGCGCGAGCTTGCACGGCTGCCTTCCGCCGACTGCCGGAGGGTGACGCTGTCGGTGGACCCCCTCCCCGCCGGAGTGCAGGTGGTCGCGCGGGCGAGCGACGGACGGCGCGCGGCGCGAACGGTGCACCAACCGGACGCGCTGGTGTCGACCGCGCTGGGGCTGGTCGTGACCATCCCGGAAGCGCCCGCGGACGCAGTGCCCCCTCCGGTGCCGCCCGCCGCCACGCCTGCCGTGACGACCGCCCCGGTCACCCCGGCGGCGCCTCCCACGACGCCCGCCCCTGCGCAGGCTCCGCCGGCCCCACGGGCAAGCGCGCCCGCGATCGTGGTGACGAGCCCGCGCACCGTCTCGGCGTGGCTGGGTCTCTCAGGAGGCGGTCGCGTGGGGGAGCCGGCGTCGATCACCATGGCCGACGTCGAGGCGCGGTTCGATCTGCTGCTCGGCAACTGGCTGCTCATGGCGACGTTCCGTGACGCACCGTTCGGCCTGAGCCGGGGCACGGATGAGGACGCGTACCAGGAGATCGACGTCGGGCTCGGAGTCGGACGGCACGTGCCCCTCGGCACGAGCGCGCTCGACGTCGCGGTGGCGCCTTCCCTGGTCGCGATGCGTCTCGAGGACGACATCACCGATGCGAGCGGGCGCACCCACGATGTCGTGGCGAGCGACGTCGAGTTTCGCATCGGCGCTTCCGTGCGCCTGGCGCTTCCGCTCGCCCGGGCCTGGCGGTTGACGCTGACCCTGGACAGCGACCTCGCCCCCGGTCTGCTGACGAGCTCCGTTCACGTCGATCCGCTTCCGGACGCGGTGCCCTTTCCGGTATGGACCACCGGGCTGCGCATCGGCGCCTCGACGGAGCTGCTATGAGCTCTCCTCGCGCGCGTCCGTCCTCGGCGCGGGAGCCCGGCGACGCGGACCTGCTGCGCGACGTCGCCGCAGGCGATCTGGGCGCCCTGGGCGAGCTCTACGATCGCTACGCGCGCGACGTGTGGCGGGCCGTGCGCCGCACGCTCGACGACGGCGCGGACGTCGAGGACGTCGTGCACACCATGTTCCTCAAGCTGCCGCAGATCGCGTCGTCGTACGACGGCCGCGCGAGCTGCCGCGGGTGGCTGTGCGGCATCGCCGTGCGCGTCGCCATGCGACACCGGCGCGGCGTCGGGCGCTTCCGCCGCATGCTCGGCGCGTTCGCCGGGACGCTGAGCGGCCGTGCGACCGGCGATCCCGAGCGGCGCGCCGCTGACAGCGAGGAGCTCGCCGTGCTCGAGCGCGCCCTGGCCGCGCTGACCGAGAAGAAACGCGCGGTCTTCGTGCTGGTCGAGCTCGAGGGGCTCACCGCCGAGGACGCTGCCCGTGCCCTGGAGATCCCCGCCGCGACGGCGCGGACCAGGCTCTTCCACGCGCGGCGCGAGCTGCAGGAAGCGATGGAGCGGGGAGGGGTGCCGTGATGCAAGACGAGTGCGATCGCGCCTGGGAGATCGATGCTCTCCGCGAAGGCCGCCTGGGATCGAAGGACGCCGAGTCGTTCGAGCGGCACCGGCGCACGTGCGCGATCTGCGCCGAGCGCGTGGCGCGGGACGAGCGCCTGTGCCGGCTCGCGCGCGCCCTTCCGCGCGACCCACCGAGCGAGCTGGCGCTCCGTCGACTGAGAACGCGGGTGCTGCGCGACGTGGCGACCGGCGTCGTTCCGGCGTCGCCTTCCGTCTGGCCACGCCTCGCCGTCGCGACGGCGATCGCTGCGGTCTGCGCCGGCGGGTGGATGCTGGCAGCGCATCGCGGCGCTTCCGTCGCGCCGGTGGTGGCGACGGCGTCCACGTCGCCCGCCGTTCTCGGACCGGCGCGCGAGCCTTTCGCGGGATCGGTCATCGCCTCCACGGGCTCCAGGTGGACCCAGACGCGCGAGGGGCAGACGGAGCGAGTACGCCTCGACGACGGGGCGATCGCCCTGCACGTCCGGCCGCAGCTCGTGGGCGAGCGCTTCCTCGTGGAGCTCCCCGACGGCACCCTCGAAGTGCGAGGGACGACGTTCCAGGTGACGGTGGAGGACGGGGTGACGAGGCGGGTGCACGTCGACGAGGGCCTGGTCGAGCTCTCGCTCCGCGAACGTCCAGCATCCAGGCTCGGCCCGGGCGAGACGTGGCCCCCCCCCGCGCTACCGCCGGCGGTCGCGCCGCCGAGGGACCCCGCCCCGAGCGCAGGGCCTGCTCCCTCTGCGACGGGGCACGACATCGACGACGGGGCCGCGGCGTACGCGACCGCCATGCAGGAGCTCGGGAGCGGGCGTAACGACGAGGCGGCGCGAGCGTTCCACGAGTTCGCCGTTGCTCACCCGCGCGCACCGCAGGCCGAGGACGCCTCGTTCCTCGAGGCGGTCGCCCTCGCTCGCGCGGGCCGGCAGGACGCCGCCGCGGTCGTCGCCGAGCGGCACCTGGGGACGTTCCCTCGCTCGTTCCATCGCAGGGAAGCCTCCATCCTGGTGGCGCGCGCGGCGAGCAACCGGGGCGACTGCGACAAGGCGCGGGCGGCGCTCGCCCCGTGGCTCGGATCGTCGGCGGACGCCGAGGTCGCGGCCGCGCTCCGGCCTTGCGACACAGCCGGGGCGCACTGAACCTCAGAGCGTGCTGACCGTACGCATCGACGCGACCTGTTTGTCGAGGCGTTCGACGTCGCGCCGCAGCTCGTCGGCCATCCGCGAGGAGCGCTCCGCGATCTTCTCGCCGTGCCCCTTCACCGTCTCGGCCCACCGGCGCACGTCGTCGAGGTAGCCGATCTGTCGCTCGACCCCGCGCGCGGCGCGCTCGATCTCGGCGATGGCCGCCTGGGACTCCCGGTCGGTCCGCCGCTCGCGCACTCCGAGCGCCCGCGCGAGGCTGTAGGCCGCCCGCACCACCAGATCGCTCGCCGCGTCGTCGGCGTCCCACACCACGACGATGTCGCTGCCGTGCCGCTGGAGAGTCTCGAGCCCCTCGGGCGCCGTCTTCCGCGAGAAGACGAAGACGCCCACCTGCGCCTGGCGGTTGCGGCGGGCCTCGTCGATCTCCTCCAGCGCCGCGCGGAGGGTGTAGGCCTGCTTCTCCTTGGCCTCCCACACGATGCGGGCATGCGCCGCCGCCGACTCCGATCCGAGCTCGATGACGTGGTCGCCCTTCTTGCACTGCTTGATGGCGCCGGTCGTCTCCCCGGTCGCCTCGTGCAGATCGCCCAGCCGCTGCGCCTCCTCGGCCAGCAGGGCCCCGAGGCGCTCCTCGAAGTCGACGCCGTGACGGGTGGTGCGAGCCTCCTCTTTCTTCCTCGTGTCGAGCCTCGCCAGCGCCTCACGCACCTGCAGCTGGAACTCGACGTTGCCCTTCACGAGCTGCTCGATGGTCCCGACCAGCTCGCGCTTCATCCGCGAGAGCGCCGATCCGTCGTCGTCGAGCGTGAGGTCCTTGCCGATCCTCTCGCTGGTGGCGACGAGCATCTTCGAGAGACGGCTCAAGGCGGATGCGTCGTCGTCGAGGGAGAACTCGGCGACGAGCCGCGACAGCGCCGAGTCCTTCTGATCGAGAGAGAACTCGCGCAGGATGTGCTTTCGCTGCTCGGCCAGCGCGTCCTCGATGGTCTTTGCCAGCTGCGCGCTCAGGCCGGTGGTCTCGGTAGGCGACAGCAGCTTGAAGAGGGGGCTCCCCTCGCCCAGATGGGTCGCCAGGGAGCGGGCAAGCAGCGAGTCGTCCGCCCCCACGTGCGCGCGCAGGACCCGCTCGAGCTCACCGTCCTTCCGGAGGAGCGCCTGAAGCCGCTGCGGCAGCACGCCGCTCTGTGGGTCGAGGTACTGGGTGAGCGTCGCGCCGAGCCGCTCGGTCATCTCCGTGGCGCGAGTGGTCAAGAGCTCGCGCACCTCCCCCACCAGCACTTGCCCGGCCTCGCGGATGGAGCCGGCGTCGATCTGCCCGCTCGCGGCGCGCAGCGCGAGAACACCGACCCGCAGCGCCGCCAGCGCGTAGGCTTCGCGGTCGTCCCCCTCGACTCGCCGCCGCAGCTCGGCGACCACGTCCGCGTCGGTCACCCCGAGCGTGAGGAGCATCGCCGGCGCGGGCGCGGGCGCGCCGCGGCTCCGGACTGCCTCGAGCGGCTGAACCGCCCCCAACGTTCGTGCCGCCTGTTCCATCCCGCCCTCCTGCTCGTATGTTTAGCATACGAGGCAGAGGCTGGCCTACTTCCTCGTTCCTGCGAGCCTTTCGGCCACGCCGCTGTGGCGCGCGATCCCGCGGGACACCGCACGCGCGAGCAGGTCGCGCTCCCCGACGAGGAGGACCGTCCGGCGGGCGCGCGTCATGGCCGTGTAGATCAGCTCGCGGGTGAGCAGGGGCATGTCGGACTCCGGCAGCACCAGCGCGACGTGGTCGAACTCCGAGCCCTGCGCCTTGTGGACGGTCATCGCGAAGGCGGGCGCGAGATCGGCCAGAGCGTCGAGAGGGAACGCCTCGAAGGCCTCACCGCGGGGGAACACGGCAGCGAGCTCCGGGCCGGCGCCGGCGTCCACGCGCACGACCAGACCCTGGTCTCCGTTGAACAAGTGGCGCTCGTAGTCGTTCCGCTGGACCATCACCGGCGCTCCCGGCGCGAGCTCTCCCCCCAGCCGCCGGCGAGGGCGGGAGCTGCCGCCGCGGAGGCGCGAGAGCAGCAGGTCGTTGATGGCGTCGGCTCCCGCGGCGAAGCCTCGCAGGCGCGTCGCGCAGAGGATGCGGGCGCGGGCGTGGTGCTCGAAGAGCGCGCGGAGCTCGACGCGCTCCTCGTGGTCGAAGCCGTCGGGCCGCAGGCGGAAGGTGCGCGACATGCGCCCGGCGAAGTCGTCGAGCGCGGCCACGCGCGCGGCCCACCAGCGGTCGAGCAGCGCGTCGCCGACCTCGGCCCAGGGCGCGTCCAGGTGCTCCACGCCGCCGAGCGTGAGCTCCTGCACCGACGAGCGCTTCGCCACGGCCTCGGTGAAGTCCGCGTCGAGCGTCCCCGCGTTCACGGCCTGCGCCGCCGCCACGATGCGTCGAGCGCCGGCGTCGCGCGCCACGCGCAGGTTCTCCGTCAGCCGGACGGCGCCCAGCCCGACGCACAGATCGCGGAACACCGCCCCCGCGTCCACCGACGGGAGCTGGTCGGCGTCCCCGAGGAGCACCAGCCGCGCGTCCTCGCGGAGCGCGCGGAGGAGCCGGTCCATCATCGCCAGATCGATCATCGACGCCTCGTCGACGATGACCACCCGCTGCGGCAACGGATCGTTCTCGTGCCGCGCAAATCGCCCGCTCGACGGCGACCACCCGAGCAGCCGGTGCAGCGTCTGAGGCGCGGGGGCGATGGCGCGCAGCCCGGCCTCGGCGATGTCGCGCGGGGCCGCGGCGAGACCGCTCGCGATGGCCTCCTGCAGCCGCTGCGCGGCCTTCCCGGTCGGCGCGGCGATGGCCACGCTCTCCATGGGCAGCCCCGTCCAGGCGAGCGCGCGCAGGACGGCGACGACGATCGAGGTCTTGCCCGTCCCCGGCCCTCCCGTGACGAGCGCGAAGGAAGCCGAGAGCGCCTCGCGCACGGCTCGCTTCTGCTCGGCGGTGAGCGGCGGAGGCCCCTCCGAGACCGCCTTGAGCACGCGGCCCAGCGAGCGGGCGTCCTGGGCGCGTGGCCTGGCGAGGCGCTCGCGCACCCTGGCGCAGAACCGCTCCTCGGCCCTGCGCATACGCTCGGCGTAGAGCCACTCGCCGTCGATGACGAGCGGCGCGCGCTCACCGGCGCGCCCGACCACGGTGACGACCGGATCCGAGGGGAGCGCCGCGCGCGCGCGAGCCAGCAGCGCCCGCACCCCGGCGATCGCGGCCTTCGCGCCGACGACCTCGAGCGCCTGGTCGAGACGGTCATCGAGCGGCAGGCGCGTGCTCCCGGCCCGCATCGACGCCACGCATGCGGCGGCGAGCACCGCGAGCGAGGTTCGCGCCTCGGGGTCGAGCCCCCGAGCGCAGCGCGCGATCTCCCAGCCGACGTACGCCGGCTCCAGGGCGTCGGGCTCCGCGGTGTGGAGCGGCGCCTCGTGCTCGTGCTCGCGCGGTAGCCCGAGCTCGCGCAGGAAGTGCTCGCGTGCGGTCCCGAGCGGAGTCAGCGCGGTCACGAGCCTCTCCCCCAGCGCCGGCGCGCCCGCAGCGCAGCCTCCCACGAACGCACGTCGTCCCACGTCGGCCGCGTGGACCAGAGGCCGCGGCCGCGCTCGTCGAATCCGCGCAGGAAGCAGTAGAGCAGACCGCCGAACCGCGCGTCGTACCCCTCGCGCGTGGTCACGCCCAGGAGCTTGATGACGGCGAGGGCGTAGAGCTGCACCTGATCCTCGTAGTGTGCGTGGGTGTGGCGGCCGAGCGCGGGAGCCTCGTAGGAGGACAGGGAGTCGGTCTTCCAGTCCACGAAGTAGGTGAGCCCCTCGTGCTCCAGGGCGAGATCGAGCGAGCCGCGTACGTAGGCGCGCGCCTCGGGGACGGGGAAGACGAACTCCATCTCGCGCACGACCCGCGCCGCCTCGGCGAAGCGGCCCATGCGCCGGCCTCCGGGCAGCTCCACCGGGGTGGTGTAGGCGCCCCACACCAGGCGCTCGGCGTGCTCGCGCTGCGCCGGATCGACGCGGTGGGTGGCGAGCGCCTCCTCGAGCAGCGCGCGGACGTCCGGGCGTGCGCGCCATGCGTCGAGCGTCCCCGCGGCGAAGGACTCCATCGGGACGCGCTCGAGCACCTCGTGGACGAAGACCCCGGAAGCGCGGGCGGACCGCAGCGTGGTCGCCGGCGCCTCGTCGATCGCCTCGCTTCCCTTCCGGGCGCGCCGCTCTTCCCGCTCCTCGGTCCATGCCGAGCGCGCCCCCGACTGCGCTCGCATCCGCGTGTACGACGTCACGATGGCCCCGGCGTGGCGCTCGCGGAGCGCGCCGTATTCGGCGGTGGCGTCCTCGTGGCCGAGGAGCGCGCCCGGCGGCTGCCAGGAGTCGCCCTGCGCGTCGCGCGCGGTGGGGATGGGCGTCAGCACGGCGTGCGGCGCGTCCTCCACCGACAGCGAGGGGTGGCCCGCGGTGGCCAGCTCTGCCAGGCGCCGGTTCACGACGCGGTACGGCCCGCGCATCGGGCTGCGCTCGCGCGTCAGCAGCGGCAGGTACAGACGGCCCTTCGCGCGCGTCAGCGCCACGTACATGAGCCGCTGGTCTTCCTCGCGCTCTTCCTGCCGCACCTGCGCCTTGACCCCCTCGGTGAGACCGCCCACCCACGCCAGGCGCCGCCCGCCCTCGTGGAAGACGTGCGCCTCCGCGCCGGGTCCGCGGGTGTGCCCTCCGATCACGAAGACGACGGGGGCCTCGAGCCCCTTGGCCTTGTGGATGGTCATGATCTGCACCGCGCGGCGCTCGCTCTCCAGCCGCTGCACGTTGCCCTCCATCTCCAGCGGCATGCGCGTCTGGTCGATCAGGCCCGAGAGGGCGTGCATGAGATCTCGCAGCGTGGCGTGCGTCCGCCGCGCGTGCTCGAGGAGCAGCTCGAACACGTGCAGGTAGTTGGTGAGCTCGCGCTCGCCCGAGGCGAAGAAGATCTCCCGCCGCAGCACCCCCGAGTCGCGGACGATGCTCTCGAAGAGGCGCTCGAAGTCCCGCGCGTCGGCGAGCACCTTCCACGCCTGCAGCCGGGCGACGTAGGGGTGCGACGCCGGCAGCTCCCGTGCGCGCTCGACGTCGTGGAGCGGCAGCCCGAAGAAGGGCGTGAGCCACGCCGCCAGCCGTCGCCCGCGGTCGCCCGGATCGTCGACGGCGACGAGGAGCGCGCGCACCTCCCGCGCCTCGTCGGTCTGGAAGAGCCCCTCTTCCTTGTAGAACGCGTGCGGCACCCCCGCGGCGCGCAGCGCGGCGCCGACGATGCGCCCCTCCCCCTTGGAGCGCGTGAGCACGAAGACGTGCTCGCTCGCGAGGGGCTGGCCGTCCAGGCGCCAGGGGCGCGCGGGATCGGTGATCGCGCGGATCTCCCGGGCGACGAGGGCAGCCAGGGACGCCAGCGGGATCTCGCGCTCGTAGCGGAAGGCGTGGACCGGGGCGACCGCCCGCCCGTCGGCGTCGACCAGGGCACGCTCCGGCCTCCCGCACGCGACCGGGGTGTAGGCGATGGCGCCCGTGAAGAACGGCTCCGGCGCCTGCTGGTCGAAGACGGCGTTCGTGGCGTCGACCAGCGCCGCGGTCGCGCGGAAGTTGCGGTCGAGCGCGACGCGCGCCCCGCCGGCCCGTACGACGTCTTCGCGGGCGCCGAGGTAGGTGTCCACGTCGGCGCCACGGAAGCGGTAGATGGATTGCTTGGGATCGCCCACCAGGTACACCACGCTCTTGCCCTGACCGCGCTCCTCGAAGAAGGCGCGACGGAAGATCGACCACTGCGTCTCGTCGGTGTCCTGGAACTCGTCGATGAGCGCGTAGCGCCACCGCTCGCGCATCGCGGCCACCAGGGCGTCGCCGCGCGGCCCGTGCAGCGCGTCGTTGACGAGCGAGAGCATGTCGTCGAAGTCGTACTGACCGGCCTCTCGCTTGCGGCGGGCCAGCTCGTGGCGCACCGGGCCCAGGATGGTGCGGGCCAGGGCGCCGGGCAGAGACGGCGTGTGACGCGCCAGCTCGAGCGCCGCCGCGCAGAGACGACCGGCCGGCTCGGGGCGATCGGCGTAGGGGGGCAGCCTCTCGGCGAGGAAGGAGAAGATCTCGGGCTCCTTCGCGGCGGCGAGCACGTAGGCCGGCGCGCTCCCCTCTTCGCGCGCGGTCTCGACCATGAGCGCCAGGGTGTAGATCCGGCTGCAGACCGAGCGCGCCGTCTGGAGCTTCATGCCCCAGCTGCGCAGCACGTCGGGGTTCTCGAGCCGCCGCGCCTCCTCGACCGGGAACGCCGCCAGCGCCCGCTGCAGGGCCTCGTGATCGAACTCCGGGCGCAGCTCACCGCGAAGCTGGACGCACCGCCACAGGAGCTCCTCGATGCGCTCGATCGACCACCCCGCGCGCAGCCCCGCCTCCAGCCACTGCGCCCGCGCCGGGTCGCGCGCCACCTCGCGCCGCATCGCCTCGCGCATCGCGCGCCCGAAGGAGTCGCGCCCGTCCACCTGCTGCTCCTCGAAGAGACGCCCGCTGGCGAAGGCGTTCTCGCGCAGCACGCGCTGGCAGAAGGCGTGGATGGTGGCGATGGTCGCCCCGTCGAAGGCGTGCAGCGCCAGCCCCAGCCGCTTGCGCGCGGCGTCGTCGATGGTCCAGAAGTCGCCGTCGCGGACCTGCGCGTCGGTGGGGGGCTCGCCGCGGCCCGCGTGCAGCTCCTCGAGCTTGGCGCGCACGCGCACCCGCAGCTCGTTGGTCGCCTTCTCGGTGAAGGTCACCACCAGCACCTGATCGAGCGTCACCTCGCCGGAAAGGACGAGCTCCACCACCAGGTGCTCCAGCGTGAAGGTCTTGCCCGTCCCCGCCGACGCCTCGAGCAGCGCGTGCCTGTCGAGCGGCACGTGACGGAGCACCGCCGGGCGCGCGACGCGGCGCGGGCTCACGGCTTCTCCTGCGGGCGCCGGAAGACGAGGCCGAACCGGGCGGCGACCATGGCCCGGGCGCGATCCTCCTCCGGGACGGGGAACTCCTGCGGGCGCGGGACGGGCCCGTAGGCCGAGCGCAGCGCGGGCGGCCCGTCGCCGCCGCTCATCTTGTCGCGCGCCTCCTGGAGAACCGGACCGATGGGCGCCGACGGGTCGCGTGCCTGGTGCACGAACACCGCCTCGCAAGGGAGAAAGTAGTCGTGAGGCCCGCCGAGCAGCTCGCGCACCACGCCGCGCAGCCAGCCCTTCGCCTCGTCCGGCGTGAGGGGCGCGAACGCGTCGCGCTCCTTCATCGTGTCCTCGACGGTGGCGACGATCGCGATCGACGCGTGCTCGTCGCCGGCGCCCTCCCCCGACGCGGTGAGGACGGCGTAGTCGACGAACGCGCGCAGGATCGCCCGCTTCCGCCCCGCGCGCCCCCAGTCGTCCCGGGCGGTGTCCCGGGCGCGCTTGGCGAGGGTGATCGACGCCCCCGCGCCGACCGGGAGCGTGCGCCCGCCGATCTCGGCGCGCACGATGCGCGTCACCCCCGCCGCGTCCTCGACGTCGACCTCGACCACCAGCGGCTCGTGGACCTGATCGGCGCGCGTGTGCTCGCCGGCCCGACCGAAGCGATGCACCTGGATGGCGTCGAAGGGCACCTGGTAGCCCTCGAGCGCGGACCGCCAGCTCTCCAGCGCCTGGAGGTGATCGCCCCGCTCGCCTCGCGCGAAGACGCCCGACGGCCCGACGCCGCGCAGCTCCCGGCCGCGGACCAGCTCGTCGTACGCCTCGGCCAGCGGCTTGCCCTGCGCCGCCGCCCCCAGCAGCACCTCACGCAGCAGCAGCGTCTCCTCGCGACGGTCGGTCTCGAACGGCTCGCTCTCGCGCGCGAGCACGTCGTCGTCCTCGATCTCGTCGAGGCCGAGGCGGAAGCGCGCCCAGCCCTGCAGCGGGAACTCGAGGAACTTCACCAGGGCGTGCATCGGCACCACCAGCCGCGCATCGGACGGCGCCGGCGCGGGCGGAAGGCGCTCGAGCCGCAGGTGACGGGCGAGCGCCTGCCACGCCGGGTCGCCCTGCTCTGCGCGCGTGAGGACCACGTGCGCGTCGACGCGCTCCCCGTGCAAGGCCAGGCTCCGGCGCAGCGCCAGCGTACGTGCCTCGGCGTTCGCCTCGGGCAGGGCCATGGTGCCCAGCGGCGTCGCCTCCGCGCCGAGGAGGTCCGGGAAGTAGCGCGGGTCCCAGCGCCGCAGCGGGTGGCGCAGGCGCAGCAGGCCCCCCTCGCCGACGTAGCCGCGCTCGACGGAGTGCAGCAGCTCCTGCACCACCGAGGACGGCGCCAGCGCGTCGCCGGTCAGGGGATCGCGCGACACGTACGAGAGCACCAGGCGATCGCGCGCCCCGAGGAGCACCTCCAGGAACGCGTACTTGTCGCGCTCGCGCGCCGTGACGTCCCCCTCGCGCCGCCGTGCCCAGCGCAGATCGAGCGGGTCCTCGGCGTCGGGCGACGGGAAGCGCCCCTCGCCCATCCCGCAGGCAAAGACGACGCGAAACGGAAGCGGCCGGATCGACGCCAGGGTGGAGACGACCACGCCCTCGCCGCCCCGGCCCGCGCTGCCTCCGGCCAGCCGCGCGCGCGCGAGCTCGCACGCCACCCGGTAGCCGACCACGCGATCCCCCAGATCGACGTCGCCGATGGTGTGGAGGCGTCGCAAGGCGCGCGCGAGATCGTCGGCCTCGGCGTCGCTCGAGGGCGCGACGTACGTCTCCACCAGCGTCCGCAGGAACGACGACCAGTCGCGCGTCGTCATCGTGCGGTGGCGCGCGAACCTCGCGTCGGCGATGAGCGAGCGCAGCAGGACGCCGAACGACGCCGCCTCGTGGACGTCCGAGCCCGCGACCTCGTGGGGGACGTACGCGTCGGCGCCCATGCGGAAGGGCGCGCCCTCGCCGCTCGCGTCCCCGGCCATGAAGACCCCGAGGGCGAGCCGCCGCAGCCCCTGGTCCCAGTTGAGGATGTCGCGGTCGACGTACGTCCCCTCGTGGTCCGCGCGATCGGCGCCGTGGACGACGCCGAGGGCCTCGCACCAGGCCAGCCAGCGCTCGGGATCCACGTCGTCGAGGGACGCGACGACCGCCGGGTGCACCGCCAGGCGCAGCAGCTCGGAGCGGGCGAAGCGCCCCAGCGGCAGCGCCAGGAGGAGCTCGATGGCCTCCCCCACGCGGCTCGGGTGGGCGGCGGGCAGACCCACCACCTGGTACGGCACGTCGTGCGCCTCGCGGAAGACGGCGGGCAGGTGCGCCGCGTACGCCGCCGCCTCGCCCGGAGGCACGAGGACGGCCACGTCGTCGAAGCGCAGCGACTCGTCCCGGCGCATCAGCTCCCAGATCGCGCTCGCCACCGCCTCGCACTCGCGCCGGACGCTGGCGTGCTCGAGCACGACCAGGCTCGCGTCCTGCGCGAAGGGCGCGCGCGGATCGGGCTGCTCGCGCGCCGGCTCGCGCCGCAGGACGTCGCTCTGGAGCTGGCGCAGCAGCGTGCGCGGCCCGTGGTCGAGCGGATCGACGAAGCGATCGTCGTGGTCGAAGCCGGCGATGGCGTTGAGCGCGCGCACGTGCTCGCGGCCCGGACGGCTCCACAGGTGCAGCGGAGCCGGGTCGCGCCGGTCGACGTCCTCCCAGAACCCCTCGCACGGGCTGAGCGCGTACACCACGACCTCCGTGGCCCGCCCGAGGCGCTCGAGGAGCTCGTGGAAGGTGCGCGCCACGTGCGCGAAGCCGAAGACGTGCACCGCCCGCGGCACCGACTCCGCGCGCGGCGCGAGCGCCGACACCGCCTCGTGCAGCGGCACCACGCGCGGCGTGCGCGTCGCGGCGAGCCCCCGCTCGCCGAACATCGCCAGCCACAGCCGGCGCTGCCACAGCTCGGTCTCGGCGTGCGCCTCCCCGGTGGCGCCGCGCCCCCACGCCGCCAGCATGTCGCCGCGCGAGTACGTGTACTCCTCGAAGACGCGACCCATGCGCGACGCCAGCTGCACCCGCCGCACGTCGGCGGCGTCGGCCCGCTCGTCTCCCCCGGCGGCGAGCCAGGCGCGCACCGGCGCGAGCTCGCGCTCCGCCACCAGCCCCTCGTCGAGCAGCAACGCGAGGAGCATCGACTCCAGCGCCTCGGCGTCGGCCACGCGCGCGCCCGGCGGCGCCGCCATCTCCCCGGCGAAGCGCGTCAGCAGCGACGCGTCGAGGTTCGCGGCGATCCCCTGCTCCCGCGCCACCCCCAGGTGCACGAACGCCTCGACGCTCGCGTTGGGCACGACGACGCGCACCGGCACCAGCGCCCCGTCCCGCGCCTGCTGCGCCCGCACGCGCGCCGCCAGCTCCGCCAGCAGCTCTTCCGTGCGGTTCGAGTAGACGAGGCGGACCATCGCGGCGCTCGGGCGAGCACCCTAGTCCGGGCGACGCATGGGGACCACCGTCGCCGTCAGCCGCCCAGCCGCTGCGCCGCGCTGCATGCGGGCGGATAGCTCTCCGCGCTGCATCCGCGCCGGTAGTAGAGGAGCGCGCGATCGCGATCGTGCGGCACGCCGCATCGTCCTGACTCGCGCCGCAACCCGCGAGGGGAGGAATGCACGCGAAAACGAGGACGGCGAGCGCTCGGACGATGCGCATACGCTGCGTAC
>DATBQU010000129.1:0-13597 GCA_036560665.1 Polyangiaceae bacterium
CCGCTGGCGCGGGTCGTCCAGCAGGGCGCACATCATGTCGAAGCGAGCGGCGGTCAGGCCTATCGACTGCAGCGCCTTGCGCGTGATGCGCAGGAAGCCGTGGAAGGCCCGCTTGGTGCCGAAGGCGATCGCGTTCATGACGACGCCCGATGAGCATTGCGCGTGCCGAGGTCCGCGCGTGCGCGCAGTGGGTACGCGGCACGGGCGGCCAGCCCGACGTGCCCGGGATGACTCACTCTCCACCGGTCGCCGGGGCCCCCTTCCGCGCCGCGGCCGCCACGACAAAAACGGCCTGATCCTGAGCATGGCAACGATCCCCCCCTTCTTACATGGTGGCGCGGTCCCGCCGGAGGGGTCACCGGCTCGCGGGCGCCCGCAGGTGGCGAATGCGCGCTCGCGACGGGAGCCCTGCGTGTCCCGGACGGACACGCGCCTGTCCCTGGACACCCGACGATGCGACCGGAGTCCATTCTGACTGCCCCTGGCTCATGCGGCGCCGGCGCGTGACTCGCCGGCAACGAGGGACAGCTCCTAGCCTCGCTTCCGGAACGCCTCGACCAGCCTGTCCTCGACCTCGGGCGGTACCGGCGCCTCGTCGCGCGGGATTTCCTTCAGGAGCTCCACCGCCTGGTCGAGCTGCCGCCGGTAGACCTTGCAGTGGGGGCAGAGCAGCATGTGAAGCCGGTACCTCGCCTTGGTCACGCCCGAGAGGGTGCCCTCGCGCTCCTCGGTCATCAGGTGGGTGGCGTCACGGCACGAGAACATCTAAACGCCCTTCCCGGCATGATAGCGCTCGAGGGCGGCGCGCAGCCGGGTGCGCCCGCGGTGCAGCAGGACGCGCTGATTGGTCTCGCTGACGTCGAGAACGTTACACACCTCCTCGGAGCTCCAGCCCTCGAGGTCGCGCAGCGTGACCACCGTGCGCTGGGCCGGAGGCAGCGTGGTCAGCTCGCGCTCGATGTGCTCGCGCGCCTCCTTGCGCAGCACGAGCGACTCCGGCGAGGCGTCCCAGCGCGACGGGGGCGCGGACCAGAAACCACCCTTGGTGAAGCGATCGGGCTCGACCGGGGCGCTCTCGTCGTCGGACAGGGACGAGAAGGGGACGCTGCGCTTGTCGCGCACGCCTCGGGTGCGCGCGCGGTTGACCAGGATGCGGCCGATCCAGGTGCGCAGGCTGGAGCGCCCCTCGAAGGCGTCGATGCCGGAGACCACGCCCAGCCAGGCGTCCTGCACGATCTCCTCGGCGGCCGCCTCGGACTCGACGAACGCCAGCGCCACGCGCAAGAGCGCGCGGTGATGCTCCCGCACCAGCTGGCGGAAGCACGCCTCGTCGCCCGCCCGCAGGCGGCGGACGACCTCTGCGTCGCCGTCGGGCGGCGGGAGAGGGGCGGCGGCGCCGTCGTTCACCGCGCGAGCATAGCGGTCCCGCCGGTCACCTCAAGCGGCCGCAACGAGCGTCCGTACGAGGAAACCCACCAGGACGAGCGTGGCCAGGGCACCGGCCCCGAACGACAGCGAGCGCCAGGGCTGCTTGCCGCCTAGGTAGGCTATCGAGTGCGCCAGGCGGGCCACCACGAAGGCGCCGAACACGATCTCGGCGATGAGCGGCGAGCCGCCGGCCAGGACGTAGACTAGCCCGAGCAGGGCGAAGGGGACGATGTTGGCGATGGCGTTGCGGTGGGCACGCAGCACGCGCGCGACCTCGGGCGGGTCCACCTCGACCAGGGTCGCCCCCCTGGCGATGGTCGATGCGTCCTCGGTGTTGGGCGTGGTGCGGGTGCGGCCGCGGACGGCGCCGCTGTAGCCCCACAGGGCGAGCAGGTTGAGCGACAGGACGATGAGCGCCGCCGCGTAGGCGACGAAGGCGGGGTTGCTGGCGAGACCGGTCATGGGATTCCTCCGGCCCCGCAGTCCGCCGGGCGGCGGATCCGTTACATCACCCGAGCGTGACGACCCCGGCGCGCACCAGATCCCGCAGCAGACGCAGGGCCTCCAGGCGGGGCAGACCGCTGGCGTCGAGGATGTCGTCCAGCGACGACATGCCGTCGACGAAGGTGAGGACGAAGCCGGCCCGGTGGTCGAGGGAGAGCTTGCCGAGCTCCGCGCCCGAGACGGCGACGCGCGGGATCCGGGCGAGCGGGCCGAGCGTGTCCAGGCAGGAGCGCTCGAGCTGCTCGGGGGACTCGGCGTCCGGGGCGACGCTCGGCTTGAGGGGGGGTGGCACGCTCATGGTGACGGCGACGGGGGGCGCGCTGCTCTCGCTGCGCGCCCTGGGGACCGACGAGTACAGGCCGCTGACGCGCGCCGTCGGCCGCAGGCTGGGCATCGCCGGCGCGCGGGGAGCGGGGGCCCGCTCGGGAGCCTCCTCCACCGGCGGCGGCCCGGCAGGACGCACGAGGATGGGGGGCGGGATGGCGCGCACGATGGAGAGCAGGTGGCGGTCCTCGACGGCGTCGAGCTGCTTGAGATCGAGGCGCTGGTTGTCGTCTGGCCCGCCGAGGATGCGCACGATGGGGCGCACCGGATCGCCCGGGTTGGCCGCCACGACGATGCCGGAGCGCCGGTCGGAGAGCTCCACGGTGGTGCCCGGCGGATAGGCGCCCAGGGCGCGCACGAAGCGGTGCAGCTCGCGGGGGGCGAAGTACCGGTCCTGCATCGAGGCCGCCCTGCGCAGCGCCTCGTCGGGCGCGTCGACGACGCCGCGCAGCAGGGTGCGCCGGCGGTCGACGTAGTTGGCCAGGGCGACCAGGCGCACGAGGTCGTGCGGGGCGCGGCCCCCTTCGAGCTCGGGGTAGCCCTTGCCGTCGACGCCGCGGTGATGCTCGAGCGCGACCGCCACCCAGAGCGAGGGGCACCCCGCGGCGAGCAGCGCGCTCGCCCCCACGTACGGGTGATGGCGGAAGAGGCCCCTGCCGTCCACGTCGAGGAGCGGCTCGGGGACGCCGCGGACGTTCGCCGGCATGAAGAGGTGGCCGATGTCGTGCAGCAGGGCGGCGGCGGTGATCTCGACGCAGGTGCGGCCGTCGAGCCCCTCGTCGAGCGCCATGGCCGCGGTCATGCTCGCCACGTTGGCGGCGTGCGTGGCGTCGTCGCCCGAGCCCTCGGAGTACGAGCGCTGCACGAGCAGGAAGGTGCGCGCCTCGCAGGAGGCCACGATCGTCTCCGCCGCCGACCGCACCGCCTCCCGGTCCACCAGCGCCCTGGCGGCGATCGCGCGCGCGGCGTCGCCGAGCACGCCGTGCACGATGGGCACCAGGTCCTTCGCCTCCTTGCCTCCGCGCGAGAGGTTGTCCCTGGCGCGGACCTCGGCGTAGCGGAACCCCACGTGGGTCAGCGTCGCCCGCGCCTGCTCGTGCGCTCGCCCCGGCTCCGCGCGCGCGGCCAGCGTCCGCCCCACCAGGGTGCACTCGGCGAGCGTGAGGCCGCGCTGGAAGACGATGCACTCGATCTGGTGGCGGGTCATCGCGTCGGCCAGCACGGTGACGCGCTCGCGCAGATCGGGCATCGGCCGCTCGCAGACGACGAACTCGCCGTCGATGAGGGCGATCACCAGCTCGGGCAGCCGCGCCAGCAGCGGCGTGAAGAGCGCCGCCGCCACCTCGTCGGCGCGCGCGATGGCGGGGTGGCCTTCGGCGTAGTGCGAGCGCGCCGTGACCAGGTTGGTGAGCGCGTGGAGCGCGGCGACGACGTCGGCCCACTCGCCGCCGTGGGGGACGTTCGGCTGCGTCACCCGTGCTCCCCCGCGGCGCGCTCGCAGGCCTTGCGCACGCGCCGCACCGACGAGGAGAGACCCTGCTCGAAGTACCCCGGCGCCGCGGGCGCGGGGGAGCGACGCAGCGCCGACGCCGCCAGGTCACGGACGGAGGCCGTGGCCCCGGACTCGATGAGCCCCTGCGGGTGCAGCACCCGGGAGAGGGCGAGGGCGGCGGTGTCGCGCGGCGAGCGGCCGAGGGCCTCGACCACGCGACGCCGGAGCTCCTCGGGTTGCTGGTCGTCGTGCGCCAGGCGCTCGAGGACGGCGATGGCGGCGTCCCCGAGCAGCTCGCCGCGGAGCGACGAGCGCGCGTTCTGCCGGACCTCCTGGGAGGGGTCGGTGAGAAACAGCGCGACGATGTCCATCGACGCCTCGTCCGCCGGCAGCGCGCGCAGCGAGCGCAGGACCTCCAGCCGCACGCGATCGTCGGGGTGGCGCCGCGCCGGGTCCAGGTCGCGCGAGGCCCCACCGAGCTTGCCGAGGAGCATGGCCGCGTTGCGCACCACGAACCAGCGGTCGGAGCGGAGCCGCGGACGCACCATCGGGAGCAAGCCCGTCCCGCCCTGCGCCAGAGCGTCGAGCAGGATGCGGCGCATCTTGCGGTTCTCGGAGTGGTCGAGCCGGTCGAGCACGCTCGCCGGCGCGTGCGTCACGAGCAGCTTCACGACGGCGCTCACCTCCTCGAGCTGCTCGCCCTCGAGGCTGACCGTGGCCGCGTCGAGATCGGCGAGGACCCGCGAGGCCGATGCGGCGGCGACGTGCTGGATCGCCTCGCCCGCAGCCGGTCGCCATTCGGCCCTGGCGACGGCGGCGAGACCGCGCAGCAGGCCGACGACACCGTCGGTCGCCCCATCGGCCAGCATGGCCTCGGCGGCCGGCGGGAGCCCCTGGCAAAGACGGTCGAAGCTCCGGGTGCGCGTCGCGATGCCCACCACGTCCGCCACCGATCGCCGCCCGTCGAAGGCAGGCGCCGTCTCCGCCTCGGGCTCGAGCGCGAGCGGCGCCGGCGGCGCCATGGCCAGGGCACCACGCACCGCGAGCGCCTGCCCGGCGATCCCCCGCAGGACCTCGCGCTCCCGCTGGAACGAGTCGTAGTCGGGCGTGGCCAGCGCCAGCGTGGCGAGCGCCTCGGTGGCGCCGCCCTCGTCCGCCGGCAGATCGAAGAACGAGAGCCCCAGCCAGCGCAGCGCCGACAGCCGCGTCCCGTCGTGCGGCACGGCGGCGCTGAGCGCGTAGAAGACCGCGTCGAGGTCGTCGGCGCGCCCGCGCACGGCCGGGAAGGCCAGCCGCGCCAGCTCCCGCTCCGAGAATCCGTCGAACGACCACGCCAGCGCGCCCCGGAACTCGCCCACCAGCGGCGGGAACCCGACCAGCAGCCGGTCACGCGACCGCGGGGCGAGCCGCAGGAAGACGTCGCGGAGCTTGGCGGCCAGCGGCAGGCCGGTGCGCTGCTCTTCCTGACGCACCATCAGCGCCAGCCCGGCCGCCGCCTCCGCGAGCCCGGCGGCGTCCTCCTCCAGGATGGTGACCGCCACCTCGGGATGCTCGAGCAGCTCGGCCAGGTGCTCGGCCACGCGCGCGTCCACCACGCGCCGCGCGAGGAGCGCGTCGAGCACCTCCTTGAAGAAGCTGCGCAGCTTCGAGCGCCTCCGCTGCGACTCGCGCTCCTCGGCGGTCACGTCGTGCGCCAGCTCGTCGATCTGGACGCGCGCCAGCCCGTGCTCCATCGCCAGCCGCAGCAGCCCGCCGCGGTCGAAGACGGTCTGCACGGGAAGCGTGAGGATGGCGACCAGGGAGGCCAGCTCCTCGCGCGTGACGCCGTGGAGCACCCTCAGCACCAGGGCCCCGCGCTCGTGGAGGCAGGGCCCGATGCGCGTGCGCACGGCGGGGTGCCTGGCGGAGACGCCGCCCACGGTGATGTCGTCCCTGAGGACGCCGACCACCAGCGGCGACTCGCGCTCGAGCGCCCGCGTCAGCGTGGCGTGCGTCCTGTCGCCCCAGGTCCGGCAGGCGGGGTGCGCCGGAGAGTACTGGAGCGACCGCGCGAGCCACTGCGACAGCTCGACCAGCGCCTGCTCGTGGTCGGAGATGCTCGCCGTGCCCAGCACGGTTGCAGGCTATCAGCCGCCGCTGCGCCGGGAGCGCTCGAGCGCGCCGGCCAGGCGCTGGCGCGCCTCCTCGTCGCCCGGGCACAGCTCGGTCACCCGGCGCCACGACTCGGCGGCCTCCACCCAGTGGCCGTAGCGCTCCTCGAGCTGCGCCTGGCGCCGCCGGCTCTCGGCCAGCCGCTCCCCGGCGAGTCGCTGCACCTCGGCGTGGGCGGCCTTCAGCGCCTGATCGTCGGGCACGTAGCGCAGGGCGGCCCTGTACTCCTCGGCCGCCTTCACGAAGTCCCCGGCGGCGCGCGCCCGCGCGGCCGCGTCGCCGTGCTGCCTCGCCCTGGCCTTGCCCTCGACGAAGCGCTGCTTGAGCGCCTCCATCGCCTCCTGCCGCCGGTCCACGACACGGGGTGCCGGCCCGGGCGGCGCGGCCGGCGAGGGTGGTGACGGAGCGGCGGCTCGAGGGGGCGGCGACGCGACCAGCCCGCGCGCCCGCGGCGAGCCGAGCGTCGCGTCGTACTCCGCGCGCCGGGTGCGAGAGGCGAGCGTCTCGTAGGCCAGCGTGACGCGGGCGAAGATGGTGAGGAGCGGCCCCTTGTAGCTCCCCAGTCGCTTGCCGAAGAAGCGATCGGGGTGCAGAAGCCCCGCCAGCCGGAAATACGCGCGCTTGAGGGCCCTGGGGTCGGCGTCGCGCGGTACCTCGAGGAGCTGGTAGTGATCGATGGCATCGAGGCGGCCCGACACGTCGAGCACGTAGCGGCGCATGTCGGCGTCGATGTCGACGTCTTCCTCGGGCTGCGGCCGGTCGCCGGGCACGTCCGCATGGTAACGTTTGTGGGGGTCTTTCGTCCTTTCGCTCGGAGTCACCCATGACACGCAAGCTCGCGCGGTACGTCGTCACGCTGGCAGCGCTCGGAGTCGTCGCCGTCACCGCATGCAACGACTACGGCGGCGTGGGCTTCACCGACGGCGGGCCCGGGGCGGGCCTCGGCGGCGCCGGCGTGGGCCAGTCCTGCGACGACCAGAACGTCTGCCGGCCCGGCCTGTCCTGCAACGCGGGCACGTGCGCTCCGTGCCAATGCAGCGGCAACGGCACGGCGTGCGTCATCAACGACGAGTGCGCGAAGGGCTCGTACTGCGGGCCGTCGCGCACCTGCACGGCGGGCGGCAGCGGCACCGACGGAACCCCCTGCAAGAGCGACGCGGACTGCGCGTCGGGACTGCGGTGCGACCTGGTCGGCTTCGGCGGCGAGTGCAGGCCGGAGGGCACCACCGACGTCGGCGGCGCCTGCAACACGAGCGCGGACTGCTACGGCGGCCTGGGGTGCAGCGGGGGCGTGTGCGAGCCTTACCCGTCGCAGGACGGCGGGCTGTCGCCGGTGGGCATCCCGACCTGGGTGGGCGAGGCCTGCGCCGACCCGACGGGCCCGACGCAGGCGTACTTCCGCATCCCGCGCGGCTCGGGCGACGGCGACTTCTATCGCCTGCCCTTCCCCAACGACGTCCGCAACGACGCCGGCAAGATCTCGCTGGCCGGCCACCCGACGCCGGGCCCGGCGCTGCTCGGCTACGACGTGGTCGACCGCTGGCTGCGCGACCTCGAGGCGACGGTCGACGGCTTCAGCACGTATCCCACGGTGTACTTCCGGTTCAGCGCGGGGGTCGATCTCAACGGGACGCTCAAGGCCCCGGGCGCGCTCCGGTTCGTCGACGTCACGGTGCCCGCCACGCCCGTCGCGCTGCCGTTCGGGTGGGTGGCGACGACCGATCGCAACTCGTACATCTGCAACAACTGGATGGGCATACGGCCGCCCCGGGGGTTCACCCTGACGCCGGGCCACGTCTACGCCATCGTCATCATGAACAGCGTGCTCGACGGGACCAACCAGCCCATCCAGCCGTCGCCCGATCTGTCGGCGATGCTCGCGGTGGAGGCGCCCAGCGATCCGGTGCTGGCCAAGCAGTGGCCCAAGTACGCGCCGCTTCGCGCGTGGGCGCAGGCCGCGGGCGTCGCGGGCACGTCGATCCTGAACGCGACGGTCTTCACGGTGGGGCACCCCGCGGCGATCGGCCCCAAGCTGGCGGCGGCCGTGGCCACGGCGCCGGCGCCGACGGCGAAGAGCTGGGTGAGCTGCGCCACCGCGCCCTCGCCGTGCCCCCAGGCGACCGGCGCTCGCGCGTGCGGCGCGGCGGACCCGGGCTTCGACGAGCTCCACGCGCTGGTGACGTTGCCCATCTTCCAGAGAGGGACCGAGCCCTACGAGACCCCGACCGCCGGAGGGGACCTCGTGCTCGCCGCGGACGGCACCCCGACGGTGCAGGGCTCCGAGGCGGTGTGCATGGCGCTCACCGTGCCCAAGGGGCCGATGCCGGCCGCAGGCTGGCCGACGCTGGTCTACGCCCACGGCACCGGCGGCAGCTTCCGCAGCCACGTGCCCGAGGGCGTGGCCAAGCGGATGGCCGCGGTGGGCGTGGCGGTGCTGGGGATCGACCAGGTGGAGCACGGCACGCGCCGTGGCTCGTCGCAGTCGTCTCCCGACAACCTCGTCTACAACTTCGCCAACCCGCTGGCGGCGCGCGGCAACTTCCTGCAGGGCGCGGCCGACCAGGTGGCGCTGGTGCGCTTCGCCTCGACCCTCGATCTGGCCGCGGCGCAGTCTCCGACCGCCGCCGAGATCAAGGTGGGGCCCATCGCCTTCTGGGGCCACTCGCAGGGCGCGACCGAGGGCGGGATCGCCATGCCCTACACGACGGGCGTTCGGGCGGCCGTGCTGAGCGGCGAAGGGGCGAGCCTCATCGACGGGCTGGTTGGCAAGAAGAACCCGGTCGACATCGCCGACGTGCTGCCCGTCGTGCTGGAGGATCCCAAGGTGGACATCAACCACCCGGTGCTGTCGCTCCTGCAGGGCGATCTCGGGCTGGTCGATCCGCTCAACCACGCCGTGTTCCTCGTCACCAATCCCATCGCGGCGGCCAACCAGAAGCACGTCTTCCAGCCCTACGGGCAGGGCGACACCTACGCGCCTCCGGCCACCGAGCAGACCTTCGCCATCGCGGCGCAGCTCGCCGAGGCGACCGCGCCGGCGGGGGTAACGCCGGACGATCTCGGCCTACCCCCGCCGCTGCCGGCGCCGGTGAGCGGCAACGTGACCATTGGCTCGCTCACCATCACGGCCGTGGTGCGTCAGTACGCGCCCTCGGGCAGCTACGACGGTCACTTCGTCGCCTACCAGAACCCGACCGCCGAGGCCGACGTCGACCGCTTCCTGTCGGCGGCCCTGGCGGGCAAGGTGCCGCCGGTCGGACCGTAGAAGCGCACGCCCGCGCGCGCTCGGTGCGCAACGCTGCGCTCGACGCGCAGCGGGACTGACGCGCGCCGGCCGACAATCGCCGGAGAAGCGCAGGGCGCGCGCGTGGCCCGCCACGTGAATGCGCGGAGCGCTCCATGCGCTTCGCCCTCGCGGCCCTCGCCCTGTGCACCGTCCTCGCCTGCTCGTCGTCGCCGTCGACGAGCTTCCCCGGCGCGGGGCCCGGCTCGAACGGCTCCGGCGGCGGCGACGACGGCGGCCCCGGGACGGGCCCGGGCAGCGACGCGGGGTCGCTCGATCCCGGCGCCTACCCGCCCGGCCCCTACGGCAGCGCTCCCGGCTTCACCCTCAACCACTTCACCGCGCAGGGCTACCGGCTCGGCCCCGGTCAGACCGACTCGACCCGGCTGCCCTGGGTGACCATCGACACCGACGAGTACCACCAGAGCCCGGTGTGCAAGTGCCTGGTCGTCACCGTCGGCGCCACCTGGTGCGGCGACTGCCAGGCCGAGCAGCCGATGCTGACGCAGGAGCACGCGCAAGACCCGAGCTTCTGCGTGCTCGGCATCCTGCAGGCCGACATCGGGCCCAGCGGCAACCAGCAGAACGCGACCAAGGCCGACGTCGACGCCTGGACGCAGCAGTTCAAGCAGAACTTCTACGTGGTGCAGGGGACGGCGGTGACCATGCAGGACCTGGTGGTGGGCCACGGCCAGGGCAGCGTGGCGCTGCCCTTCAGCCTCGTCGTCAGGCCCGACACCATGAAGGTGGTGGGCGAGGTGGCGGGCGTGAACCTCCAGGTGCACGACTACGCCATGGGGCTATGCAACCAGTGACGGGCGATCCGCAGCCTCACCCCTGGGCGCAGGCTCACGTCCCTCCCTCGAGGCCGATGCTGGGCACGGTCACCGGGCCGATGTACTGCGGCCCGCAGGTGTCGTAGCGGAGCGGGACCAGCGAGCCGTCGTTGTTGCACTGGACGGAGATGGCCTCCTTGTCGAGCGTCACGTTCAGGCCCTCGATGACGAAGGCGAGGTAGCCGTTGCCGAACGCGCGCCATCGCTTCTCGAGGCGGACGTCGACGCGGTAGAAGGCCGGCAGTCGCTGCGAGTTGAAGGGGGGCACGGGGATGCCCTGCACCTCGGGCGAGTACGGCCGCCCCGTGTAGAAGAAGAACCGCGCGCCCGCGCGCCAGCCGCGCCCGAGGTCGAGCGCGCCCACGACGTTGAGCACGTGGGTGCGGTCGAACTCCGCCGGGATCTCCTCGAGCGTGCCGGTCGAGGTCACCCCGCTGGGCGCGCCGCCGGGCACCTGTCCGTTGAGGACGAGCCCGTGCGTCTGGCGCGTCGAGCGCGAGAGCGTGTACGAGACCCACCCCGTGAGGCGGCGCGTGAGGTCGCGCCGGACCAGCAGCTCCAGGCCGTAGGCGCGACCGCTGACCTGCTCGGAGAGGCAGTCGTTGCCGGCGTTGGCGACGCTGGTGCCGTTGCCCAGGCAGGTGGCCGTGGCGTCGGTGAGGCCCAGGTAGTCGTGCAGGAACGCCGACGCGGTGAGCTTGAAGTCGAGCGGCATGTCGATCTCCACGCCCTGGCTGGTCTGGAGCGCGGTCTGCAGCCCGCTGTTCAGGCGACCGAGGGTGAGGCCGGGGATGGGCACGAAGAGGCTCGGCGGCTGGTGCGCGACGCCGAACGTGCTCACCCACGTCACCGTGCGCGTGGCCGCGACGCGCGTGGCCAGGCGGGGCTCGAGGCCGAGGGCCGCGGTGGCGCTGGTGAGCCCGCCGGACACGGGCGTCGCCGACGAGTTGAACGTGCCGGGGGTGGGCGCGGGCGCCACGGGCGCCGTCGAGCCCGGCGCGAGCCGCGAGGTGAAGACGTCGCCGCGAGCGCCGAGCACCGTCTCGACGCGACGGCTCGCCTTCCAGACCACGTCCCCGTAGGCGCCGATCATCACGTCGTTGCGCTCGGGGTAGAGCGAGCGCAGATCGGCCGCGGGGTCCTGCCCGGTGTCGAGCGTGTAGTGCGAGAAGACGGCGTCGGCTCCGTAGCGGAGCTTCATGGCGCGGTCGAGCCTCTCCTCGCCCTCGACGCGGAGGCCGACCGTGCTCGAGGAGACGCCCGTGCGCTGGCTGGTGCTGGTGCCCGCGACCGAGTCCTCCAGGCCGAGCGTCGTGGCCAGCCGCAGGTGGCCGCGCGGCGTGTCGTGGTCGTAGCGCAGGTCGAGCCGGTGGAACTCGGTCTTGAAGATGGGGTAGAAGTCGCCCACCGTCTCGGTGACGTTGCCGGACGTGTCGACGTTCCGCTGCCGGTCGCGGGAGTCGATCTCGTCGAAGCTGCCGAACCAGAAGACGGACACCCGATCCTTCGGCGAAAGCTCGTAGGAGACGCGCGTCTGGTAGTCCCAGTAACCGACGCGGGTGTCCGGCGCGATGAGCTGCACCAGCGCGGCGGTGTAGCTGTAGCGGCCGGCCACCAGGGCCGTCATCTTGCCGTCGAGCAGCGGCGTCTCGGCCAGCGCCCCCGAGTCGAAGACGCGCACGTTGCCCTCGGCGTGCGGGCGCGCGGCGGGGGCCACCGTCTCGCCGTCGAGGATGCCGCCGGCGAAGCGCCCGTAGCGCGCGGGGTAGCCGCCCGGGAAGAAGTCGACGTGGTCGATGAGGTCGGGGTGCACGACGCTCGGACCGAGCGCCAGGTGGTAGAGGAGCGGCACGCGGACGCCGTCGAGGAAGTAGCCGACGTTGCCGGGCGGAGCGCCGCGCACGAAGAAGAAGGGCAGACCGCTCACGATGGGCGTGACGCCGGGGAGCGCCTCGATGGCGCGGAACGCGTCGCCGAAGGCGCCGGGCATCTGACGCACCTCCGCGCCGGCGATCAAGGTCTGGCCCACCTCGGTGCGAACGCCGCGCACGATGACCTCGTCCGCCCCCGGCGTGGCGGCGGAGGGCAGGCGCGGCGAGCGCGGCGCGGGCGAGGGCGACGTCGTCGCGCCCGGTGCCGGAGACGGCGCCGGCGCGGGCGGGTGGAAGTCGATGCGCATCCGGATGCGGGCGGACACGGTGACGTCGCCCCTGTGCGCGGGGGAGAACGTCCACGCCCGCGCCGCGGCCAGCGCCGCGGACACGAACGGCTCGTCCCCGTCGACCACCAGGACGTCGCTGACCCGCCCGTCCTTGCCGATCACCAGGTCCAGCACCACGGCGGCGTCCCCGTGCGCTCCCTGCGGGTACACGACGTGACCGGCGTCGAGGGCCGAGGGCGGCGTGACCGCTGACGTCTGCGCCGCCGCGGTGCGCGCGACGAGAGCCATGACCACCACCCAGGGACCGAGCCTCGTCAACGCGGGTCCGGAGCGTAGCCGACCCGCGCGGGCTTACCTCCGCTTCTTCTTGGCCTTGGCCCGCCGCGCGCGCCCCGGCAGCCTGGCCATCCGACCCGACTCGTAGAGGTGGCGCAGCTCGCGCTCCATCGCCGGCCCGAAGATGATCCGCACCGCCTCGAGCCCGAGCGGCCGCAGCGCCTGGAACACCGTCCCCAGGTCGGCCGGATCGAGCTCCCCCTCGTCGGCGCGCTTCACGAACAGGTCCACCAGATCGCCCGCCGCCCGTCCGACGTGCTTGCGAACCAGCGCCGACGCCGCCGCGGCGGTCTCCAGGGCGATCCCCGCCGCCTCGAGCTTCATGGCGATGGACAGCAGCGCCGGGCTGCGCACCAGGTACACCTCGCCGTGCCGCTCGACCAGGCGCGTGCGCGCCAGATCCGCCAGCAGCCCCGGTCGGCGCGTTCCGGCGATCTCGTAGAGCTCCTCCTCGGTGACGGTGCGCGGCTGATCGTTCGCCCAGGGCGTCTGCACCTGCTGCTCGACGCCCAGCCACTCCGCCAGATCGAGCTCGCCGCGGTCGATGCTCGCCAGCACGTCGCGGATGGCGTCGATGCGCAGCCCGCGGTCCTGGAGCTGCGCGATGAGCTTGAGGCGGTCGACGTGCGCCTGTCCGTAGTAGGCGACGCGCCCGCGGATCTCGGGGGCCATCAGCGCCCCGCGCGACTGGTAGAAGCGGATGGTGCGGCTCGGCACCCGCGCCGCCGCGGCGAGCTCGTCGATGGTGAACTCGGGGCGCTCCGCCTCCGCCGGTGGCGTCGTCATCGGGACTGCGATCATGCCATGGACCGCACGACCTCGCGCACGCCTCCCTCGGCGCCCAGGCGGCCGATGTGTGACAGCGCCTTGCGCAGCGTCCGGCCCCAGGTGTCGGTCTTGTACTCCACGCCGTACTTCTCGCAGAGGGCGCGCACCTCCGGCGCGATCTCGCGCAGGCGCGGCGGCGGCAGCTGCGGGAACAGGTGGTGCTCGATCTGGCGGTCCAGGGCGCCGCACAGCATCGAGATGGGCAGGCTGACCTCGTAGTCGCTGGCGGCCTCGATCTGCATCGCGTACCACTG
>DATBQU010000130.1:0-3206 GCA_036560665.1 Polyangiaceae bacterium
TGGGGGCGCTCGACGCCGAGGCCATCGCGCGGGTCGTGGCCGAGGCCCGGCCCGAGCCGCGCGACGCCGACGAGCTGCACGACGCTCTGCTGGGGCTGGTGGCGACTCCGCTGGAGGATGCCTGGCAGGCCTGGTACGGCGAGCTGGCGCGCAGCGGGCGTGCGGCGGCGGTAGGCGCGATCGCGTTCGCCATGGAGAACGCGCGCGCCGTGGAGGTGCTCTACCTGGGCGCGCCGCGTCGGACGCTGCCGCCGCACATCGACGGCCCCGCCCCGACGCGCGACGAGGCGATGCTCGCCCTGGTGCGAGGGCACGCGGAGGTGATGGGGCCCTTCACGCCGGCGGGGCTGGCCGCACGTCTCGGACTGGAGGCCTGGGAGGTCGACGCGGCGGTCGGGCAGCTGGAAGGCGAAGGCCTCGTCCTGCGCGGCCGCTTCACGCCGGGAGGCGCGGAGGAGGAGGTGTGCGACCGCCGGCTGCTCGCGCGCATCCATCGCCAGACGCTCGAACGTCTGCGCAGCGAGATCGAGCCGGTGAGCGCGCAGGACTTCCTGAGATACCTCTTCGAGCGGCACCGGCTGACGGCGCGGTCGCGCGCCGGCGGACGCGCGGGGCTGCGAGACGCCGTCGCGATGCTCCAGGGCTTCGAGACCGCGGCGGCGGCGTGGGAGACGGAGGTGCTCGCCCCGCGCGTCGCCGGCTATCGCCCGGAGTGGCTCGACGAGCTGTGCCTGGCGGGAGAGATCGCGTGGGGTCGCCTGTCGCCGCGGCGGTCGGCCTCGACCGTGCTGGGTTCGACGTCGCGCGCCACGCCCATCACGCTGGCGCAGCGCCGGAACATGGGGTGGCTGCTCGAGGCAGTGCGCGGAGCGCAGGAGCCGGACCCGCCCGCGTCCGATGCGACGACGTCCACCCTGACGGCGCTGCGCCGTCGGGGCGCGCTGTTCCTCGACGACCTCGCCGCGGCGACGGCCCTCGGACGCGGCGAGCTGATCGACGCGATGTGGGATCTGGTCGGCCGCGGGCTCGTCGCCGGCGACGGATTCCAGCCGCTGCGCGACCTGATGGCGTCGGGTCGCGCAGCGAGGAAGCGCGGGCGCGCCGTGCAGGGACGATGGTCGCTCGTCGATCGCCCCGACGCGCTCGCCCCCGACGACCTGGCCGACCGGGTGGTGGGCCAGCTCCTCGATCGCTATGGCGTTCTCTTCCGCGAGCTGGTCGCGAGGGAGAGCTTCACCGTGCCGTGGCGCGAGGTCCTGCGGGCTGCGCGGCGGCGCGAGGCGCGCGGCCTCGTGAGAGGCGGGCGCTTCGTGGCAGGGTTCATCGGCGAGCAATACGCCCTCCCCGACGCGGTGGAAGGACTGCGGCGCGTGAGACGCCTCGAGCGCACCGGCGACGTCGTGCGCCTCCATGCGACGGACCCGTTGAACCTGGTCGGCATCCTCACCCCCGGCGCCCGAGTGCCGGCGCACCACCCCGCGTGCCTCGTGTTCCGCGACGGCGCATTCGTCGCCGACGAGAGCGGCGTCGCGGCAGAGCGGCAGGCCGCGCGCGTGCTTCCGGCCGTCGCAGAGCAGCCGTTCGCGTCCTCCTAGGTCAGTTGCTGGCGAACGCCCTCGCGCGGTCGAGGATCTGCCGGGCCTCGACGAAGTCCTGTCCGCGCAGATCGACCTCGTATCCCATGGCGTCCGCCTTGACCTGAATGTCGACCCAGCCGTCCGGGAGCGCATACGGGCACGCGTCCGCGGCGGGCGGCTCCTGCACCGTCTGGCGCGCGGCGTGGCACTGGAGCGCGTGACCGAGCGCTTCCGCGGTCACGCCGTCGATGGTCCGGACGTGAAGCTTCGCGCCGATGAGGCGGGACTCCATGCCGTTCGGCGTGCTGTCGACGATGGCGTAGAGAGGCTCGACGCGATCGACGTTTGTGGAGCCGACGATGCGCGTGTCCGTGCCCGTCGGCTCGTCTCCACACCTCGCGTCGACCGCCGCCGCCTGCACGCGCGGCGGAGTGCGGGACAGCGTGCAACTCGTGACGAGGATCGCGCCTGCGGCAAGGACGGTGCGCATCGCCATGACTCACCTCCGGGGCTCTCACCCGGAGGAAAGCATGGGCCTCGCCACCGTACGCGGTCCACACCGCGGGGCGTCATCGACGCGCCGGAAGCTCAGGCGTCACTCCGGGGCGCCGTCCCCCGAAGCGGCCCCGTCGTCGCCGGAGCTGTCGTCTCCGGTGGACTGGACAGGGCAGTCCGCGTCGCCCCCGGCATCGCAGATCGACGCCTGGCCTCCGGCGCAGCCGGGCTTGCAGTAGGGGTTGTTGCTGTCGCCCGAGGTCGGGCAGCAGTAGTTCTCCGGGCAGTCGACCGGCTGCGTGCAAGCCAGGCCGGCCCCGCACTCGTCGTGGCTGAGGTTCGGGTTGCAGCGGTCGCCCTCGCCGCCCTGCTGGCATCCGGTGGCGCCGACCGCGAGCGCGGAGGCGATGGCGAAGAGGGCGATTCCGACGTGCGACAAGAGGGATTTCATGGCTTCCGTGCTCCAATCAGAACCGCAGCAGCAGCGCGGCGATGACGCGTGTGTCGCCCTTCACCAGGTCGGGCCGCCACCCGGCGGGGACGGCCGTGGTGATGTAGCCGTCGGGCGACGTGACGCCGCCATGGCCGGCGAAGTAGGGGTCCACGGACTGGCGGTGGTTGAACTCGAGGTCCCAGGTGGTGAGCTCGTCGGGCATCCACTGGATGCCGGTCGCGACGTCCCAGGCGTCGAAGGTGGTCCCGGGGTTGAGGCTGAAGCCCTGCTGACCCGGCAGGCCGTAGCCGACGCCCTGGATGCTGAGCGGCTGGTACGGCGTCGCCACGCCCGTCGGCGGCAGCACCAGGTACCGGCCAGGGTTGTGCATCATCCCACCGCCGACGTTCCACGCCAGGTGCCCGTCGTAGAACCAGAAGCGGTTGTAGGCCATCCAGCTGAGGAACGTCTGCTCGCACGGCGTCGCGATGGTGCAGTTGAGCGGGTTGCTTGTGTGCTGTCCGCCGAAGGGCGTGACGCCGTCGCCGTTCTCGCCGCCGATGTCACCGGTGATGGAGAAGGCGGCGCGCGTGAACAGACCCTTCTGGTTGGGCACGTTGAAGTACCGGACGAGCGCGCTGTTGTCGCTGTGGAAGCGCATGCGGCCGGGGTTGTTCTGGGTGTCCCAGCCGACGTAGTCG
>DATBQU010000131.1:0-44741 GCA_036560665.1 Polyangiaceae bacterium
GAACCCCTTGACCGGCCCCGTCCCGTACTGCGCCAGGATGAGGCCGGAGATGAGCACCGTCATGTGCCCGTCGACGATGGACGGCCAGGCGCGCGTGTAGCCGGCGTCGACCGCGGCGCGCACGCTCTTGCCGGCGCGCAGCTCCTCGCGGATCCGCTCGTTGATGAGCACGTTGGCGTCCACGCTCATGCCGATGGTGAGCGCGAGCCCCGCGATGCCGGGCAAGGTCATGCTGGCGCTGAAGGTGGCCAGCACCGCCATCTGGAGCATCAGGTTGAAGAGCACCGCCACGTCGGCCACCACCCCGGACTTCCGGTAGTAGAAGATCATGAAGAGCAGCACGCCCACGATGCCGTAGAAGGCGCCCTTCACCCCCTGCTGGATGGCGTCCTTGCCCAGCGACGGCCCGATGAGCGACTCGTTGCTGGGCGTGATCGGCGCCGGGAGCGCGCCCGACTTGAGCACCAGCTCGAGCTGCTTGGCGTCGTGCAGCTGCTTCTCGTGGTCGCCGGCGCCCATGGTGATGGTGGCCTTGCCGCCGCCGATCTTCTGCTTGATAACCGGCGCCGAGTCGACGATGTCGTCGAGGATGATGGCGAAGCGGCGGTTGACGTTGGCGCCGGTGACCTCCTCGAAGCGGTCGGCGCCGGCGGGCGAGAACGACAGGAGCACGTAGTACGAGCCGAAGTTCTGCTGGTCCTGCCCCGTGCTGGCGTCGGTGATGTAGTCGCCGGTCAGCTCGGCCCGGCCGAACATGTAGACCGTTCGCCACCCCACCTGCTTGAACTGCAGCGGCTCGGTGCCCTCCACCGGCTCGGTCACCGGCTCGAAGCCGACGGCGTGGTCGTCGGGGACGCTGAGCGTGGCCGCCCAGGCCTTGAAGCGCCCCAGGCACTCGGTGAGCGACTCGCCACCGTACTTCGGCGGCTGGCACGAGATGCGCGCGTAGTACGCCTTGACCTGCTTCTTCTTGCCGTTCGAGTCCAGGCCATCGGGGGCGATCTCGGTGTACGGCGCGATGCCCTCGTCGGCCGGCACGTCCTCGGCCTTGAGCTGGAACACCTTCTCGGTGCCGCCGTCGTCGAGCATCTTGAACTCGAGGCGCGCGGTCTTGCGGATGATCTCCTTGATGTCGCGGAAGCTGGCCTCGTCGATGCCCGGCACCTCGACGATGATGTCCTCGTCGCGGGTGGTGACGGCCGCCTCCTTCAGCCCCTTCTCGTCGATCCGTCGCGAGACGGTGTCCTTGGCCTGCGCCACGGCGCCGTCGCGGATCTGGGACTCGACGTCCCCGCGGATCTTGAAGGTGATCTCGTCGTCGCCCGGTCCCTTGGACTGCGAGAGCTCGCCCAGGAACTTCTTGGAGAAGCGATCGTCGATCTTCGACTGGTCCGCCTTGTCCTTGAACTTGAGGCGGATGAGCGCCGACTCGACGGGCGAGACGTGGACCTTCTCCTCGAGCTTGGCCAGCTCCTCGCGCGTGACGCGGCCGTCGCCGGTGTGGAAGCCGAAGCTCGTGGCGAGCTCCTGGCGCATCTCCTCGGCGATGTGATCGCGCTTGTCGCGGATCGCCTCCTCGACCTCCACCGTGTAGACGAGGCGCATGCCGCCGCGCAGGTCGAGCCCGGGGGCGATGGCGAAGGTGACGCGATCGGCCACGTAGCGCGGCAGCGGGATGCGCCCGCCGCTCATGTTGTGTGCGGTGGGCCACAGGGCCACGGCGGCGCCGAGCAGCACCGCCACGACGAAGCCCAGCTTGAGCCTCCACGCCCCGTCCATCACCGGCAGCAGCCCGAAGGCCGACCACACGAAGATGAGCGCGCAGACGACGAGCCCCCAGAAGTTGTCGAAGTGGAAGAAGAGCGCGGCAGAGCCGGCGGCGACGGCCATCAGCACCAGCGCGGTGCGCTGGCCGGGGTTGGGGACGCCCCAGACGAAGAGGCCGATGGCGGCGGCGGTGGAGCCCAGGACCGGCAGCGCATCGCCGTGCAGGAAGACGGCGAGGGCTGCGAGGCCGAGGGCCACGACGCCGCTCAGGATCGCGAGAACGTTCTTGTTGGGCATGTCGCTAGCGCCTCAGGCGGAGTCGGTCGTCACTTCTTGTCGGAAACAGCCTTCGCTTCCTTCAATTCCTTCGCCGACGACGCTTTGTCCGCCGGGTTGACGAAGGGCGTGACCGTGCTGGCGACGATCTGCACCGTGACGCCCGGCGCGATCTTCACCTTGGCGAGACCGTCGTCCATGTCCATGAGCTCGCCCACCAGGCCGGCGTTGGTCATCACGCGGTCGCCCTTCTTCAGCGAGGCGCGCGCGGCCTGCTCCTTCTTCTGCCGGCGGGACATGAGCAGGAAGAAGGGGACGAAGATGACGAGCATCATCAGGATGGGCATGAAGCCCGCGAGGGGCGACCCCGATCCCTGAGGCTGCGCGCCACCGCCCGGCGCGGGCGTGGAGTCCTGCGCGACGCCGGGGGTGCCGGCCTTGGGCTGGACGTTCTGAGCGAGGAGGAGTTCGTTGGAGAGGAGGGCGGGCACGGCTGGCTCCGAAAAAAACGCGCCCGGAAATTCCGGACGCGGCCGGGGTGGGATAGTCGCTGGGGGCTTCTACGTCAACCGGATGGCACGGCTCTGGCGTCCTGGCAGGCACGTGAGGGACGAGGGATCCAGGCGAGGGCGGCTGCCCGCACCGCTGGCCGGACCCCGCCCGGACAAAGACTGGGCTTTCGGGAGGGCGGAGGCGGGCGGGGCCGTGGCACGGCGGTGGCTTGCTCTGGCCGGGTGGGCGAGGGCGAAAATGGCGGTCGATAGCCAGCGGTGGAAGTGCGTCGAGGCAGTACCGACGTTTCTGTTCAGTATCGACGGTCTGAGCGCGGTCCGGGCGCGGGAGCCCGCCCGCCGCGGCTGGCTCACGGTGGCCGAAGGCACCGTGTCCGACGTCGGCGACCACCACGTCGGGCTGGACGACGACGTCTCGCTCGCGTTCGTTCTGCCGGCGGCGATCGATCTGCGCCCGCTGCGCGGCACCTACGTGAAGCTCGCGCTGGCCGACGAGCCCTCGGCCCTCGGGCCGCGCGCGCAGACGCTCGTCATCGCCGACGCCACCGGGCGCACGCGCCTCACCGCGCGCTTCGGCCCGGCGGGCCAGGCCCACACCGTCGGCAGCGCGCGCGTGCGCACCGCGCTGTCGCAGCGACCCAACGGGCCGATGGCCTTCGGAACCGAGAAGCTGCAGTACGTGGTGCAGGTGGGCGAGCACGTGCGCGTGCGCGAGGCGGCCGGCGAGTACGTCCTCTGCTTCGCGGCACGCACCGCGTTCGACTACGTGGCGTATGCCATCGCCGAGAGGGCGTTCTGGATCAGCGGAAGACGGTGACTTCGCCGCCGCAGGGGACGTCGATGGTCCGCGTGCGCCCGACCGAGCCCACCGCCACGTCGTGCGGCCCGCAGCGCAGGATCGCCGCGGGCGCGCTCAGCACCAGCCCGTCGACGTAGACGCGCTGCTGCTCGGTGCTGGGATCGACGCGCAGGGTCCCGGTGGTGGACGCGGGCGTCGGCACCGAGACGGCGACCGGTTGCGGCGCCGGCTCGGCGGCGCGCGCAGGGGCAGCCGGTGCGCTCGCCGTGGCCCGGGCCTCCTGACCCTGGGGCACGCTCGCCAGGGCGACGACGACCAGGACGGCGCACGCCAGGACGACCGCTCCGACGACGTACGCCCCGACGCGGCGACGCGGCAGCAGCAGCTCGGCGGTGTCGTACCCGACGGGCGCGATCGACGTGTTGCGGCGGTTGGGGTCGACCACCTCGATCACGTCGTCGGCGGAGATCTCCTGCGTCGGCGAGTCCGGCAGCCGCAGGATGGTGCGCGCCGCGGCGAGCGCGTCGGAATCGTCCGCCAGGGCGCTGCGCGGCAGGGGGCCAACCGCGTCGGGATCGAGGTACGTGCGCACGCTCTTCTGCTGCTCCATCGAGTCGGGCGGGAATGTGGCGCCAATGTAGTCCTCGGCGCAACCGCCCGTGGAAACGAAATGGCAAACGCGACGGACACACTGGAACTTGCTGCTCCAGGCGAACGTCGCCCTCCGTCCCGTACCCCCGGCAGTGTCAGTCGGCGGTGGCGTCTCGCGCGCAACGGAAGCCGACGTTCGGGCCGGCCTCGAGCGCCGATCCCCAGTTGCGCGAGGTGGTCCGGCTGAGCGAGGGGGCCGACAGCCAGCCGCCGCCTCGCAAAACGTGTGCGGCGCCGGCCCGGGGCGCGGGGCCGGAGCCGAGGGACTCGACGTACCAGTCCGCCGTCCACTCCTCGACGTTGCCGCTCAGGTCCTGCACGCCGAAGACGCTCGCGCCGCCGGGATGCGCGCCGGCGCGTGCGGGACGGGATACGCAGCTCCTGCCGGACTGGTCGTTGACGAGGGTCACCGCGTTCGCGCAGCCCGGCTGGCTGCCGAACGGGAACGACGTCGCGAACGTCCCCCGGGCGGCGTACTCCCACTCGCGCTCGACCGGCAGCCGCTTGCCCGCGAAACGGCAGTACGCGTCCGCGTCGGCCCAGTGGACGCAGGAGACCGGCAGGTCGGGGTCTCCCGCGTCGAAGGTGCAGGTGGCGCTGGCGCGAGCCGGCCGGGGGCACGCCCCCGCCTCGACGCAGGCGCGGTAGGCGCCGACGGTGACCTCGGTGCGGTCGATCCAGAAGGGCGCCACCGTCATCGAGTGCGCGGGGCGCTCGTTGGCCGGCGCGCGACGGCTGGTCGAGCCCATGACGAAGCGCGCGCCGGGCAGGCGGAGCATGCCGTCTCGGGCGATGACCGCCTGCCGCACCAGCGCCGGGAGCTTCTGGCTGGGCTCCTCGTACGGGTTGTCCCCCTGACCGCCGTGGTCCTCCGGCTCCACCTCGTCGCGCGCGGGCGAGGACCCGGGGGGCGCAACGGCCTGCGCGACCACGGGCTGCGGAGCCATGCGCGGCGCCGCCCGATCGACCATCGCGCCGGCGCCGCGCGCGAGCACCGCCCCGGTCGCGGCGGCGACGAGGAGGACCACGGCGGAGTGACGGAGCGACATCCAGCCTCGAGTGTAGCGCGGTTCGCCGGGGATCACGCGGACGCGCGCGAATCCCGCCGTCCCAGACGGACGCCGTCGTCCTCCCGCTCGATGGTCGCCCGCGGCACCTCCACGTGCGCCTCGAAGGCCTCCCGGGCCGCGCGAGCCCCTTGCTCCGCATGCGCCGCGGCGTCCTGCCCCCCCACACGGAGCGCCTCGGACACCTCCCGCGCCACCACCGCCCCGTCGATGGATCGGCCGCCGCCGAGCGCGCGGTCGCCCGCGGCCGCGGCGAGGGCGATGCCCACGAACGCCGCCCCCAGCACCCAGGGATCGTCGACCTCGGCGCCGGGCGACCAGCCGACGACGCGCGCGCCGCGGTCGAACACCAGGGCCTTGGCCCACGGCGGCACCTCGGCCCATATGGCGTCCGCGGAGCGATGGCCGCTGGGAACGGCGACCAGGCCGCCCACGGCGAGCCGCGCCAGGGGGTTGCCGCGCGCGAGCGACGACGCCTGCCCGAGGGCCACGACGCGCATGGCGTGAGGAGCGTGCGCTCCGCGCGGGCGTTCGCGCCCGGCGACCAGGTCGAAGGCGAAGCCGCCCCCTTCCTCCTCGGCGAGGGCGCGCACGGCGGCGCGGGTGCGCAGGCCGAGGGCGGACGCAAGGACGGCGACGCCGAGATCGATCGCCGTCAGCGCCACCTCCCGCCGTGCGACGACGCCGCGCATGGCGAAGGACGGCGGTGCGACGCGGGCGATCGGGGGCGCGGAGAGCGCGGAGGCCTCGTCCCCGCCGATGACGAAGGACCGCTTGCCGCGCTCGTCCGCCAGCATGTTGGCGACGATGGCGTCGAGGTCGCCGGAGTCGATCTCGCGATGCGGCGCCACGACGCCCGACGCGATGCGCGGGATCCTGCCGATGCCGGGATAGTCCGGGGCCCAGGTGAGGGCGTCGGCGAACGCCGCCTTGAGCTGCACGGCCAGCGGTCCGTTCGCGGCCAGCGAGCGGTCGACCCCCTCGAGCACGGTGATGGCGAAGGCGCGTCCGAGCGCCTTGACCAGGCGGGCCGCGGGGAACGGACGCCACGCCACCACGCGCACCGCGGCGACGTCGTGCCCCGCCGCACGCTGGCGTTCGATCTCCGCCAGGAGCGAGTCGCCCAGGACGCCCACCCCGACCAGGGCCAGGGCCGCGTCCACGCCCGGCACGCGCTCGATCACGTCGTGCCGGCGCGCGCTGAGCGCCTCGAGCTCGCGCATGGCGCTGCCGAGGGCGAAGGGGACGCGGTCGGCGAAGGCGCGCTCGCTCGCGCCCGCCTGCTGGGGCGCCATGGGCCGGGGGCCACCGAGGAACGCCTCGCAGAGCTCGCGAGACGGCGCCGCCAGCGGCTCGACCTGGTGCGCGTGCGCGCGCTCGTGCACGACGAAGAAAGGGCAGCCGCTGTCCTCGGCCGCGCGGCGCGCCACGAGCGCGAGGTCCACCGCGTCACCGGCGCCGGCGGCGAGGAGCATCCCCCAGGGCAGATCGCCGAGCGCGAGCGCGGGGGCGATCCCCGATTCGGACGGGGGCTGGCCGGCAGGGGCCGGCTCGGCGATGGCGTGGACGACCACGCCCAGGCGGCGCGCCGCGATCTGCGCCAGCTCGACGCGCGCGGCCGCGAGGTCGACCGCGCGCGCCACGAGGGCGACGCGCTCGCCGTCGGCGGCCGCTCGCGCGCAGCGGCGCACGAGCGCGGCGACGTCGTCGCCCCGTTCGTGCTGCACGCGCTCTCCGAACGCGTTGGTCGCTGCCAGGTCGATCCCGTCGACGGCGACGAGCACGCGCTGCGCGATCGCTCCCTCGGCGAGCGCGACCGCTCCCGCCAGGTCCCTTGCCAACGCACGCCCGGTGGTCGCGGTCATCGCGGTGAATCTAACGTCTTCAGAGGGATTCGTCCTGCGCCGGAGGAGCAGGCGCCGGCCCGGGCGCCGGGGCGGCCGGAGGCACGAGCGGCGGCCGGGCGGCGGGCGATGCGACCGGGGACCAGCGCACGCAGACGCCGAAGGCGTGCGCGCGCGCCCACCCCTGGTCGACGTGAACGCGCACCAGGGCGTCGCAGCCGAGCCCGGCGGCGCGTCCGGCGAGCGCGTGCGTCACGTCCTGCATGTTCGCGTCGTCGCCGAAGCCGATGCCCTGGAGCAGCGCGACCTCGTAGTAGGGGCGCTCCGGCTGCCGGCCCACGAAGTAGATCTCGGCCTGCGGCGACGGCGCGCCCGGCGTACGCAGCACGAGCTCGTGGATCTCGACGTGCCCGCAGCCGGTCAGGCCGGCGAGCCCGAGCGCGGCCAGCGCCAGACTCCTCGCCGCGCGGCTCACCGCACGCTCCCCGGCGTCGACCACGCCCGCCCGCGGACCGTCACCACCATCACCTCGTCGTTGACGGCGTAGACGCGCGTGCCGATGCACATCGCCCCCCAGCCACACGGATAGGTGAACGTCTCGGTGTACGGATGCGCCACGATCTCGAAGTGTGCGCGCACGCCGTCGATGATGGCGGCGTTGCCGCCGAGCTGCGCCACCCGCTTGACGAAGAGGGGCACCAGCGTCTCCAGCACCCCCTCGGAGTTCACGGCGTGAACCTCGACGACGCCGAGCTCGGTGCCCTGGGTCGGCACCGTCGCCGCGTACACGCCGACCGGGCCGGAGTACGCCGGCATCGAGGCCCCGCCCGTGCGGACGGCGCTCGACCCCACGGACGAGCAGCCGCAAGCGAGCAGCGTGGCGAGCCCCAGAGCGCCGAGGCGCATGCCGTGGAGCATAGCTCACAGCATGTTGGCAGCGAGCTCGGCCAGGTCGCTGCGCTCGCCCTTGGCGAGCACGATGTGCGCCGCGAGCTTCTCGCCGCGGAAGCGCTCGGCGGCGATGGTGAGACCGTTGGACGCGCTGTCGACGTACGGGTTGTCGATCTGGCCGGGGTCGCCCGTCAGCACGATCTTGGTGCCGTCGCCCGAGCGGGTGATGATCGTCTTCACCTCGTGCGGGGTGAGGTTCTGAGCCTCGTCGACGATGATGAACTGCTGCGGCAGGCTGCGCCCGCGGATGTACGTGAGCGGCTCGACCTGGATCTGCCCGCTCTCGAGGAGCTCGGCGTAGGCGCGCGGCCCCTTGCGTGAGCCCGTCGAGAACAGGAACTCGAGGTTGTCGAAGATGGGCTGCATCCAGGGGTTGAGCTTCTCGTCGACGTCCCCCGGCAGGAAGCCGATGTCGCGCCCGAGCGGCATCACCGGACGGGAGACGAGCATCCTGGTGTACGCCCCGTCCTCCATCGTGCGCTTGAGGCCCGCCGCCAGGGCGAGCAGCGTCTTGCCGGTGCCGGCCTTGCCCACCAGGGTCACCAGGCGGACCGACTCGTCGAGCAGCAGGTCGAAGGCGAAGCTCTGCTCCTTGTTGCGGGGGCGCACGCCCAGCACGCCCTCGCGGGGAACGCGGAGGCTCACGATGGCGCGCTTGGTGGCGTCGTACCGTCCCAGCGCGGTGTGCGAGGGGTTGGTGCGATCACGCATGAGAAGGCAGGTGTTCGGCGCCGGGAGGGGCTCGCGCGGCGTCATGCGCCCGTCGCGGAAGAAGGCGTCGACCTCGTCGCCGTCGACGTCCACCTCGTCGATCCCGCTCGTCAGCTGCTCGAAGTCGACGCGCTGGTTCTCGTAGGTCTGAGCCACCATGCCCAGCGCGTCGGCGCGGATGCGCAGGTTGGTGTCCATGGTGACGAACACCGTGGGCCGCCCGCCGTCCTCCTCGCGGACGTTGAAGGCCGTCTGGAGGATGGCCTGGTCCATCGCCGTGTGGTCGACGGCGCTGGGCAGCTCGAGGCGCTTGCTGGGCACCGCCACCCGCAGCGTCCCGCCCGACTCGAGCGGAACGCCCTTGGACAGCGAGCCCCCGCTCTCGCGCAGCTTGTCGAGGACGCGCGCGATGGAGCGCGCGTTGCGCCCGCGCTCCGAGCCCTCGCGCTTGAACTGGTCGACCTCCTCGATGACGTAGATCGGGATGATGACGTTGTTGTCCTCGAACCGGAAGATGGCGTGCGGGTCGTGGAGCAGGACGTTGGTGTCGAGGACGTAGTTCTTCTTCATCGGAGGGGTGGGAGAGCCCGAGTAGCCGTGCGGCGGCGCCAGCGCAAGAAGGAAGGCCGGGCCGGACCGATCTATGGTGAGACATGGATACGCTCTTCACGTCCCGCGAAGCGGCCGCGCGCCTGGGAGTGAAGCTCGAGACCCTCTACGCCTACGTGGCGCGGGGCCTGCTGCGGAGCGAGCGCTCGGCCGGCGGCGCGCACGCGCGGCGGTATTCGGCGCGCGAGCTCGAGGGATTCCTGGCCCGCCGGCGCGGGCGCCGCGACCCCCAGGCCGCGGCGGCAGGAGCGCTCTTCTGGGGGATGCCGGTGGTGGAGTCGGCGGTGTCGTGCACGGACGGCGAGCGGCTGCTGTACCGCGGGCGCGACGCGGTCGGGCTCGCCGCGAGCGCACGCTTCGAGCAGGTGGCGACGCTGCTCTGGGAGGAGACGCTGCCGGACGCGGCCGAGGACTGGCCGGCGGTCGCGGCGCGCGAGGTCGAGGCGGCCGCGAGCGCGGCGAAGCGCGCGTCGAGCAGCTCGCCGCTCACGACGGCGCAGCTGCTCGTGGCGGCGCTGGCGCCCACGGACGACGATCGCTTCGTCACGGGCCCGAGCGGGGTGACCGCCACGGCCAGGCGCATGATCCCGCGACTGGTCGCGGCGCTGGCGATGGCGAGCCGGGGGACCATCGAGGGGGCCGCCAGCGGGCCGATGGGGGCGCGCGTCCTGGCGGCGCTGGGCGGGCGGATCACCGAGGAGCGGGCGCGCGCGGCGGACCGCGCCCTGATCCTGAGCGCGGAGCACGAGCTGAACGCGTCGACCTTCGCGGCGCGTGTCGCCGCCAGCACCGGCGCCGATCCGTACTCCGTGCTCGGCGCCGCCCTGGCGACGCTGAGCGGGCCGAAGCACGGCGGCGCCACGGAGCGCGTCGAGGCGCTGGTGCGCGAGAGCGGCTCGCCCGGCCGCGCGGTGCGCGACCTGGGGAGACGCCTGGCGCGCGGTGAGGTGGTGCCGGGGTTCGGGCACCCTCTGTACCCCCACGGCGATCCGCGCGTCGCGCCCCTGCTGGCGGCAGCCCGGGCGAGCCAGGCCCCGACCCGGCGCGCGGCGGATGCCCGGAGGACGCTCTTCGCCCTGGTGGACGCCATGGCCGCGCGCGACCGACCGCCGCCGACGCTCGACGTCGCCCTGGTGGCGACCGCCGGCTCGCTGGGGCTGGCGCCGGGCGGCGCCGCCCTCCTCTTCGCCTGCGGGCGCGCCGCGGGCTGGATCGCGCACGCGCTGGAACAGTACGAGATGGACGAGCTGATCCGGCCCCGGGCGCGCTATGTGGGACCGCGAGGACGAGAGTGAGCGCTGCCCCACACGACGAGCAGGCGGTGATCCCGCCGTGGCTCGCGCCCATCGAACGGCTCGTCGCGCACGCGGCGCGCGAGATCCAGGTGCTCGCCGCGCTCACACCCGTGGATGCGCACCGCGAGCGGGTCCGCCTGGTCGAGGCGCTGCGCGCTGGTCGCGCCCCGTCACCGCGCTGGTCGTACGCGCCCGTCTCGCATACCGAGCTGCGGCGCGCCCTCGACGCCGCCGAGCGAGCGCTCGAGCGGACGGCGGACACGCCGCTCGAGCGGCTCCATCTCGATCGCGTGCGCGAGCTCGCGGTGGAGGGCGCGCTGTGCGCCGCGGCGGGGACGGGCGACGTGGCGCGCCTCGCTCGCGCGCGCTTCGCGCCGCCCGCAGCGGGAGTGGTGCACGCTGCTGCTGCGCTGTGCGCTTCCTGGCTCGGCGACCCGGCCCCGGCCCCGGGGAGCGATCTGCTGGCGAGCGACGACCCCGACCCGCGCTCGCTGCTGTCGCGGATGCGCGCCGCGGTGGGCGAGCTGCGGCTGCCGTTCGTGGTCGTGGCCCAGCCGACCCTGGCGCCGCTCGCGGCGACCGGCGAACGCGCCATCCTCGTGGCCAGCGGCCGGCTCGTCCGCGACGAAGACGCGGTGCGCACCGTGCTCCACGAGATCGACGGTCACGCGCGGCCGCGCGCGCGCTCTCTCACCGCGCCCCTCGCCCTCTTCCGCGCCGGGACGGCGCGCGGCGTGGACCATCAGGAGGGACGCGCGCTTCTGCTCGAGGAGCGCGCGGGGCTGCTCGGGCCGCATCGCCGCCGTCAACTTGCCGCGCGCCACAGGGCAGTCGAGGCCATGCACGCCGGAGCGACCTTCCACGACGTGGCTTCGACGCTCACGCGCGAGCACGGGCTCGACGCGAGCGACGCGGTGGTGATCGCCGAGCGCGCGTTCCGCGGCGGCGACGGGTCGCGTCCCGGACTGGGCCGCGAGCGGGTGTATCTCGAGGGTCTGGTGCACGTCCGCGAGCGCCTCGCCGAGCGACCGGGCGACGAACACGTCCTGGCCGCGGGCCAGGTCGCGACCGACGCCGTGGATGCGCTCCGGCCGTACGCGCCCCCCGCCTGAAGGGTCGCTTCACTTCGGAAAGCAGACGTACTGCGAGGTCGTCGCGTCCCCGTACTGCTTCACGCTCTCGCACGTGTACCCGGTCCGGCACTGGGGCACGTTCGGATTGCACACCGCCAGGCAGAAGCCCCCCTGCTGCCCGAAGTCGGCGCAGAAGGTCTGCGCCTGCGCCGGCCTGGAGGGACAGCTCTGGCTGCAGGCGAGCGTGCACAGTCCGCCCGGAAACTGCGTCGCGCACGTGCCCTTCGTGCCGTCGTACCGGCAGACGCCGCTCCCCAGGCAGGCGTCGCCGATCCACGCCGTCGGCCCCGTCCCGCCGTCGGCGGGCCCCCCGTACCCGATCGCCGCGGCGTACTTCTGCCAGAGGTTCCAGAACAGCCAGTTGCCGCCGGCCTTCCCGGCGGCGACCACCGGTGTGTACTGGTAGAGCGCCGCGGTGGAGTCGTCGCTCGGCGTCACCTGCACGCCGTCCGAGGTGGCGCCGGTGAGGCCCGGGCCCCAGCCGCCCACCGTTCGCCCCGTTGCCGCGATGGCGTCGAGGTCGTCGCGAAGCGCCGCGCCGAGGCAGTCGACCTGGACGTCGAAGCCGGCGTAGCCCGGGTCGCACGCGTCGGGCGCGGTGCACCCGCAGCCGAACGCGTACTCCACGCGGGGCGCGGAGGACGGGTACTCCGAAGCGCCGATCAACCCCTGGTCCATCTGCGCGCGCACGAGGAAGACCAGGGGGTTCAGCGCGTAGCGCCGCGCCGCGAGCGCCACGGCTGCGGCCGCGCCGAGCCCGTTGGCAGCGTAGGTCGCGAGGAAGCTCGCGCTGCCGTAGGGCGTCTGCTGCAGGAACTGCTGGATCGCCGCGGCGTCGAGGGCGCCGCTGTCCTGCATCGACCCGGGGTCGACGATCTCGCCTGCGTCGAAGGACGCTCCGTTGCTCTTCAGATCGTCCGGCTGCAGGACGGAGGCCTCGCCCGGCGACTTGTGGCACGCCGCCGCGAGAGCCAGCCCTCCGGCGACGGCGACCAGCCTGCGCTGCACCACGGGAGCATACCGCCCGACGTTCGGTCGCGCCTCTTCACTGCACGTGCACGGGCACCGTCACCCACGCGGCGCCGCCGCGGTTGTCGCGCACGATGATCCAGATGAGCCCTTCGCCGGGATCGTTCGGCGGCAGGAACTGGTCGTCGGTGTCGTGCGGTGAGCCGAGGGGACCGGTGCTGCTCGCCTGGTAGAGGAGGCGCGCGTCATCGGTGAACTGGCCGAAGGTGGCGTAGAAGTCGGCCCAGATCTCCTCGTGCAGCGGGTTGCCGTCGATGTCCTTGGCCTCCGGATTCACCTCCTGGCTCGAGGCGGGCACCACCGGACCGATGTGGACGTGCGGGCAGCTGTCGCGGCGATCGGCCGTGCACCGGGTGGTCGTGTATCCCTGGGCGAGGTCGACGGTCTGGCCCTCGACGTCGACGTGGTCGATGACGGGGTTGGTGTTCGTCACCCCGCTGTCCGGCGCATAGGCGTAGACGCGGGTGAATCCGAGCACCCAGTCGTCCGCGCCGAGCTGGTTCTCGTCCTGGTCGAAGCAGCCGAGCGGGACCTTGACCGGGTTGTTGCTGCCCGGATCGACCGGGACGATCTCGAGGTGCCCCGCGCAGGCGATGTTGAAGAGGATGGTGATCCCATAGGGGACCGGCGCGCCTGGAACGGGCGGATGCGAGGTCACGACGTCGTCCGGCATCTTGAACTGGAACGACGGGCCGCCCGGCAGCAGCGGCGTGAGGTTCACACCGGGCTGGAGCAAGCCCGCGCCGCCCCCGGCGCCGCCATCCGCCCCGGCGCCGGCGTCGCCCTGCCCGCCCCCGGCGATCTGCTGGAAGCACGCGTAGTACGCGTCGTTCGTGGGGTTCTCGCAGACGAGCGGTAGCCACGAGATCGTCATCGGCTCGGGTTTGCTCGCCCGCCCGTCGTAGGCGAGGACCTCGAGCTTCACGGTGGCCCCCGGCGCCGCGTACGGCTGGTCGGCCTGCGAGGCGAGGATGCGCACGGTCTGTACGTCCTGCGGGTTGGCGAACCCCGAGGGCGCGCACGACGACGACATCCACGCGCCGGCGAGGACGATCAGGCTGGGGAGCGCGCGACGGGGCTTCATCGTCAGTACTCCGCCCGGACGCCGATGCTCGGGATGATGGGCAGATCGTTGGCCTGGGCGCTGTGGGTGAAGTTGTAGTCGTAGCTGTACCCGAGCACGTTGCCCTGGTTGTAGACGTTGAGCACGTCGAGGTAGATGCTGAGCTTGCCCCAGTAGGGCTTCCACGTCTTGTCGACGCGCACGTCGAGCGCGTGGAAGAGCGGCAGGCGCGAGTCGTTGGGCGGGTACGACGACAGCGGCAGGTAGGTGCCGATGTTCTCGTCGTAGAAGCCGTACCCGTTGGGCGTGTACATGTACCCGCTCGTCAGCCGGTAGCGCATGCCGAACTCCCATCCCTTCCCGATGCGGTAGCTCCCGAGCACCGTGAGGATGTGCGTCTCGTCGAACTGGAAGGTCCGCAGCGGCGCGCCCTGCTGCGTCCGGCGCAAGCTGCGCGAGAGCGTGTACGCCACCCAGCCGAAGAAGCGCTCGTCCGGCTTGTAGCGGAGGAGGGTCTCGGCGCCGTACACGACGCCGCTGCCCGTGTTGCCCAGGCCGGGCTCCACCAGGTTGTCGAGCTGCTTGTAGAACCCGTCGAGCGACGCCTCGATGTGTCGCGTGAACTCGTGCTCGACGCCGAGGTCGTAGTGGGTGGAGCGGTTGCTGGTGAGGCCCGGCGTTCCGAAGACGGCGTTGGTCTCTTGCGGCTGCGGAGGCTGCGCGAACATTCCCACGCCGCCCTTGAGGGTGGTGCGCGGGTCCTCGGCGACGTCCTGCCGGACGACGACGCGCGGCGCGAAGTCCCACGCCTTGGTGTCCTTGGTGTAGTCGAGGCGCATCCCGGGCACGATGCGGCCGCCCTTCCACGGGGTGGCCTCGAACTCGGTGTAGAAGGCGGGTTGGTAGAGGGAGTCCGACAGGCTGGTGGTGATGGGCGGCTGCGACGAGAACGGGCCGCTGGGCGGCTGGCCCGCCTTGGGAGGCGCCGGGAGCTGCGCCGAGAGCGTGTACGGCGCGTAGTAGACGTCGAAGCCCACGTTCATCGTCAGGCGCTTCTCGAGCTTCTGCGCCAGCTCGACCCGCGAGGTGATGGGGTAGTCGGCGATCTTGAAGAAGAGGCTCCCCGCGTTGAACTCGACGTAGTCCTCGCCCACCGCGCCGACGACGCGCAGCTCGGTGTCGTCGGTGAGACGGTTGCGGTAGAGGCCCTGCACGCGCCAGAAGCCGGTGTGCGAGCCGATGGTGCCGGCGAGGTCGGGCTCGCCGGAGGAGGCGCTGGGCAGGAACACGTCGAGCTTGTCGTCGGAGCCGAAGAAGGCGAAGCGCACGCTCGAGCGCTTGTTGAGGTCGCGCTCGAGGACGGCCTGGTAGTCGTAGTACACGGGGGTGACCCTGACCCCGGCCCCCGTGGCCTGGAAGATCGGGCTGAGCCACGCGTCGAGGTTCGAGCGGCGCGCCCCGATGGCGAGGTTCCAGCCCGTGTCGAAGAGCGGCCCTTGCACGAGGGCGCGCGTATCGATGAAGTCGGCCTGCGCCATGACGTGCAGGCGATCCTTCTTGGGATCGGTCAGGCCCACGTCGACGATGCCGCCCATCGCCCGCCCGTACTGGGCGCTGAAGTTGCCCGGATAGAAGTCGATGCGGTCGAGCATCTCGGTGGGGACCACCGAGGAGAGGCCGCCGAAGTGGTAGACGAGGGGGACCGGCGTGCCGTCCACGAAGTACTGGGTGTCCTGGGGCGCCGAGCCGCGCACGATGAGCAGACCGGTGATGGCCGGCGAGCGGGCCACGCCGGGCAGGTTCTGCAGCGACCGCAGCGCGTCGCCGTTGGTGCCCGGGATGCGACTGAGCTCGCGTTGCTCGAGGGTGCGCTTGGTCACCTCGCGCGGCGGCTTCTGTCCGCGCACCTGGACCTCCTCGACCTCCTCGGCCTTCCCCTCGCCGATCCCCGGCGCGGCAGCGGTCGCCCTGGGCGGGGCGAGGCGGTCGGTCGCGCTGAGCTCCTCGCCCGCCTGGACCGACTCGTCCGCCTGGTGCGCCTCCATGCCCGGCGCGCTCACCGTCACGTGGTACGTCCCCGGCGGCAGATCGGCCATCCGCCAGGCGCCGTCGGCGCCGGTCGTCGCGGTCCGCTCCTGCCCGCCGGGCTCGCGCACGACGACCGTCGCGCCCGCGACCGGACGCTCGCCGGCCAGCGTCACCACGCGGCCCGCCAGCACCGCCGGAGGCGGCGCGAAGCGATAGAGGAAGCGGATGCGCGCCGCCACGGCCTTGCCATCGCGCGTGGCGGGCTCGAACTGGAGCTTCTGCGCGGCCGCCACCGCCGCCTCGTCGAAGCCGTGCCCCACCGGCGTCTCCACGACGGCCCGCGTGACCACGCCGGTCGCGTCGATCTCGAGGCGCAGCGCGACCTCGGCCGGCTGCCGGAAGCCCTCGTCGAGCGCTCGCTTCGGGTACGCCGCGCCCTCGTTCGCCTTGACCACCGGCATGGTGACCACCGGCACCCGGGGCGGCTCCCCGGCGGGTGGGGTCAGCTGCTGCGGCTGCGCGCGTGCGGAGCCCGACGCGAGCGCGAGGAGCGCCGCGGCGACGAGGGACAAGATGCAAGGGCGCGGCGAGCGCATCGCGCGGTGCTTCCGATTAGCCGACGTCGGGCCGCGGCTCAACCCGGTGCGTGGTGAAGGGCCGCGTGCGATACTGCCGGACCCCGTGCCCTCCCCTCGACCCGCGCTCGGCGCTCTCCTGGTCAGCGTCAGCGTCAGCGTCAGCGTCGGCACCGCCCTGGGGGCGCTGCTCCTCGCGTGTGGCGGACGTGCCCAGGACGACGCGGACTCCGGCGCCGTCGACGCGGGCGTCGTGCTGCATCACCTGGAGGCGGGCGCGGACGCCGGACCGGCCGACGCGCCCGACGAGTATTCATCCCAGGCACCGCACTGCGCGCGGGCCGCGGACGCGGGCTCGCCGGTGCCCTTCGACGCCGGCGCCGACGCCACTCCGGGGGTCACGGCGCTGGCGCAGGTGACGAACCTGGGCGGCCCGACGATGAAGCTGCCGACCTTCGTCTCGGTCACCTTCCCCGACGACACCAGCGCCGACGAGCTGGACGACTTCGTCGCCTCGGTCGGATGCACCGACTACTGGCGGACGATCGGAGCCGACTACGGCGTGGGCGACGGCGTGGCCGGGCCCCCCGTGCGTCTGGCCGAGCAGGCGCCCGCCTCGATCGACGACACGGGCATCCGCGCCTGGCTGACGAAGAAGATCGACGGCGGCGACCCGCTGTTCCCGCGCCCCGCTGCGGACACGATCTACGTCCTCTGGTACCCGGACACCACCAGCATCACGCTCCAGGGGATCACGAGCTGCCAGGCCTTCCTCGGCTACCACGAGGGCGGGCAGCTCGCCGACGGCACGCCGTTCTCGTACGCGGTGGTGCCCCGCTGCGGAAGCGGCGGCGGGTTGAGCGGCACCGCCGAGCTGACGGTGTCGGCCAGCCACGAGCTCATCGAGGCGTGCACCAACCCCCAGCCCGACGCGCCGCAGCCGGCCTATGCGCTGCCCGACACGAACCACATGGCCTGGATCCTCGCCAACGCCTCCGAGGTGGGCGACCTCTGCGAGTTCGACGACAGTTCTTACTACCAGCCCTCGGGGTTCCCCTGGACCGTCCAGCGCATCTGGTCCAACCGTGCGGCGTGGGCTGGCAACGACCCGTGCGTGCCGTCCCCCACGCCGGACTACTTCTACGCGGCCCCGGTCGCCGCGGACACGATGTCGATCAACCTCACGGGGACGCCTCAGGACGTCGCCGCCGTGCACGTCGCGGTCGGCGCGTCCGCCACCGTCCCCGTGCTCATCGTGGGGAGCGCGTCCACGGGCGCGGTGCACGTCCAGGCCATCGACGCCGCCCAGCTGACCGGGCAAAAGTCCCATCTTGCGCTGGCGCTCGACGCAAGCACCGGCAAGCCGGGCGACACCCTCCACCTGACCATCACCAAGAACAGCGGCGATCCTTCGGTGGGCGCGGAGGCCTTCGTCATGGTCACCTCCGACAGCGCGGGCCATAGGACGCTGTTCTTCGCCCTCACGAGCGACTAAAGCGCTGAGCGCGAATGTCCGCGTCCCCCGACGCCGCCTCCGCCGCGGCCGCATGGCTCGGCACCTGGTCGCGCCCGCCCGATCGACCCGCGCAGGTCGCGCTCGGCGCGGCCGTCGCCCTGCTCGCCATCGCCCTGGTGCCGGGCGGCCCGCGCTGGCTGGCCTCGGCGCTCGACTTCACCACCGTCGGGGATCTCACGCGGCGACGGCGCTTCCTGACGGTGGCCGCGTTCGTGGCCGCGTTCCTGTCGCTCGGCTACATCGCGTTCTACCTGCGCGGGGGGCCCAGGGCGCCGGATGCGGCCGCGTACTGGCTCGAGGGCCGCGCGATGTCCCACGGCGAGCTCGCGTGGGCGGCGCCCGAGCCATCGGCCAGCTTTCGCGCCCGCTTCCTCCTCTTCGCCCCCCCCGATCGACTCGCGGGGATCTTCCCGCCCGGGTATCCGCTGCTGCTCGCCGCGGGCTTCCTGGTCGGGGCCCCGATGCTGGTCGGTCCTCTGCTGGCCGCCATCCTCGTGGCGGCGACGTGGTGGCTCGCGCACGAGGTGGCGGCGAGCGCCGGCGAGAGCGGACCCCGGGCGGAGGCCATCGCGCGGGTGGCGGCGGGGCTGTCGATCGTCTCGGCGGCCCTGCGCTACCACACCGCCGACGCGCTCCCTTACGGCGCAGCGGCCGTGGCCCTGGTTGCGGCGCTCGCGAGCGCGCTGTGCGCGCGACGCACGGGCGACCCGCGCTTCTTCGGCGCGGCCGGGCTCGCGGTCGGCCTGCTCGCCGCGACGAACCCGGCGTCCGCGGTGGCCGCGGGCGCGGTGGTGACGGCGATGGCGTCGGGTGCCTCGCGCCGCGCCCGCGCGCTGGCCTGGGCATGCGCCGCCGCCCTGCCGGGCGTGCTCCTCCTGCTCGCCGCCGACCATGCCGCCCTCGGCCGCGCGTTCGCCTCGCCGTCGGCAGCCTACTTCGCCATGGTGGAGCCGCACGCGGCGACGAGCACGGCCGGGGGGATCGCCGCCGCGCTCCGCAGGCTGCGCCTGCACCTCGTCGACGCGGCCAACTTCGAGCCCCTCGCCCTGCTGTCCCTCGTGCCACTCCTCGTCAGGGGCAGGGCGCGTGGCGCGGTGCTCGTCGCCCTGGTGGTCGCCGGCCAGCTCGCGCTGTCGCTGCCGCTCGACGCCGATCCCGCGTCGTCGGGCGGGGGCGCGCGCATGCTCGTCTGCGTCCTGCCCCTCGAGCACGCGCTGATCGCGCTGGCGCTGGCCCGCCTCTTCCCGCGATCGCTGGCCCGGGCCGCCATGGCGACGCTCGCCCTCGCCCTCGCCGGGTTCGCCGTGCACGCCTCCCACGAGCACGACCGCCTCGCGGCGAGCGACCTCGGCCGACCCCGCTTCGAGCCCGACGTGGCGCGCGAGGCGAACGTCGCGCACGGCCTGCTCTTCTTCGACGACGACCAGGGCTACGAGCTCGCCCACGATCCGGGCGTCCTCGCCAGCCACGGCATCCAGGCGGTGCGGATGCGCGGCGACGACCACGATCGGCTGCTCTACGACTCGCTCGGGCACCCGGTGATCCATCGCTACGTCGCCGCGGGGACCAGCGCGTCGCTGGTGTTCTGGTCGCCGCCCGGCTCCGGGAGCGACACCTGGCGCTTCGAGGCGGAGAGCGACTGGCCCCCGCTGCTGCAAGGCGGCGGCGCGGCCCAGGTGGTGGACGCCTCGGCAGCGTGCGGGGCGGACGGGCGGGTGCTGACGCTCACGCCCGCGGGCGACGCCGAGGCTGCGATCCTGCTCGCGCTGCCGGTTCCGCGTGGCCCGACCCCGCCCGAGCGCAAGACCTGGATGGTCACGCCGCGCGTGCTGGAGAGCGGCGCCGCGGGCTCGGCGACGCTGGTCCTGGTGGCCGGGCCGGGTGGTCCGCCGCTCGCGCAATGGATGTGGGAGGAAGACGCATCGAAGACGCCCAGTTGCCTCGAGCTGCCGTCCCAGCCGGTGGAGCTGGGGGGCGACCTGACCCGTGCGTGGCTGCTGCTTCGGGCCCGTGGCGGGCCGGTGTCGCTCGACAGGACGACGCTGCGCCCGCGCTGAGGTCGTGCCTGCCCGAACCGCGACGGTTGACGTTGCGGAAATCCAGGGTGTATCGATAGTTTACGCGAGACGATCGCGCCTTCACGGAGCGGAAGCGAATGACGAAGAGCGAACTCATCGACGCGCTCGCGATACGCCGGACCGACCTGACCAAGGCGCGCGCCGAGCTGGTCGTCAACTGCGTCTTCGACGCGATGACCGAGGCCCTCCAGCGCGGAGAGGGCATCGAGATCCGCGGCTTCGGCAGCTTCACCGTCCGCCCGTACAAGCCCTACTCGGGTCGCAACCCGCGCACCGGCGAACCGGTCGACGTCCCCGCGAAGCGCCTGCCGTTCTTCAAGGTCGGCAAGGAGCTCAAGGAGATCGTCAATAACAGCAAGCACCTGCCGATCACCGGCGGCAAGGACGACGACCGGTAGTGCTATAGCGTCGGCGTCATGCCGACGTTTCCTCCCGTCCCGGAGCAGCTCGCGCTGCTCGAGCGCGGCGTCGTCGACCTTCACGTTCGCGCGGAGCTCGAGCAGCGGCTGGGCGAGTCGCAGCGAAGCGGGAAACCGTTGCGGGTGAAGGCCGGGTTCGACCCCACCCGTCCCGATCTGCACCTCGGTCACACGGTGCTGCTCCAGAAGATGCGGCAGTTCCAGGACCTGGGGCACACCGCCATCTTCCTCATCGGCGACTTCACGGCCATGGTCGGCGATCCGACCGGCCAGAACGACAGCCGCCCGCGCCTCACCCGCGACGAGGTGAATCGCTCTGCGGAGACCTACCTGGCGCAGGCGTTCAAGGTGCTCGACGCGGGCAAGGCCGAGATCCGGCGGAACAGCGAGTGGCTCGACGGCATGACCCTGGTCGACGCCGTCGAGCTGATGGCGAAGTTCACCGTGTCGCGGATGCTCGAGCGCAAGGACTTCGCGGCGCGGTTCGAGGAGGGGCGCGCCATCCACCAGCACGAGTTTCTCTACCCGCTCCTGCAGGGCTACGACTCGGTGGCCCTCGAGTGCGACGTCGAGCTCGGCGGGACCGACCAGCTGTTCAACCTGCTGGTGGGGCGCGACCTGATGGGCCGCTACGGCAAGCGCTCGCAGATCGTGATGACGACGCCCATCCTCGAGGGGACGGACGCGCGCGTCGAGAACGGCGTCGTGGTCGGCAAGAAGATGAGCAAGAGCGCCGACAACTTCATCGGCATCCAGGAGCCGCCGGAGTCGATGTTCCGCAAGGCCATGCAGATCGACGACGAGGTGATCTTCCGCTTCTTCGAGCTGCTCTCGCAGCGCAGCAACGAGGAGCTCGCGGCGCTGAAGCAGGAGAAGGCGGCGGGGCGCAACCCCATGGAGATCAAGGCGCTCTTCGCGCGCGAGATCGTCCAGCGCTTTCACGGCAAGGAGGCCGCCGAGCACGCCGCGCGCGAGTTCGAGCGCGTCTACGCCCGGGACGCCGTGCCCGACGACGTGCCCCGCGTCGAGGTGTCGCCGCCGCCCGGGGGGACGGCCGAGCTCGCGTGGGCGCTCAAGCAGGCCAACCTCGTGGCGTCGACCAGCGAGGCTCGGCGGCTGGTGGAGCAGGGCGGCGTCGAGGTGGACGGCGCACGCGTGACCGATCCCCGGACCCGCCTCGAGGCGGGCAGCGAGCACCTCGTCCGCGTGGGCTCGAAGAACCGCCGGTTCGCTCGGATCCGCGTGGCGGGATGACCCGGCGAGAGGCGCTGGCGCTGCTCGGCGCGCTCGCCTCGGCCGCGTGCGGCGGACACCGGGCGGCCTCCCCGGCCCCACCGCCGGCGCCGGCGCTCCGGCTCGACCCCGTCGTCGACCTCGTCCCCGCCGCCGGCCTGGTCTGGCTCGTCGAGAGCCGGCTGCGCGAGCTGCTCGCCAGCCCCGCGGTCGCCCCCGCCGTCGCCATGGTGCTGCCCGAGGCGCGGTTCGACGCGTTCGCCGGGCGGCACGGCGGCGTCGACCTGCGCCGGGTCAGCCAGCTGGCGGTCGCCGGCTATCCCGAGGCGACGCTCGCGCTGGCGCGCGTCGAGCTCGAGCCGGCCCGCGTGGAGGCTGCGTTCGGCGCGCGCGCGCTCGTGGTCGAAGGGCGCGCGGTGGAGGGGGGCATCACCCGGCTATGGGGGACCGTCGGGCACGAGCGACAGCAGCTCGCGCTCCTCGGCCACGAGGCGCTCGGCCTCGAGCGCGGCCGCTTCGGCCCGCTGCGCGCGGCGCTCTACTTCGCGCAGGGCAAGCTGCGGCGCGCCCTGCCCGCCCTGCGGGCCGAGCCGCTGGCGACGGCCGCTGCCCTTGCCGGCGACGCGCCGCTGCGCGCCTTCGCGCCCGGCCCCTTCGAGGGAGCCTGGGCGGCCGGCCTGGGCGGGCTCCTGCGCGCCGCGACGGCCGTGGCGGCCACGCTCCGTCCGGTCGAGCGCGCCCCCGGCGGCGCCGTCGCACTGCGGGTCGTCCTGACCGGCGCCTGGGGCGCCGACGCGGGCGCCGCAGCGGAGCGCCTGGCGGCCGCCTTCAACGTCCTCGCCGCCGATCCGCTCACCCGGCTGATGGGCCTGGAGCACCCGCTCGACGGACCTCGCGCGTACGGCGACGCCGGCGCCCTGCGGCTGGAGGTCACCCTCGACGCGCTCGCCCTCGGCCGCGGCCTCCACGACGCGACCGACGCGACGATAGGCGAAATCATGGCGTATTCGGTGGAGGGGGCGCCGCCCTCATTGACGCCGGAGGTCCGCTGATGGTAGCGGACGCCGCTCGCTCGTAGCCCCTGCACCCATGGCCCGCCCCGCCCGCACTGGCACTGCCGCCCGCGCTGTCCCCTCCAGCCCGCGCGCCTCCGCCGCGTCGAATTCCTCTGCGAAATCGAGCGTAAAGGGGAAGGAGCGGCCTCGTGCTCCCGTGGCGAAGGCCCCCGCCAAGCCCGAACGACCGGCGGCTGCGGCACGGTCGAAGGTGAACGGGACCGCGACCGCGACCGCCCCTGCGACCGCGACCGCTTCCGCGACCGCGTCCGCAACCGCGACCGCAACCGCGCCCGTGACCGTGACCGCGACCGCGCCCGCGTACTCGCCCGGACTGCGGCCCTCGGGGCGGCCGGGCCCTCCCCCGGGCATCGCCATCCACGTGCCGCCGCCGTCCCCCGCGCCCGACTTCAAGGTCGGCGACAAGGCCGTGCACCCCGCGCACGGCGTGGGCGAGGTCACCGCCATCGAGGAGCGCGAGATCGGCGGGACGCGCGCGAAGTTCTACATCCTGCGCATCCTCGACAACGGCATGAAGGTCATGGTGCCCACCAGCGCCGCGACGCAGGTCGGCCTGCGCAACATCATGAGCGACAAGGAAGCCACCAGCATCCTGTCCACCATGCGCGCGCGCGAGGTGGCTGTCGACGTGCAGCCCTGGAGCCGGCGCTTCCGCGTCTACACCGAGATGATCAAGAGCGGCGCCGCGGTGGAGATCGCCAAGGTGCTGCGCGACATGAACCGCCTCAAGTTCGACAAGGACCTGTCCTTCGGCGAGCGGCGGCTGCTCGATCAGGCGCGCAGCCTGCTCCTCAAGGAGCTGGCGTTCGCCAAGAAGAAGACCGAGGCCGAGATGGCCGAGGAGATCAAGCGCATCTTCAGCGCGTGAGGCCCTGGCGCCGACCCGGCGCTACTCGCCGCGCAGCCGCGACACCAGCCGCGACAGCCAGCCGCGAGGCCGGGCGGGGACGGTGGGCGACGTCGTGGCCGGATCGGGGGGCGGCGGCGGATCGCTCGGCTTCTGCGAGATGACCGGCGAAGGCGCGGGCTCGACCGGGCTGCCGTAGACGAGCGTGAGCTGCGCCAGCGCGTCGCGCCGCGCGTCCTCCGGCGTGGCGCCGCGGCCCGTGCGGATGAGCAGCGTCTGCGTCGGCTCCGCGTCGTCGGACGGCTCGCGCTTGCGCCCCACCAGCTTGACCGCGCACATCCAGGGGCGCTCGCCGCCGACGTTGATCGGCTCACCGACCTCGACCCGCGCCCCGCCGCGGTGCTGGACGTGGAACCGCCCGGTGCGCGACTTCATCTCCTCGTCGGCCTCGTCGGCGCGAGGGCCGCTGGGCGGGATGTCGTCCGTGCCGGAGCCCATGGTCACTCTCGCGCGACACGATACCACCGCGTTATGCTTTGCCCCATGGCGGCGGACCTGAAAGCCATCGAGCAGGTCGAACGGGCGCTCGCCACCATCCAGACCCTGCTCGATCGGCTCACCTCGCGCGGCCAGCACCAGGCGGCCTTCGAGATCGCCCGCGCCCAGTTCGCCGCCAGCGTGCGCGCCTCGTGGCCGGCCAACCTGTCGGCCATCTCCACCGCCATCGACCAGGCGCTCGCCGACGCCGGCCTCTCGCTCACCGACGACGAGCGCGCGGAGCTGCGCGGCGCCGCGGACGTGCTGCGCTCCGTCCCGCACGGGTGACGTCGCCATGGCGTCCCTCAACCGACTCCGGCGCGAGCTGCTCTTCAAGATCGTCTTCTACGGACCCGGACTGGGCGGCAAGACGACGACGCTGCAGCACGTGCACGCCGCGACCCGGCCCGAGAACCGCGGCGAGCTGGTCTCGCTCGCGACCGACACCGACCGGACCCTGTACTTCGATTTCCTGCCCATCGAGCTCCTGAAGCTCGGCGACCTCACCGTGAAGCTGCAGCTCTACACGGTGCCCGGGCAGGTCTACTACGCCGCCACGCGCAAGCTGGTGCTCAACGGCGCCGACGGCGTCGTCTTCGTGGCCGACACGCAGCAGGCGCGCCTGGAGGCGAACCTCGAGTCGCTCGACGACCTCAACGCCAACCTGGCCGAGCAGGGGCGCAAGCTCAGCGGCCTGCCCCACGTCTACCAGTGGAACAAGCGCGACCTGCCGGACCTCATCGGGCTCGACGAGCTCGACCGGCGCCTCAACCTGTTCGGCGCGCCGTCGCTGCCGACCGTGGCCACGCGCGGGGACGGCGTGTTCGCGGTCCTCGAGAAGATCACGCGCCTGGTGGTCGAGGCGTACCGCGCCGAGCTGCCGGCGGCGGGCTCCAAGGGGCAGCCCGCGCCGATGTTCCTCGATCCCGAGGACGTGGGGCTGGCCGACGCCATCAAGGGCCTGGCCGACTCGCAGCCCGCCAGGGCGCCGTCGGCGCCGCACCGCGAGCCCACGCAGCAGTCCCCCCGGGGCACGCCGGCGCCGCCGCCGGTCTCGTCCTCCCGCTCCTCGCAGCACGGCCACGAGACCACGCCCGCCCCGTCGGGCGCCGCGGGGGTCTTCTCGCTGGCCGAGCTGTGGCCGGGCGCGGACCGCGAGGTGGTGCGGCGCGCCGAAGCCCTGCTCGCCACGCGCGACGCTTCCGGCGCCGTCTCCGCGTGCGAGGACCTGCTGTCGCGCGTGCTGGCGGCCGGCTCGGTGCTCCTGGGCGGGCAGCCGCACCCGCGCGACCCCGCCGTCGTCGCCTCGCTGCTCGGCCTCGACGGGGTGCGCTACCTCGGCTTCCGCGCCGTCGCCCGGGGCGTGCGGGGCAAGCGCGAGCCCACCGTCCGCGAGGCCCTGGAGTGCTTCGCCTTCGCCGTCGAGGCACGCCGCGCCCTCGACCGCGTGGCCAAGGGCCCGTGATCACGCTCGACGGCGTGGAGAAGTCCTACGACGGCCGCCGCGTCTTCGGGCCGGTGTCGCTCGAGGTGGCGGACGGAGCGCGCGTCGCCGTCGTCGGCCCAAGCGGCTGCGGCAAGTCGACGCTGCTGCGCATGGTGGTGGGCCTGGTGCGCCCCGACGCGGGGCGCGTCCTCGTCGCCGGCGAGCCGCTCACCGACGCCAACAAGCGCGCCCTTCGCCGCCGCATCGGCTACGTGGTCCAGGACGGCGGCCTCTTCCCGCACCTCACCGCCGAGCGCAACGTCACGCTGGTGGCGCGGCACCTGGGGTGGAGCGAGGAGCGGATGCGCGCGCGCGTCGCCGAGCTCTCGGCGATGGCGGGTCTGGACGGCCCCGCGCTCGCCCGCTGGCCCGCGCAGCTGAGCGGCGGGCAGCGCCAGCGCGTGGGCGTGATGCGCGCGCTCATGCTCGATCCGGCGGTGCTCCTGCTCGACGAGCCGCTGGGCGCGCTCGATCCCGTCATCCGCCGCAAGCTCCAGCGCGAGCTGTCCGCCCTCTTCCGCTCCCTCGGCAAGACCGTGCTGCTCGTCACCCACGACGTCGCCGAGGCCGCCTACCTGGCCGACGACGCGGTGGTGATGCGCGCCGGGCGCGTCGTGCAGCGCGGCACCATCGAGGCGATGACGCGCGCGCCCGCCGACGAGCAGGTGAGCGAGCTGCTGGCGTCGAGGGCGCCGTGAAGCGGCTCGCGCTGGCCTGCCTGGGGGCGACGGTCCTCCTCGCCGGGGGACGCGCCGACGCGCGCGAGCACGTCGTCGTCGGCTCCAAGGCGTTCCCCGAGTCGTGGGTCCTGGGCGAGGCGCTGGCGACGCTGGCCGCCGCGAGCGGCGCCGAGAGCGAGCACCGCGCCAACCTCGGCGGGACCGAGATCGTGGCGGAGGCCCTGCGCGCGGGCGCCATCGACGCCTACCCCGAGTACACCGGCACGCTGCGCGAGGTCGTCCTGCACGCGCCGGCGGCGACGCTGGGCGAGATGCGCGCCCGCCTGGCCAGGGACGGCCTCGGCGTCACCGACTCGCTCGGCTTCGACGACTCCTACGCCCTCGCCGCCGCGGGCCCCGTCGCCGAGCGCGACGGGCTGCGCTCCATCTCCGACGCCGCGCGCCACCGCGAGCTGCGCGCCGCCTTCACCCACGAGTTCCTCGGCCGCGCCGACGGGTGGCCGGGGCTGCGCGCGCGCTACGGGCTCGAGCTGGCCGAGGTGCGGGGCGCGCAGCACCAGCTGGCGCTCGACGCCGTCGCCGGCGGCAGCGCGGACCTCGTCGACGTCTACACCACCGATCCCGAGATCGACCGACTCGCCCTGCGCGTGCTCGACGACGACCGCGGCTTCTTCCCGCGCTACGAGGCCGTCGTCGTCTACCGCCTCGACCTCGGGGCGCGCGCGCCGGGCGCGCTGGCGGCGATGCAGCGCCTGGTGGGCCGCGTCGACCGGGCGCAGATGGCGCGCGCCAACGCCGCCGTCTCGCTCGAGCACGCCAGCACGCGCGACGCGGCGGGGCGCCTGCTGCGCGAGGCGCTCGGCGCGGACGCTCCGGCGCCGCAGGCGTCGTCCGCTCCGTCGGCCGCGGTGGTCACGGCGCTCGTGCGCCACGTGGAGCTGGTGGCCCTGTCGCTGGCGGCGGCCATCCTGCTCGGCGTCCCCCTCGGCATCCTCTCGGCCCGGCGGCGGCGCACCGGCGCCCTCGTGCTGGGCGGGACCGGCGTCGTGCAGACCGTGCCCTCGCTGGCGCTGCTGGCGCTCATGATCCCGCTGCTCGGCATCGGGGTCGTGCCCGCCGTGGTGGCGCTCTTTCTCTACGGCCTGCTGCCCATCGTGCAGGGGACCTTCACCGGCCTGACCACCATCCCGGCCGCGCTCGCCGAGTCCGCGGAGGCGCTCGGCCTGACGCCGGGCGCGAAGCTCCTGCGCGTCGAGCTGCCGCTGGCGTCTCCGTCCATCCTGGCGGGCGTACGGACGAGCGCCGTCATCGGCGTGGGGACGGCGACCATCGCCGCGCTGGTGGGCGCCGGCGGCCTGGGCGATCCGATCCTGCAGGGGATCGCGCTGCGGAGCACGCCGCTCATCCTGTCGGGGGCCGTCCCCGCGGCCCTGCTCGCCCTGGTCGTGCAGGGTGGCTTCGCGCTGCTGGAGCGGGCGCTCGTCCCCCGGGGGCTGAGGCTTCGCACGCACGCGGAGTGAAACGGGCCCGATCGTGAGCATGGCAACGATCTCGAGGAACGAGCCTGTTTCCCGGGGGAACGAGGCTCCTCCCCGAAGGAACGAGGCTCGACCCCGCAGGAACGAAGCTCGACCCCGAAGGAACGAAGCTCGTCCCCGGAGGAACGAGGCTCGACCCCGAAGGAACGAGGCTCGACCCCGAAGGAACGAGGCTCGACCCCGACGGAACGAGGCTCGACCCCGAAGGAACGAGGCTCGACCCCGGAGGGACGAGGCTCGACCCCGGCGGAACGAGGCTCGACCCCGGGGGAACGAGGCTCGACCCCGAAGGAACGAGGCTCGACCCCGAAGGGGCGAGGCTCGTCCCCGCCTACCCCGGTCACGTCTGCGTGTAGGCAAGCGAGGCTCAGACGCCCGTGACGTGCACCACGAGCTCCCGGCGGTGCCCCACGCGGCGGTGCTCCCACACGTACAGCGCCTGCCACGTCCCCAGCGCCAGCTCGCCCTCCGTCACCGGGATGGACTCGCTCGACCGCGTCACCGACGCGCGCAGGTGGCTGGGCATGTCGTCCGGCCCCTCGGCGTCGTGCTCGTAGTCGCGCCCCTCGGGCGCCAGCTTCTCCATCCAGCGCGACAGGTCCCGCAGCACCGAGGGGTCGGCGTTCTCCTGCACCACCAATGACGCGCTGGTGTGCCGCAGGAACACGGTGCAGAGCCCGGTGGTCACGCCCGCCTCGGCCACCACGCGGGCCACCTCGCCCGTCACGTCGTGGAGCCCCCTGCCCTTCGTCGTCACGGCGATCGCCCGCTGGTGGACCTTCACCCGCGGCGATCTAGCACGTCAGAAGCGGTAGCTCAGCGCGGCGTCGAAGAGGAAGAGCTCCGACGAGTAGTGCCCGTTGCCCGACGGCCACGTCGACGTCGTGCTGTTCGAGTTGGGGTAGGCGCTGTTGTTGACGGTGACGGGGACGAAGTAGACGTAGGTGTAGGCCAGCGACGCGATGACGTGCCGGCTGAACGCGTGCCGCACGCCCAGCGTGCCGTAGAGGCGCGTCGAGTCGAAGGTGAGCGCGTCCTCGTGGCTCTTGCCCACCGGCGCCGTCTCGTAGGCGAAGCTGCCGAAGAGCTCCGTCTCCGGGTTGATCCAGTAGGCGCCGCCGAGGCGCATCTTCACCGAGTCGTTCCAGTCGCGCGGGATGTTCACCTTCACGCCGGTGCCGGTGGGGGCGCCGGTGGAGTCGACGTCGCACGAGGCCCCGGGCTCGACCAGGCACTGGTTCTTGAAGACGCTCCAGCGCTGCCAGGTGGCGTCGAGGCGCAGCTCGGCGTCGCGCGCGATCCTCCACGCCGCGCCGGCGCGGATGACGTCCGGGTACGCCTGCAGGAGCTCGGCCTTGGTCGTGCTCTCGTCGCCGAGCGATCCGGGCTGGAGCTTGAAGGTGCCCTTGAGGCGCATGGTGCCGAAGCTGGGCTGGCTGGTGTACGAGGCGCCGAGGCGCAGCGCGCCGTCGGGCGTCGCGTCCCAGTACACGCCGGCCGCGGCGCCGAGCTCGATGCCCGAGACGTCGATCTGGGCGCGGCCCTCCTTGAGGGCGCCGCTCGTCGTGAAGATGTCGTCGGAGCCGTCCGCGTTGCGGGCGCGCACGTCGGTGACCCCGGTGCGGATGACGCTCACGCTGGCGCCGACCCCGAGGCGCAGGGCCTCGATGCGGTAGGCCAGCGCGGCCGTCTCGTAGATGGAAGAGGTGGTGGTGCTGATCGAGGACCAGCGCTGCGGGCCGTCGAAGCCGCCGGGCGCGTTGGTCTGGCCGGCGTACGAGTTGTTCTTCTGCCAGCTGACCTGCCCGCCGAAGGGGATGTACGAGGCGACGCCGAGGCGGAACTTCGAGCCGCCGAAGTCGGTGGTGAAGCCGATGTAAGGCGCGGCGAGGACGTTGAAGAGCGTGGCCTGGCCGGTGTTGGCCTGCTGGTAGGTGGGGTTGCTGGTCTGGGCGCTGTTGTTGGGATCGCTGGGCGAGAGCGCGGACGCGGGGCGGTCGTACTCGAGCGAGCGGGCGGCGACGACGCCGTCGAGGGTGAGCTCGGTGCCGTACGTCCCGGCCATCGCGGCGGGGTTGAAGTAGACCGAGTAGGCGTTGGCGAGCGCGGGGTGGCCGTGGTCGCTGCCAAACTGGTCGGTGAGGAAGCCCGAGGCCCGCGCGGTGCGGGGTGCCAGCAGCGCGGCGGCGCCGACCGACAATGCGGTGGCGCCAAGTACGAAGCGTAGTCGGCGATGAGTGGACATGGTCAGGGGAGGCCCATCAAGCTCTGTGGTATGCATGAAAGCATGCCGGGGACGACAAGGTCCATGTTCGGGTTCGCGGCCGCCTTCGGGGCTCTCACCCTGGCCGTCGCCGGCGCCTGTCTTTCGAGCGCCTGCGTCGATCCCAGCCAGGATTACAACGACTGGCTGGCGCGGACGGGCGACGCGCGCGTGGCCGAGACCCCCGATTCGAGCGGCCTCGACGGCTCGCTTCCCGACGGCGGCTTCCAGGAGACGCTCCTCATGGCCTGCCTCGGCGCCCTCGCCGGCGGCGACGTGCGGGACGAGGTGCTGCTCACCGCGACGGCCAAGTACACGCCCGCGCCCGGCGGCGGGGGGACCTTCACCTTCTCGGATACGCCGCTCGTCATCGGTGCCACCGACCTCACCCAGACGGTGGGCGACACCGTCACGGACACCGAGCCCGTCGCGCCCGACGGCACCTGCGCCATCGCCTTCGGACCGTCCAACGTCCCGGCAGCCGCGAGCCGCCTCGGGGAGATCGTCTTCGCGAAGTCGACGCTGCACTTCATCATCAACGGGACGCAGCTCTGCGCGGGGGAAGAGGCCGTCGTGACCTCGCCTCTCACGACGACGCTCGATCCGGCGCACAACCCCTGCATCTTCCGGTCGGGCACCCCCCCGTTCCCGACCTTCCAGTCGAGCGACTTCCACTGCCCCTGAGTCGCGCCGCCCGGTCGCCCCGGGCGCCCGTCGTGACCGAAGCGTGGCACGAGCCGCCTTGCCTGGAGGGCCGGCGCATCGCAGGATTAACGTGCGGTGATTCCTACCCCCGGCTTCGACGAGAGTCTTCTCATCCTTTCGGACGTTCATCTCGGTAACGACCTGAACGACCTGACCAAGGGCGGAGCGCGGCGCTCCAAGGGCGTCGACACCGACCTCGTCAGCCTGCTGGCGCACTACCGGGGCACGCCGCCGTCGGGACGCCGCTGGCGGCTGGTCATCGCCGGGGACTTCATCGACTTCATCGGGATGACCATCCTGCCCCGCGAGGGCGACCCCGAGACGGAGACGAGCGACGAGGAGCGCGAGCACGGCCTGGGCAACTCGTCGGCCCACGGGCGGGTGAAGCTGCGGGCGGTCGCCGCGCGGCACCTGGTCGTCTTCCAGGCCATCGCCGAGTTCGTGGCGGGAGGGCACGCGCTCACCATCATCTCCGGCAACCACGACGTGGAGTTCCACTGGGACGGCGTGAAGGAGGAGCTGCGCACGCTGCTGGTCGACCTCGCGCGGCGCGCGCAGGGGGTGCCCGAGCAGGACGCGGCCTTCGCTCCCGACTTCCTGTCGCGCATCGAGTTCGCGCCCTGGTTCTACTACGTGGGCGGCGTCGCTTACGTCGAGCACGGCCACCAGTACGACACGCTGTGCTCCACCGAGCACGTGATGGCGCCCCTGTCGCCGCTCGACCCGCGCCGCATCGCGCGGAGCTTCTCCGACGTGCTGCTGCGCTTCGTGGTGCGCCCCACCCGCGGCGTCCCGGAGTACGGGCACGACCGCATGGGCCTGCTCGACTACGTGATGCTCGGCGCGCGCCTCGGCGCCGGCGGGCTGGTGCGCCTGGGGGTGCGCTTCTTCTCCGCCGTCTTCGAGCTCTTCCGCCTGCGACGCGCTTACCTCACCGTGGCGGCGAAGGCGCTGCGCGAGGAGCACGAGCGACGGATGACGGCGCTGGCCGACGTGACGCGCCTGGGGATCGAGCGCCTGCGGGCGCTGGCCGCGCTCCAGGTGCCGCCGGTCACGCACTCCATCCCCAAGATCATGGCCAGCGTCCTGCTCGATCGACTCGCGCTGGCCTTCGGCGCGGCGGGGGTCATGCTCGCCATCGCCATCACCTTCCGGAATCAGGAGTGGTGCTGGCCCGCCATCGCCGCGGTGGCGCTGGTCTGGATCCTCGCCCACCGCCGCCTGACGGCGCGGCGGCGCGCCTGGTTCGGCGAGCACCTCGACAACGACGCCGCCCTCATCGAGCGCGCCGGGCACCTGGCGACGCTCTTCCCGGCGGCGTTCGTGGTGATGGGGCACACCCACTCGCCGGCCATGGTCAGCGTGGCGGAGGGCACGGCCACCTACGTGAACGTCGGCTCGTGGCACGAGGGCGAGAGCGCCGACGGCGACGATCCGGGCGCCTTCCGCGCGGCGCGCACGCACCTGGTGATTCACCCCGCCCCGGCGGGGCCGGTGGCGGAGTTCCTGGCCTGGAGCCCGAGCGGGCCGCGGCGGTTCCTCAAGGGCTGAGGAAGAACGCCCGCATCAGCGCGCTGGTGCGCTCCGGGAACTCGAACTGCGGGACGTGCCCGCAGTCGCTGAACGTCTCGCACGTCGCGGAGGGCAGCGCGGCGCCCACGTGGTGCAGGAAGGCGCGCGGGACGAGCCAGTCGCGGTCGCCGAAGACGAAGAGCGACGGGCGCGAGAGGCCCGGCAGCCGGCTCCAGAAGCCCCGCGCGCCGTGGGGGTCCTCCAGGTAGATGGCGCGCGCGGCGTGGAAGAAGGCGATGCGCCCGCGCGGCGTGGCGAAGACGCGCACGAACTCGTCGGCCGCGGCGTTCATCGCGGCGTCGGGCACGCGCTCCGGCCGCGCGAAGAGCGAGCGCAGCACGCCGAGGACCAGCCGGTGAAGGACGGGCAGCGGCGTCACGCCGAGCTCCGGGCGCAGCAGGCGCACCAGCCCGGCGGCGAAGCGGTAGCGACGCCAGGCCATCGACGGGCACAGGAGCACCAGGCGGTCGACCCGCTCCGGCGACCGCAGCCCGACCTCCAGCGCGACGCGGCCCCCCATGGAGTTGCCGACCAGGTTGGCGCGGGGCAGGGCCACGGCGTCGAGGAAGTCGACCATCCACCGCGCGTAGTAGGCGGCGTGCAGCGGGCGAACCGGCTTGGCCGACTCCCCGAAGCCAGGGAGGTCCACGGCGAAGACGCGGTGGTCGCGCGAGAGGTCCCAGATCGTCGGCAGGAACGACGCGCTCGTCGCGCCGAGGCCGTGCAGCAGCACGACCGGCGTCGCCCCCCGCTCGCCGGCCTCGAGGTAGAACGACTCCACGCCCCCCGCGCTCACCCGGTGGCAGCGGGGCGAGCGCGGATCGCGCGCGGCGGGGTGCAGCAGATCGTCGAGCTCGAGGGTGAGCGCGATGTTCCCGCGCATGAAGAGGCGGCCGTCGAGGAAGGCCTGCACGCCCGCCAGCCGCCCCTCGAGCACGTCGACCAGCGTCGCCGGGTCGGCGTAGATGGTCGCCCCGGGGCCGCCCAGGCGCCCGCGGGTGAGCGTCACCTCCCCCTGGCGCAGGTCCACCGTCCACACCCCGGCCTCGCCGGCGTGAAAGACCAGCCTCGCCTTGCGCAGCGCCGCCCGGTCCGAGGGGCGGGCGATCCGCGCGCGCAGCGCGGCCTCGACGGCCTCCGCTCCTGCGTGCGGCGGCGTCGTGCGGCGCAGAACCCCCCGGAGGATCGCGCCGAGGCTCGCCACGCGTTACTTCGGCTCGGAGTGGCTCACGGGGGTGAACTTCCCCTCCTTCACGCGGTCGGAGTCCTTGGACGGGAGCTTGCCCGGCCACACCTTGACCGTGCACTCGCCCACCGTCTGCCCGCGCCCCGCCACCCACTCGTTGCGCTCGGCGATCCACGCCAGGATCGCCTCCTTCGCCTCCTCCGGGATGGGGCGCGGATCGTTGGCGTCGGTGAGGCGCATCCCGGTGTCGAAGCGCCAGTACACCTCCATGAGGCGCTCGGGATCGGCGGTGTTCATCGCCGCCTTGTGCTTCTCGTGCATCTCGGTCTCGCGCTGGCGCGCCTCGGCCTCGCGCTTGACGTGCTCCTGGGCGATGGAGGTGTCGAGCTCCGCCTCGGCGAGGCGCTCCACGGCGTCGAGCGGGCGCATGGCGGTGCGCAGGCGATCCTGCACGTCCATGGGGATCGGCGTCTGCCCGGCGGCGCCGATGACGTCGACGAACGCGGGACGCGCCTTCAGCCAGGCCAGCGCCTCGGGCTCGGTCTCGAAGGCGACGACGCCGGCCTCGCGCGACTTCAGGTTGCGGATGCGGAGCTTGATGGCCACGGTGTCACCTCACCTCGACTCGTAGACGTGCATGTTCGGGAGCTCGATCGCCGTCAGGAAGCCGCCCTTGCCGGCGCCGGTGTCCAGGCCCACGCAGCAGGGGCCGGCCCAGATGTCGAGCGGGTCCTCCGGCGTGTAGGTGGAGAGCTCGGGCGGCAGGTAGGCCGTCGCGGTGTGGCCGAAGACGACCAGCTTGCCGCGGTAGTTGCGGAAGAAGTCCTCGTCGCGCAGCCAGAGCAGGGCCGCGGGGTGCTGGACCTGCGACGGGTGCTGGAAGCCCCCCGGCGTCCGCGGCAGGCCGGCGTGGACGTAGATGGCGTGCTCGTCCTCGTAGAAGAACGGCAGCCCCTTCATCCACGCCACCACGTCCGGCGGGAAGAACGCGCCGGTGTGCAGCGGCGTGCGCTCCTCGACGGCGGGCTCCTCGTCGGGCGCCGGGACGCGGCCCCCGGTGAAGGAGCGCATGGCGGCGAGGCACCCGTTGCCCGGGGGCGTGATGAACTCGGGCCAGCCCGTGGCGATGACGCGGAGCCAGGCGTCCTCGTGGTTGCCGCGCAGCGCGACCACCCGCGCCGGGATGCGCTGGCCGAGCGTGCGCACGAAGTCGACGACCTGGGCGGACCGGGGCCCGCGGTCGACGTAGTCGCCCACGAAGACGACCGTGTCCGCGGCGTCGAGCGCGGGCAGGCGGGAGAAGACCTTCTCCAGCCCTTCCAGGTCTCCGTGGATGTCGCCGATGGCGAAGGTTCGAGGCACTGACACGATGGTAGCGGTCAGAGGCGCGCCGCGGTCAACCGGCTGCTGCTCCGGTGCTCTTTTTCCCTTGCGCCAGCGCCTTGACCACGCCGAGCGCCTTCTCCACGTGGGTCTCCACGCGCAGCTGCGACACGAAGACGTGCCGGACGGTCCCCCCGGGGTCGATCACGAAGGTGGCCCGGCCCGGGAAGAGCCCCAGCGTGGCCTTGACGCCGTAGGCCGCGCGGACCTTGCCGTCGGCGTCGCTCAGGAGCGTCATCGGCAGCTTGTGCTTGCTGGCGAAGCGGTCGTGCGAGGCGACCGAGTCGGAGCTGATGCCCACCACCGCGGCGCCCGCCTGGCTGAAGGCGTCGTAGCTGTCGCGGAAGGTGCAGGCCTCGACGGTGCAGCCCGGGGTGTCGTCCTTCGGATAGAAGAAGACGACCACGGGGCCTTTCGCCAGCAGGTCCTTCAGCGACACGGACGTTCCGTCCGGGCCGCCAGGGAGGGTGAAATCGGGGGCGCGATCGCCGACGGCGAGGGTCATGGTCAGAACATGTAGCCCACGATCGTCTTCACGACGACACCGGCGCTGGTGGGCGTGAGGCCCTCGCCGATCCCGGCGTCGAGCTCGAGGCGGTCGACCGAGAGGAGATCGACGACCTCGTAGAGGTAGTGCTCCTGCTCCCGCAGCGGCAGGATGGCCGAGAAGGGCCCCAGGGTGGCGTAGTACTCGAGGCCGAGCGCCACCGGGCCCACGGTGCGCGCCGCCTTGGCCGCCGGCTGCAAGCCGGGCCCGTCGGAGGCGCCGGAGCCGGCCAGCGACTGATCGACGATGGGGTTGAGCGCGAAGAGCCAGTCCTCGTCCTGCCAGGCCACGATGGGGCGCACCTCGCTGCCCCACCGGTCGCTGTCGTACGTGGCGGGCAGGTAGGACAGCTCGAGGTTGACCCCCAGCCGCCAGTGCGGGTCCCAGCCCGGCGGGGTGACGAACTTGGAGCGGAGCTTGACCCCCGCCCAGTCGACCACGCCGTCGTCCTCGCGCACGGCCATCTGGAAGTACGCGCCGAGCTCCCACCAGGGCTTCAGGCCGAGCGACGGCTCCAGCGTGGCGTGGAACTGCCCGTGCAGCGGGGCCTGGGGCTCGGCCAGGGTGGAGTCGCGGTGGCCCGTCACCCAGTCGTTGAGGTGCATCTCGAGGCCGACCGCCCCCGGGTCGTTGGCGGTGCCGTCGTAGACCTGGATCTCGAACGGATCGCCGGCGCGCGCAGGAGCTGCGCGGGAGGCGAGCGCGCCGGAGAGCAGCGCGAGGACGACGGGGAGCCTTCGCCGCATCCCCTCGACGGATAGCTCCGATGAACGCTTGCTGCGCAGGGAATCGTACTTAGATTCGGAGTTGCGACGAGCTGGTCCGGGCGCGAGATGCGCGCCCCCTCCGTACGCCGCGCGGGCTGCGCTCGCGCTCTCCGGCGCGAGCTGAAAGGGGCTCTGCGTCATGCTCACCATGAAGAACCGCACGGCGGTGGCCGTGACCCTCGGCGTGTGGCTGGCGGCCATCGGCTCCGCCGCCGCCTTGACCTACGACCTGAATCGTCCGCTCCTCCCGGAGCCCGTCACGGCGCGGCTCGTCGAGCCGCTCCACGCCGCGCACTCCGCCGCGATCACGGAGGCCACCTCGCCGAGGGAGCACCTGCTGGTGGTCCCCACCATCACCCTCGTCGCGCAGAACGTGCAGAGAACGCACGCCCCCGTGGTGAACGAGGCCGTCGCCACGCCCAGCCTGCGGGACATCTCCCAGATGCACTGCGCCGACTGGCGAGAGCTCGACATGGGCTCGGGCCGCGTCCAGGTGTGCGACTGATCGAGACAAGCGCGTGGCTTGCGTCTATGAGTGGCGCGCACCTCACGCTCGCCAGTCCCAAGGGGAAGAATCTCATGCGCAAGAGCCTCGTCTCGCTGACCGTCACCGCGGCCGCCGTGCTGCTGGCCGCCACCGTCCAGGCCGACCCGCCGCCGCGCGTCTCCTTCGCGCCGCCTCCGCACGCGCCCACGACGCCGCCCTCGGCGGCCATGGCGGCGGTGGCCACGCCGAAGCCCAAGCCCGCGCCGCTCTCGGCCGGGGCGGTGGCCTCGGCGAAGCTGCAGGTCGCGGACACGATGCATCCCACGGCGACCGCGGGCGCCTTCGGGACCTCCTCGCTCTACCTCGATCCGCAGCACCTCACGGAGTTCGTCGGCTGGTTCCGGGGCGACCTCATCATGCTCGACGCGTCGATGGTGATGAACGACATCTACGTGCCGGCGACCCAGGGGGGGGTCGTGGCCGTCCAGTACAGGATGCTGCCCTCCACCTCGGTGTATCTCCTCGACTGCGCCTTCGCGGGCACGGCGCCCGTCCAGCTGACCGACGTCAAGACCGAGTGGCACAAGGACGCGTCGGGCGGCGCGGCGCTCTTCCAGACGGCGATGAAGATGCCGATCGTCGATGGGCACCTGCTCTACGGCTTCGCCAGTCTGCCCGGCACGGGAGAGGTGATCGTGAACATCTCGGTGGCCCCGGGGCCCTGTTCGACAGCTGCAGGCTGCACTCGGTCCCCTGAAGAGGTAGCCTCGCGGTCCTCGCATGAGGGCTTCGCGCGACGATCGCCGTTCGTTCCTGCGACTGCTCGCCGCGGGGGGCGTCGGCGCGCTCGCCCCCGGTTGCGGCAGGACGTCGCCGGCGACGGCCGACGCGCTCGACGCGGGTGGACCGCCGTACGACGGCAAGGTCGCCGACATGCTGCTCCACACCGAGCGGCCACCCAACCTGGAGACACCCCCGCGTTTCCTCGCGCAGGACCTGACGCCGAACGAGGCGATGTTCGTCCGCTGGCACCTGAGCGTTCTGCCCACCTCCGTCGACGAGCGCACCTACCGGCTGCGCGTCGTCGGTCACGTCGAGCGGCCCCTCGAGCTGTCGCTCGACGAGCTGCGCACGCGTTTCCCGTCCGCGTCGGTCGTCGCCGTCAACCAGTGCTCGGGCAACGGGCGCGCGCTCTTCGCGCCGCGCGTCCCCGGGGTGCAGTGGGGCCGCGGCGCCGTCGGCAACGCCAAGTGGACCGGCGTGCGCCTGCGGGACGTCCTCGCCGCAGCGGGGCCGAGGGCCGGCGCGGTGGAGGTGCAGCTCGGCGGCCTCGATCGGGGGCCGCTCGACAGCGTGCCGGACTTCGAGAAGTCGCTGGCCATGCCGGTGGCGACGGGCGACGACGTGCTCCTCGCGTGGGCCATGAACGACGCGCCCTTGCCGATGCTCAACGGCTACCCGCTGCGCGTGGTCGTCCCCGGCTGGTACTCGACCTACTGGGTCAAGGCGCTCGATCGGATCACGGTGCTCGACCACGCCTTCGACGGATACTGGATGAAGAAGGCATACCGCATCCCCGCCGCCCCCGACGCGAACGAGTCGCCCGGCGAGCTGGCGAAGGACACCATCCCCATCCACCGCATGAACGTGCGCTCGCTCTTCGTGAAGCCGCAGCCGGGCGAGAAGCTGGCGACGAACGCCGCTTACGAGCTGCAGGGCGTGGCCTGGGACTCGGGCAGCGGCATCGCGCGCGTGGAGGTGTCCACGGACGGCGGCGCCACCTGGAGCGACGCACGCCTCGAGCGCGACCTCGGCCCCTACTCGTGGCGACGCTGGCGCTCGGTGTGGATGCCGCTGCAGAAGGGGCCGGCCACGGTGACCGCGCGCGCCACCAGCGTCGCCGGCGACGTGCAGACCACCCGGCCGCGCTGGAACCGCGCGGGGTACATGAAGAACGATCCGGAGCGGATCGACGTGGAGGTCCTGTAATGGGAGCTCGGTGCCTCGCGCTCGCGCTCGTGCTGACAGGCGCGGCGTGCTCGAAGGCCGACGAGGCCCCCGCGCCGCCCGCCGCCACGGTTCACACGCTGCGCCTGCCCGCCGAGTCGGTCACGATGCCGGAGGGCCCGGGGCGCGGGCAGTTCCTGTCCGGCTGCGGCACCTGCCACTCGCCGCGCTACGTGCTCGACCAGCCGCCGCTGCCGCGCAAGACGTGGCAGGCGGAGGTCGACAAGATGCGCACCGTCTACGGCGCGCCCATCGCGCCCGACGACGCCCCGGCCATCGTCGACTACGTGGTCGCCGTACGCGGGGGCGGAGCCTGACGCGCATGGCCGCCGCCGGTTGCATCTTCTGCGCGATCATCGACGGGCTCGCGCCGTCGCACCGGGTGCTCGAGGACGCCACGTGCGTCGCCTTCCTCGACGCGCGCCCGCTGTTCCCCGGGCACGTGCTGGTCGTGCCGCGCATCCACCGCGACACCCTGGCCGACCTGAAGAGCGAGGAGGTCGCCGGCCTCTTCTCGGTCGCGCAGTCGGTGAGCCGCGCCCTCGAGGTCGCGCTCGGGGCGGAAGGGACGTTCGTGGCCATGAACAACCGCGTGAGCCAGAGCGTCCCGCACGCACACGTGCACGTGGTGCCGCGGCGCAAGGGCGACGGCCTGCGTGGATTCTTCTGGCCGCGCCAGAAGTACGCGAGCAGCGAGGAGGCCGCCGCGATGGCCTCCACGCTCCGCGAAGCCATCGAGCCGCGTACCCCGTGACGCTCGAGGTGACGACACCTGGCGCGTCAACATCCTCACACCGGTGTGTCCAGAAGACCGCAGGTCGTCGCGCGTAGGGACAAGTGGGCGCGGGGATTTTCGGCACTCGCAGGAAGCTGAGCTCCGCATGGATCGCCGTTTGCAAATGGGGAGCGTCATGCTCTTCGGTCGTCACCGCGTTCCGTTCGAGAGGGCGATTTCGCCCGAGCCGCGGGAGCGCCTGCAGTCGGGTTTCCATCAGGTGTCCACGCCGCGAGGCGAATCGCCCCGGCGTCCGCTCTCGCTCCTGCCTCCGGTGATCGACGAGTTCGAAGGCCTCGACCGGCTCGACCGCGCCGAGCTCGACGAGGAATAGCCGCCCGTCCGTCCTTCACTCGAGCGCGTCGATGATCTCGCGGGCTTCCGGGAAGCGGTGCTCGGCGTGCTTCGAGAACACGAGCTTGTCGCCCTGGTGCACGTCGAAGATGCCGCCCGAGCCCTTGACGAGCTGGGCGTCGATGCCCCGGGCCTTCTTGATCTCCGCGGCCAACCTGACCGCGTGGCGCTCGTAGCCTCAGGCCGTGCAGTAGACGATGCGTACGCTCATGGCCGCGAGACCATAGCGCCGCACGCGCGACCTGACTAGGCTGCGCCGCCCCCATGGAGCTCCACGCCGACGCCCGCATTCCCTTCGCCCGCGACGTCGTCTTCGCGGCCTACCGCGACGACATCACCAAGGTGCTCGCGTACCTGCCCAACGTGCGCAGCATCGACTGCACCAAGCGCACCGAGGACGGCCCGATCATCTCGCTCGTCAACATCTGGCACGGCGGCGGCGAGATCCCGGCCGCCGCGCGCGCAGTGCTGAGCGAATCGATGCTGTCCTGGACCGACTACGCCACCTGGGACGCGGCCAAGCTCATCTGCGACTGGCGCATCGAGACGCACGCGGTCACCGAGGCGGTGGAGTGCAAGGGCCGCAACACCTTCTACGAGGACGGCCCCGGCAAGACGCTCGTCGAGATCCGTGGTCGCATCGAGATCGACGCCAAGAAGATCCGGGGCGTTCCCGGCTTCCTGGCCGGCAAGGTCGGGCGCACGGTCGAGGAGTTCCTGGGCAACAAGATCGCGCCCAACCTGATCGAGACCGCCAGGGGGATCACCCAGTATCTCGAGGCGCGCGGGAAGGCGGGATGACCATGCGCGCCCCCGCCCTGCTGGTGCCCCTGCTGGCCGTGGCCCTGCCCGCCAGCGCGCGCGCCGCCTCGCCGCCGCTGCCGCACCACGTCTGCCCCGACGGGCTGGAGGTGGTCGTCTCCGAGAACCACGCCACGCCGCTCGTCACCGTGGAGATCGGCGTGCACGAGGGCTCGATGACCGAGAGCCCGGACTACAACGGGCTGTCGCACCTCTACGAGCACATGTTCTTCAAGGGCAACGCCGCCATGCCCGATCAGCTGGCGTACCTGGCCCGCCTGCGCGCGCTCGGCGCGGAGTTCAACGGCACGACGTGGATCGAGCGCGTGAACTACTTCTTCACCACGACCTCCGATCACCTGGCCGGGGCGATGGTCTTCATGCGCGACGCCATCGTCACGCCCCTCTTCGATCCCAAGGAGTTCGAGCGCGAGCGCGTGGTGGTGACGGGCGAGATCGACCGCAACGAGAGCGAGCCCAACTACCACCTCTGGCACGCCATCGAGAAGAAGGTCTTCTGGAAGTACCCCTCGCGCAAGGACGCCCTGGGGACGCGGGCGGCGGTGCTCTCGGCGACGACCGAGAAGATGCGCACCATCCAGAAGCGCTATTACGTGCCCAACAACTCCATCCTGGTGGTCACGGGCGACGTGCACGCCGACGACGTCTTCATGCAGGCCGACAGGCTCTACGCGGGCTGGGCGCACGCCGACGACCCCTTCGTGAAGAACCCGTTGCCGAAGCACCCGCCCATCCGCACCTCCGAGGTCGTGCTCATCGCGCAGCCGGTCGAGAACTTCAACGCGGTGATGGAGTGGCAGGGGCCGTCCACGCTCGACGAGAGCGCGCGCGACACCTACGCGGCCGATCTCCTGGCGGCGCTGGTGAACGATCCCGGCTCGCGCTTCCAGAAGACGCTGGTCGACTCGGGTGCGTGCGTGCGCGCGTCGATGGGGTACTTCACCGAGGCGCACACCGGCGAGGTCTCGGTCGACTTCGAGGCCACGCCCGACAAGGTCGACGCCTGCGTCGGCGCGCTCGCCGCGGAGCTGCCCAAGCTGAAGACCGCCGACTACTTCGCCGATCCGGAGATGAAGAACGCCGTGCACCGCATCGAGGTGAACCGGATGCAGGAGCGGGAGACGACGTCGGGCCGCGCGCACGCCATCACCTGGGCGTGGGCCACCTCGACGCTGGACTACGACGCGACCTACGAGGACCGGGTCCGCGCGCTCACGCGCAGCGACCTGGCGGGATACCTCGACCGGTGGGTGCTGGGGAGGCCGTTCGTCCTCGGCGCCATGGCCTCGCAGAAGCAGCTCGACGGCGGCCTCACCCGGCAGCGGGTGGAGAAGCTGATCGGGATCGGGGCGGGCAAGGGCGACGCGGGAGGCAAGCGATGAGGCTCCATCTTCTGGTGGGCGTCGTGGCGCTCGCGCTGGGCGCGTGCGGCGGAGAAGAGCCGGTGGCCCGGCCTCCCCTGATGCCGCCGACGCCGCCCGCACCCACGGTCACCGCCGCGGCCCCGGCGGGCGATCCGCCGCCGGTGGTCGAGGGAGACGTCACCAGCGGGACGGCGGCGGGCATCCCGGTGATCGTCGAGCGCATCCCCGGCGCGCAGTTCGCCGCGGGGCAGCTCGTCGTGCGCGGCGGCACGCGCAACTGGACCGCCGCCAGCGCGGGCATCGAGCAGCTCGCCTTCCGCGTCGCGGCCACCGGCGGGACGCGGTCGCTCGACAAGACGGCTTACTCGCGCCGCCTGGCCTCGCTGGGGGCGCAGCTCGGCGGCGACACGCGCAACGACTTCTCGGAGCTCTATCTCAAGGTCCCTGTGGCCGCTTGGGACGACGCCTTCGCGCTGCTGGCCGAGGTCTTCCTGGCCCCGGCCCTTCCGCCCACGGAGATCGAGCTCGGCCGCACGCAGGCGCTGTCGCAGCTGCACCACGAGCAGGAAGACCCGGGGGGCCAGCTCTGGACGCTGGAGCGCAAGCAGATCTTCGCCGGGCATCCCTACGCCAACCGCCCCGTCGGAACGGTCGAGTCGGTCACCGCGCTCCAGCCGCAGGATCTCGCGCCGTACCTCGAGCGACTGCGCGACAAGGGCCGGCTCCTGTTCGTCGCGGCCGGCGACGTCGATCCGGCGCACGTCTTCGCGCAGGTGAGGGCCGCGTTCGGCGCGCTGCCGGCAGGCGGATACGTGGAGACCCCGCTGCCGCCGCTGGTGTTCGACCGCTCGCGCATCGTGACCGAGACGCGCAAGCTGCCCACCAACTACTGCCAGAGCGTCTTCCCGGCGCCGCACCGGAGCGATCCCGACTACGTGACGGCCCTGGTGGCCATCCACGGGCTGTCGTGGCGGCTCTGGCAGGAGGTGCGGACCAAGCGCAACCTCACGTACTCGGTGAACGCCTACCTCAACGACGGCTTCGCGCACCCCTTCGGCACGATGGACGTCACCGCCGTCGATCCCAACGCGGCCATGAAGGTGATGCTCGACGAGGCGCGCCGGATGCAGAGCGAGCCGATCGGCGACGAGGAGCTGGCGGGGTTCAAGTCGACGTTCCTCACCGGCTACCTCGAGCAGCACGAGACCTCCGAGGGGCAGGCCTCCTCGCTGGCCGAGGCGCAGATCTACGGCGGCGACTGGCGCCTCGCGCGGGCGCTGCCCGATCGGGTGCGCGCCGTCACCGCGGCCGACGTCCAGGCCTTCGCCAGGAAATACCTCGCCCACCTCCAGGCCGCCGTGGTCGGCGATCCGTCGAAGGTCGACGCGGCGCTCTTCACGTCACTCTGAGCCCAGCGTCGTCGCCCTCTTCACGATGTCGCGGACGGCGTCGGTGGCCACGCCCGCGGCGGCGCCGACGGTCTTGAGCACCTCGGCCTCCTTCTTGTCGATCCCCTTCGACGCGCGCGCCACCAGCGCCGCGAAGAAGAGACCGGCCTGGGCCTGCCCCAGGGCGGCCAGCGCGGCGCCGACGGCCGTCGCGCGCTTGGCGGGTCCTTCCTTCTCGGCGCGCTCCGCGCACTCGTCGAGCAGCGTCTCCGTCTCCCACTCGATCACGGCGCCCTCGGAGAGCAGGTCGATGGCGCGCACCATGGTCGCCATCTCCGTCGCGTCGACCTCACCGTCGGCCAGCGCCGTCAGGTAGCCCGCCTCCACCGCCGCCTTGAAGACCTCGTTCTGCTTGGGGACCTTCAGCTGGGTGCGGATGGACTGCGCGTGCGCCTCGAGATCGGCCAGCGCGGACTTCGGCTCCTGTTTCTTGGCTGCCATGCGGTGCTCCTTCCGGCTGGCCAGAGTATCCGATGCCTACTTCGGCGTCCCCGCATCCGCAGGCGCGACGTTCACCTCGCTGACCCTGTCCCACGAGATGGTCCGCTCGCCGCCGTCCGCCGTCTGGACAATGACGTATTGACCCGGCTCCACCCGCTCCAGGATTCCCGCCACCTTCGTTCCGTCCTTGAGCACGACCACGCCGCGCTTGGCTTGCGGCGGCGGCGGCGGTGGTGGTGGCGGCGGGGTCGGCGGCGCCGTGGCCGCCAGGGTGGATGCCCCCACGCCCGTCCGGATGCGCGCCCACGGGACGGTGTGCTGCTCGCCGGCCGCGGTGACCAGCACCACGAACTGCCCCGGCGCCTGCTGCGTGATGATGCCCACCAGCTCGGTGCCGTCCGTCAGCTCGAGCACGTCGACCGGCTTCACCGGCCCCGTCGCCTCCGGCGCGCGGGCCGCCCCCTGCGTCACCGTCTCCGGCGGCGCCTCCTGTTCGAGCTGGTCCCAAGTCTTGGGGAAGGAGGGCGTCGACACCGCCTTCGACTCCGACGTGGGGACGGGGCAGCCGAGAAGGAGGGCGCAGGACGCGACGAGCATCCACGAGCTGCGGCTCATGGCGTCACGCTCCGGGGGGGATGGTCGACCGGCTTGAGCGTGTCGAGCCCGCTCTGCATGACGTGGTGGGCGCAGTCGAGGACCTGGTCGTGACCGAACACCCAGCCCTTGTCGTTGACGGTGACCTCCGAGTGGTAGAAGCGCCCGCCCACCTGCACGTCGACCTTGGCCGTGTCGTCGCAGGTGCCCATCTCCGCTTTCGTCGCGGAGAGGATGGGCATGATGATGAGGTCGATGACCGGAATGGCGATCAGGATCACCATGCCGACGTTGACGTGGTAGTCG
>DATBQU010000132.1:0-7208 GCA_036560665.1 Polyangiaceae bacterium
GCCGATGCCCGGACAGTTGATGCCGGGATCGACGCCGGCCTCCCCGCCCCCCTCGTGCCCGCCTCCCTCGTTCGAGGACGAGGCCTCGTTGCCGCCGCCGCCGTCGAGGCTGGCGCCCGGACCGAGCAGATCGCTCGGGGCCGCGCCGCTGCAAGCGCTGCAGAGGACGAAGGACACGGCGAAGAAGGCAGGCAAGCGCGACGTCATGCGCATGGGTACGAAACCTCGGCGGCAAATATGCCCAACTCCCGGCGCACCGCAACAGCGGCCGGGCCTGCCAGCCGTCTTCGCTCGCTCCGCGGCTGCGTGCTAAGAGCGCTCCCCCCATGGCCGACGGGCTCGAGACTCCCCAGTCCGACCGCGTGTTCGACGCGCTGGAGGCGGCCGCCCTGGCCGCCGAGGGGGCCCCGCCGGGGCAGCTCGTCGTGCCGGTGTCGCCGGAGGACTTCAAGGCCGCGGTGAAGCTCGACGTGAAGGCGGTGCGGGCGCGCCTCGATCGCGTGGTGATGGGCGACGATCCGGAGCGCGGGCTCGACGAGCTCCTGGCGGCGGGGGCGCTGACGGCGCTCTTCCCGGAGGTCCACGCCATGGTGGGCTTCGGCGACGGCGAGTGGCGCCACAAGGACGTGTGGAAGCACACCAAGCAGGTGGTGCGTCAGTCCGTGCCGCGGCTCGAGGTCCGCTGGGCGGCGCTGTTCCACGACATCGGCAAGGTGAAGACGCGCTCGATCGCGCCGGACGGCAAGGTGCACTTCCTGGGTCACGCCGAGGTGGGCACGCGCATGTTCGAGAAGCTCGACCGGCGCGCGGGTCTCTTCGGGTACGAGCCGGCGCTGAAGGACACGGTGCGCTTCCTCGTCTTGCACCACCTGCGCGCCAACCAGTACTCGCCGGACTGGACGGACAGCGCGGTGCGGCGCTTCGCGCGCGAGCTGGGCGAGCACCTCGAGGACCTCTTGTGCCTGGCGCGGGCGGACATCACCACCAAGCGGCCGGAGAAGAAGCGGCGCGGGCTGCAGCAGATCGAGGAGCTCCAGCAGCGCATCGGCCAGCTGGCGGCGGAGGACGCGGTCGTGCCGCCGCTGCCGGGCGGGATCGGCGACGAGATCATGCGCGCCTTCGGGCTGCCGCCGTCGCGCAAGATCGGCGAGCTGAAGAAGGCGCTCGAGGCGGCGGTCGAGGCAGGCGAGGTCGAGCCGCGCCTCGAGGCCGCCGCGTACGTCGAGTTCCTGCGGGGTAACCGCGACAGGCTCGGGTTCTGACGCGGCTACTGCGCCTTGGCCGCCCGCACCTGGATCGCCTCGATGGTGTCCTTGAGCTCCCGGTCACGGTGCATGCACGGGTAGCAGTCCGATCGCCCCAGGAAGCCGCACCCGCGCTGCGCCTCGTAGGGCTGCAGCTGCGAGATCATGCGCGCGTCGCCCTTGTCTTTCACGTCGTCGAGCAGCGCGTGCTTGGCGTCGCACGTCTTGGCGTCGCGGAACGCGAGCAGCACGCCGAGCGCGGGGCTGGCCCGCTTGCGCACGTCGTCGAGCTCGAGCGAGCGCTTGGCCCTCGCCGCCGCCTGCGGGTAAAGGCGTCCCGACGAGCCCCAGGCGATGTCGTAGAGGATGTCGACGCCGCGCATCCCCATCTTCGACTCCAGCAGCGTGAACGCGTCGTCCTGCGCGTCGCGCAGCAGGGCCGCGTTGCGCACGTCCTCCTGCAGCTTGAGGTCCGCCGACGCGCTGTCGATGTCCGTGGCCAGCCACAGGCCCGCCTCGCGCATCGCCTCGCGCGTGTTGCGGGTGCCGGTGTACGCGCGCTCGAGCAGCTGGTGCACGTCCGAGCGTCCGGGCTCCTTCTTCTCCACCGAGGTCAGCTCCTCGATCGCGGTCGCGAAGTCGCCCTTGGCGATCTTCGCCTCCGCCCCGGCGACCACCTCGTCCACCTGCGGATCCGGCGGCTTGGGCGGCGGCGGGGCGACCGAGGCGCTCGCGCTGGCCGAGGCCGACGACGCCGTGGTGGCGCCCCCGTGCATGCTGGCGGCGATGAGCACCGTCACCACCAGCAGCACCCCCACCGCGAGGCCGCCGGCGCCGACCAGGACCAGGCGGTGCTTCATCCACGGCGGCGTCCCCTTGAGGATGTGCCCGAACGAAGCGCCCACCAGCGAGAGCGGCCCCTGCTGCTGCTGCGGGCCGGTGGTGACGGGGGGGTGCGCGAGGCTGGTCGGTCCGTACGCCACCGCCGAGCGCGGCCCCGACGCGTCGGCCAGGCTCGGGCGCGGCGGCTGGCCGAGCGACGTCGGCGGCAGCGGCAGCGCGATGCGACCGAGCTCCGCCAGCCGGTGCGCGGCCGCGTCGAGCGCCTCGATGAGCTCCTTGGCGTCGTGGAAGCGCGCCGTGGACTCCTTGGCCAGGAGGCGCGTCACGATGGCGTCGATCTCGGGCGGCACGCTCGCGTCGGGCGCGCGCTCGGCCATCTTCGGGATGGGCGCGGTCACGTGCATGCCGAGCAGCGTCACCTTGCTCTCGTGCTCGAACGGCCGCGCGCCGACGATCATCTCGAAGGCCATGATGCCGAGGGCGTAGAGGTCGGCCCGGGCGTCGACCACCTGCCCCAGGGCCTGCTCGGGCGCCATGTACTCCGGGGTGCCGTACACCATGCCCAGCTGGGTGAGGGCCTGCCCGGGCTGGGCCTTGTTGTCGCCGAACATCTCGCCGACGGGGACCTTGGCGATGCCGAAGTCGAGCACCTTGACGAAGTCGCTGTCGCCCTCGCGCTTCACCAGCATCACGTTCTCGGGCTTGAGGTCGCGGTGGACGATGCCGAGCGCGTGCGCGCGTGCCAGGGCTCCGGCGATCTGCCGCGTGATGTGCAGCGCCCGGCCGAGCTCGAGCCTGCCCTCGTTGATGGCCTCGCGCAGGCTCTTGCCCTCGACGTACTCGAGGACGAGAAAAAACGAGCCGTCCTCGAGCTTGCCGAAGTCGGTGGCCGCGGCGACGTTGGGGTGCTCGATGTGCGCCGCCGCCATGGCCTCGCGCTCGAAGCGGGCGACCACCTCGGTCAGCCGGCTCATCTCCGGGTGCAGCACCTTCACCGCGAGGCGCTTGCGCATGTGGGTGTGCTCGGCCTGGTAGACCGCCCCCATGCCACCCTCGCCGATGAGCCGCTCGATGAAGTAGCGCCCGCTCAGGATGACGCCGACGAGCGACTCCGGACCGCCGGGGCGCATGCTGGGCCGGTCGGTCTTGCGGGGCTCCTGTCGCGCCGGGGTGCCGTGCGGCCCTTCGGCCTTGGTGGCAGCGCCGCCGGTGCGGTTGGAGGGTGTGCTCATCTGCCAGCCCGAGCATGCGGCCGGAGGGGCCGCGATGCTACTCGTCCAAGCTTAGCCCCACGCTCAGGGACAAGGCGAACGAGTCTTGCCCCATGAAAGGCTGAGGGATTACCGACGCGCCACCGACGTTTCCGCTTGCACCGTCACGGTACATGGCGCCGAAGAAGCCCACGCCGAAGCGGCCCCCGAGCTCGACGAAGAGGGTGAAGGGGCCAGTCGCCTTGTAGCCGAGCCCGACGGCCAGCGGGATCTCGAGCAGACCGCCGTCGACGCTGGTGACGGGGACGTCGACCGACGGACCGCCCGGGACGATGTTCTCGCGGGCGTGGTAGCTGCTGGCGTAGGTGTAGGCGTAGCCGAAGCCGGCCGCGAGCCAGGTGCGCCACTTGCCGGACAGAAGCGGCGGCGCGAAGCGGGCGTGCAGGCCGCCCTCCCAGAACGTGCGCGGGCCGATGCCGGAGGCGGGCGACGTATCCTGCGCCAGGTAGAGGCCGACCCGGATCATGGGTAGCAGCGCGACGTGTCCTTGCACCTGGAACGCCGGCCCGAAGCCGGGAGAGGGTGCGCCCGGATCGCCGCCGGTGGTGATGCGCTTCATCACTCCGGCCTGGGCGCCGACGTCCCAGCGGAGCTGGGCCAGGGCGGTGGCGGGCGTGAGGAGCGCGGCGGTGGTGAGGAGCGCGGTGGCGGCGAGCGAGCGGGCGGGGCGAGCCATGCGGGCGGCAGCCTAGGACGGAAGGGCGACCGTGCTAAGAGGACGCGCGTGCGTTCCCCCCGCCGCGCTGGCCTCGTGGCGACGGCGTTGCTGGTCGGCCTCGCGGGGGCAGCGACCACCCGGGGGGCGGCGGCGCAGGACACGCCGACCTGGGGCGGCGCCGACGTCGCCGCGTCGACGTTCTCGTGGCGGCGCATGGGCGACGCGAGCCCGGGCTGGGGGCGCGGCTACGGCGCGGCCTGGGGGCCGACGCTCGCCGTGCAGCAGGGTGGCCTGCCGCTGCGCTTCACGGGCCTGGTGCAGTTCGACGTCAAGGCGTTCGACGGCTCGTCGTGGGCGGTGGGGCTGACCTCGACGGCGTTCGAGGCGGCGCTGCGCCTCGGCCCCTTCGAGCCGCAGGCCCGCGCCGGCTTCACGCTGGCGACGCTCGACGACTTCGCGGGACAGTGGAGCGCGGAGCTGTTCTCGCCTCGGGTGGAGGCCGGGCTGGCGGTGCACGTGAGGCGCGTGCGCGTCTCGCTGGGTGCGCAGGCCGAGCTCCTGTGGCGATGGTTCGGCCCCAGCGTGCTCGAGCGCGGGTTCGTGCTCGACGTCCGGATCGAGCGACCCTGGTACCCGTCTCAGTAATAGAGCAGCGCCGTCACCACACCCTCGGTGGCGAGCGGCTGCCGGCGCAGGTCGAACCCGGCCGCGAAGTTGGGCGCGAACTCCCAGCGCGCCGTCGTCTCGGCGAGCCAGGTGCTCTGCGGCTTCGAGTCGGGCAGCCACGACCAGCGCGCGTCCGCCGTCCACACCAGGGTGTGCGCGAGGCGCCAGCGGAGGCCGCCGAGCGGACCGATGCCGAGCCTCCAGTCGGAGTCCGCCACGCCGTGCATGCCGCCCGCGTAGGCGACGGTCGCGTTGCCGAGCGCGTAGAGCGCGAAGACGTCGTCGTGCCCGAAGCCGAGGGTGAGCCCGCCGGCCACGTCGGCGTCACCGGTCAGGCAGCCGTTGCAGCCGTCGTCGCGCACGCGCACGAGCCCCGCGCGCACGGCGAAGGAGAGCGGCCGCTGGAAGCGCTCCCACGGCGAGAGCGCCGCGACGCGGATGACCCACAGGTCCTCCAGCTCGAAGGACCGGGGCTTCGGGTAGTAGCGAGCGTGGAAGGGCAGGAACTCGATCTGCGACGTCTCCGGGTACCCGTCGGGCGCGTCGGCGAGATCGTGCAGGGCGATGCGGTTGCCCACCTCGTAGAAGCCGCCGAGCTCGGGCGAGTAGCCGGTCCCGAGCGTGGCGCGCGCCGTGGCGTGCCCGATGTGCGGCATCTTGTCGGCCGGCACCGGCACCGGCGACGGCTCGGTGGCGACGGCGATCTCGGCGCGCCGCTCGAGGATGCGCTGCTTGAGACGCGCCACCCGGGGATCGTCGCCCTTGAGGATGGCGCTCGAGTACTTCACGTCGACCACGTCGCCCGCCGCGTCGAGGACCTGGGCGCGCTGCACGTCGGTCAGAGTGGCGGGGAAGGGCGCGTCCGGATCTCCGAGCAGCGCGGACAGCGCGTCGAGCTGCGCGCCCGACAGCGAGGTCAGCTCGTGGTGCATCGTCGTCCGCAGCGACGGACGGTAGCGCAGCTCGCGCACCAGGCCCTTGTTGGCGAAGAGCGCGCGCACGGTGTCGACCGGCACCACCGGGTACTTCACGTGGTCCATCAGGTGAAGCGACGGCTCGGCGACGCCGACCACGGCGAGCACGTGGTACGAGCAGTTCTCGCTCAGGTAGTAGTAGTCGAAGTAGGTCGACCCCAGCTCCCACAGGTGCGCGACCAGCATCGTCACCGCGCGCGGGCTGAGATCGAGCTCGTACTCCCAGAGGTCGCGCGACTCGTAGTCGTTGTACTCGCGGACCTTGTAGAAATAGGGAAGGGCGTGGAAGAGCCCCGGGAACATCCCGGTGAGGCCCTTGAACGCGTAGAGCAGCGCGTTGGTGGTGTCGACCACCGCCGCGTAGTCGACCCCGGTGTCGAGCAGCTCGTTGCCCCGCTTCGCGCCGGCCTTGTGGATGCGCAGGAAGGTGTGACCGAACGCGCTGGCGGGGCTGTTCAGGTAGTACGACGAGAAGACGAGCGCGACGGAGCCGGCGTGCAGCCGCTGGGCGAAGGCCGTGTAGCGGGCGCACCGGCGCTGCGGCAGGCGCGCCGCGTCGAAGTGCAGCACCTCGTTGAGCCACGTCATGCGCGCCGGAAAGCGGCAGTACGGATGCTGCACGCGCTCGTCGGCCGGCTCCGGGTCCCAGATGGCGCGCAGGGTGGCCTCGAGCTCCGCGGTGGGGTCCGTCTTGCCGCCGGGGGCGAGGTAGAAGAGCGGCCCGTCGGCCTCGCCGCGCCAGTCGCCGCTGGCGCCGACGTACCAGTGGCCGAGGCGCACCCACTGCACGTCCTGCTCGAGGTGCATCGCGCGGGCGCGCGCCACCAGCTCGTCGGCGTACGACGGGTCGCCCCGGGTCGTGGCCGGCTCGTCCTCGACGTCGGCCTGGCGGGGGGCCGCGGCGCATTCACGCGGCACGAGCACCAGCGAGAGCGCGACCAGCGAGAGCAGTACGAGCGACGCGCGAAGCACGGTCGAATGCGAAATAGAAGCGGGGCGGCGCGCCCTGTTCAGGCGGCCGCCCCGGGTACGGCTCTCAGGTGCCGATGGCCGAGCAGGAGAGCGAGGCGTCGCTCTTCAGCGTGGTCAGGATGGTGTCCGTGACCTTGTCGCTCGACACACCCGCGCTGGGGAAGATCGACTTGAAGTTGCTCTGGAGCTTCGTCCCCACCGCCTTCGCGTCGGCGCAGCCCGCGATGGCCGCCAGGTCTTCGATGGTCTCGCCGGAGCCGCGCGAGATGTCCTTGGCCAGCGCCTCGCGGTTGGCGTGGACGAACAGGCGGGCGCTGTCGTCGCCGGCGCCCTCGTCGTCGCAGTTCGACGTACCCGAGGTGATGGCGAACGTCTGGTTGGCCGAGGTGCCGTTGGTCGTGGCGGCGAAGATCTGCACGATGCCGCCGCTGCTGATGATCATCGAACCGAGACCGCAGCCCGCGGCCGCGTACTTCTTGCCACCGTGCTTCGCCTTCGGCGCGGGCGCCGCAGCCGGAGCCGCGGCGGGGGCCGCGTCGTCGGCGAGAGCGTTGCCCGTCACCACGAGCGCAGCCCCGAG
>DATBQU010000133.1:0-2731 GCA_036560665.1 Polyangiaceae bacterium
CACGCCCCGCTCGACGAGCACCGCGAGCACGCGCTGGAAGTGCTCGATCTCCTCGCGCGCCAGATCGGTGAGCACGCGCGCGAGCTCGGCGTCGCGCGCCTGGTGGGCATGGCGCGTCGCGAGCGAGAGCGCGTTGGACGCCGCCTTCATCTCGCAATGCGCGTGGTCGACCAGCACGGCGTCGACGTCTCGCATCGCGGCATCGGCCCACGCCGCGTCGGTCGACACCTTCAGGCAGAGCATGGCGGTCCCTTACCACGCCCCGGAGCGCTTCTTCATTCCGAGCCGGCCCCCGAGCGCCGCCGGGGGGACCGCGACCACGACCGTCACCAGCGCGCCGACCGAGAAGCCCACCGCGCCCCACGCGAGCGCAGTCGCGATGATGGCCGCCGCGAGCCCCGCCAGCGCCGCCTCGCGCAAGCCGACCTCTCGCGTGCCCCACCGGCCGACGAGGTACCCCCCGGCGAGCGACGCCAGCGCCAGGCTCCCCGCGAAGAACAGCGCCCGCTTCACCGGGGCCTCCTCCATGCCGCCGAGCCGCGTGACCAGGACCGTCGCCAGCCACGCGAGCGGCAGCCACACCACGAAGATGCCCAGCGCCCCGAATCCCACCCACTGCCACGGCGGCCGCGGCTCTTCGGTCTCCTCGGGCGGAGCCTTCAGGACGGGCAAGCGACGCTTGGGCTCCACGCGCGGGGATCCTAGCCCGGGCTTGTGGTAACTGCCGCGCATGGTCCCCGCCCCCGACCCGGCCATCGCCCGCAGCGTCGTTCGCGTCCGGGTCCGGTTTTGCGAGACGGACCTGATGGGCATCGTGCACCACGGCAGCTACCCGGCCTACCTGGAGGTGGCGCGGGTCGAGTGGCTGCGGCGGCGCGGCGTGGCGTACGGCGGCTGGACGAGCCGGGGGATGCACCTGGCCGTGGTCGAGCTGGTCCTGCGGTATCGCAGCCCCGCGCGCTTCGACGACGAGCTCGACGTGGAGGCCACGCTGGGCCTGGTCCGGGCCGCCAGCATGCGCTTCGACTACCGCATCGTCCGTGTCTCGGACGGCGTGCTCGTGGCCGAGGGCTCGACCCTGCTCGCCTGCGTCGACGCCGCCGGCGCCCCCCGCCGCATGCAGCCCGAGGTCGCCGAGGTGCTCGCCCGCCCGGAGGGCCAGCCGGCAGTTGGATCGCCGCCGTGACCTGACGGTATGCTCCTGGGCCATGCTCTCCTGCTGGCTGACGCGCGCCTGCCTCGTGGGCCTGGCCGTGGTCGCCGGGTGCGGCGGCGGCGGGTCCAGTCGGCTGCAGGGCAAGTGGCACGGGCAGCGCTCCGAGGGGGTCGCGCCCACCGTCGCCACGCAGGCCAACGCGTTCGCCACCGCGATGCAGCTCGAGGTCAAGGGCGACGCGATCACGGTCACGACGTCGACCAGCAGCCAGTCGGGTCACTACAAGGTCGTCAAGGAAGACAAGACGAGCGTGGTGATCACGACCGACAAGGACGGCCCTACCGAGCCGCAGACGTTCACGTTCGTCGACGACAAGACGCTCAAGTGGGCGGTCGTGTCGGGCCAGTCGATCGTCTTCTCGAGGATGTGAGCCATGCGCGAGGGCAAGCCCAGCTTCACGGCGGCCGCCGTCGCCGCCGCGCGCGCGGTGGCGGGCGTCGACCCGCTGGCGCCGTCGCTCGTCGAGGGGACCCTCTCGTGGGTCGTACGCGCCGGGCGCACGGGCATGGTCCCGGCGGCCGCGCTCAACGTGGCGACGCTCGGCCTGCTCGACCACATCGAGATGCGCACGCGCGCCATCGACACGGCAGTGCGCGAGGGCGTGGCCGCAGGGGCGATGCAGCTGGTGCTGCTGGGGGCCGGCCTCGACGCGCGCGCCTGGAGGATGCACGAGCTGGCGAACGTGCACGTCTTCGAGGTCGACCACCCGTCGACGCAACAGTACAAGCGCGGCCGCATCGGCGCGCGCCGGCCGGAGGCCAGGGACGTGACCTTCGTCTCGGTGGACTTCGCACGCGACTCGCTGCAAGACGAGCTCGCGCGCGCCGGGCACGACCCCGACGCCGTCACCTTCTGGATCTGGGAGGGCGTCACGCCCTACCTGCCGATGGAGGCCATCCGCGCGACGCTCTCGGACATCGCGTCGCGGTCGGCGTCGGGCAGCCGGCTCGCGGTCACCTACGCGACGCCCCTGGCGACACCGCTGGGGCCCACCTTCACGCGCGTCGCGCTTGCGGGCTTCCGGCTCGTGGGCGAGGAGATCGTCGGCCAGCTGTCGACCGACGCGATGCACGCCGAGCTCGCGAACGTGGGATTCCGCGTGCTCGACGACGCCTCGGCCCGCGACTGGGCCGGGCGCTACGGCCGCGGGCGGCCGCGCCTGATGCTGGTCGACGAGCGGCTCGCCGTGGCGATCAGCGACGCACCGCCTCGCGCGGTACGCGTAGCGTGAGCGTCTGATCGGCGCGCCGCACGACGAGCACGACGTCGTCGGCCACCGGGCCCGCGAGCTTGCCGCGCGCGTCCGCCATGCTCGCCACGGCGGCGCCGTCGACCGAGACCAGCACGTCCCCCGGCACCAGACCCGCGCGCTCCGCCTCGCTGCCCTCGATCACCGACACGACCGCGACCTCCACGGGCGCCGAGGTCTCGCCCAGGGTCACGGCCACGTTGCCGCTCGCCGCGGACTCGCTCGACCCCGCGCCGTCCGCGCCGGGCACGAGAGTGATTCGCACG
>DATBQU010000134.1:0-18244 GCA_036560665.1 Polyangiaceae bacterium
ATGAACTCCATGTCCATGAGCTCCGCGCCCGCCAGGTAGGCCAGCGCCTGCCCGTCGCCGGTGCACTCCCAGGAGTTCGAGTTGATCTTGAACGCCCGACCGATGCCGCCCGTGGCGAGCACGATCGACTTGGCGCGGAAGAGGACGAATCGGCCGGTCTCGCGCCAGTAGCCGAAGGCGCCGCGGATGCGCCGCTTGCCGCCGGACTCCTCGACGAGGAGCCGGGTGACCGTGGCCTCCATGTACACGCTCATCCCCGAGTGGATGCCGTGCTGCTGGAGCGTGCGGATCATCTCCAGGCCGGTGCGATCGCCGACGTGCGCGAGGCGCGGGTACTTGTGGCCGCCGAAGTTGCGCTGAAGGATGCGCCCGTCGGCGGTGCGGTCGAAGAGCGCGCCCCACTGCTCGAGCTCCTTCACCCGGTCCGGCGCCTCCATGGCGTGGAGCTGCGCCATGCGCCACTGGTTGAGGAACCGGCCGCCCTTCATGGTGTCGCGGAAGTGCACCTTCCAGTTGTCCTTGGGCTCGACGTAGCCCAGCGCCGCCGCGACGCCGCCCTCGGCCATCACCGTGTGCGCCTTGCCCAGCAGCGACTTGCACACCAGCCCCACGCTGGCCCCCTCCGCGCTGGCCTCGATCGCGGCGCGCAGGCCGGCGCCGCCGGCGCCGATGACGAGCACGTCGTGCTCGTGCGTCTCGTACTTGGTGTCCGTGGCCTCGCTCATCAGAAGAGCCTCGCGTCCGTGATGGCGCCGGTGGCGACCATGCGGATGTACAGATCGGTCAGCGCCACAGAGAACAGGCTGGTCCAGGCGAAGAGCTGGTGGCGCTCGTTGAGGACGGTCACCAGCTTCCACAACCCGTGGCGCACGTTGCCCAGCGCCGCCTGCGAGTAGCTGTTCACGTTGCCGCCGATCATGTGGCGGAAGCTGTGGCAGCCGAAGGTGTACCCGCTGAGGAGCACGCAGTTGGCGATCATGACCAGCGAGCCGACGCCGAGGTGCACGCCGTCCTTCCAGTGGACGACGGCCTCGATGGCGTCCTTCCACAGGATGACGAGAAACACGACCGCCACGTACATGGCGTACCGGTGGAGGTTCTGGAAGAGGAGGAGGCGGGTCTCGCCCTTGTAGCGGTGGGGCGAGCGCTCCGGCACCGCGCAGGCCGTGGGGTCGCCCACGAAGGCGCGGTAGTAGGCCTTCCGGTAGTAGTAACAAGTGAACCGGAACGAGGCCGGCCCCGGCAGGATGAGCATCGCCGGGGTGAAGAACGACAGGCCCCAGCCCTTGGCCCACCCGACGTCGAAGAACGGCGAATAGAAAGGGGAAAGGTAGGCCTGCCACTCGTAGCTTGCTCCCTCGAACGCGCGCCAGGTGGCGTAGACGATGAAGCCCGAGAAGCAGACGACGGTGAAGGCGGGGAACGCCCACCAGGCGTCCTTGCGGACGTTGGCGGTGCCGGCGACAACCGGCAAGTGAACGGTCTTGTTGGCCATCGAGCCCGCGCAAACCTACTCCGTCGGCGCCGCCCAGAGCAAGGCGCACGCTGTCTCACTCCGTGGGAGCTTTCTCGTGTGAAGCCCGTGCCTTGCGTGAAGCGCGCGTGGTATTGTCCGTGTGGGATCGGTGCGCCATCCGTGCGAGGCAGGCGGAGCCGTCGTACGCCGCGGAGGATCAGCCATGAAGACGCGATGGGTGTGGAGCGGTCTCACCGCGAGCGCAGTGATGATGGCCACCGGACTGGCCTTCTCGGGCGGGACGACGACGTCGGACGCTCAGCTCATGGACTTCAACCAGGCGACCGGTGAGCTCTGGGCGTACCCCGACGGGCAAGCGCTGTCGACGTACCTGCACGAGCCCCGCACTCGCCACGTGCTGGCGGACCTCGCGCGCTTCGCGCCACCGGATCCCTGCCGTCCGCTCGCGGAGGCGTGGAACTTCACGGTCCGCTACGACCAGCGCTTCGGCGTTCGCAGCACGTTCGTGTTCGACGTCCTGCTGGTGACGATGGCCGAGTTCCAGTGCCGCGCGACCGTCACCAGCGTGGCCGGTCAGCCGCAGCCGATCGTGATCATCACGCCCACCGCCAACTGAGCCGCCTCGCATGAGGATCCGCGACGCCCGCGCGATCGCCCTGGAGGCCGTCGCGCGCGGCTGGATGTCGCCGGCCGAGCTGTGGGAGCTCGCCGCGCGGTGGGCGCGCACCGGCGAGTCGGAGTCGGCCAACGCGCTGTTCGAGGGCTCGTCGCTCGATCCGCTGCGCCTGGCGTCGCTCGTCGCGGAGTCCTCCAAGCAGGTGGCCACGGTCCCCTACTCGACCGACACCGGCGACTCGAAGAAGCTCGAGACCCAGCCCGGCAGCAAGAACAGGCGCAGCGAGCGTCCGGCGTCGCCCTCGCAACCGCCCGGGCCGCGCTACAAGATCGGCGAGCTGCTCGGCGCGGGCGGCGTGGGGCTGGTGACGAGCGCCCTCGACCGCACCATCGGGCGAACCGTCGCGGTCAAGACGCTCAAGCAGGGCCGGGACTCGGAGGCCAACGCCGCGCGGCGCTTCATCGACGAGGCGCACGTCACCGCGCAGCTCGAGCACCCCAACATCGTGCCCGTCTACGACATGGGGTGGCTGCCCGACGGGCAGCCTTACTACACGATGCGGATCGTCAAGAAGCAGTCGCTTCGCGACGTCCTCACCCACCCCGAGCTCAAGGCGCAGTGGCCGCTGGTGCGCCTGCTGGGCGCGTTCCTCCAGGTGTCGCGCGCGCTGGCCTACGCGCACGCGCGCGGCATCCTGCACAACGACATCAAGCCCGAGAACGTGCTCCTGGGCGACTTCGGCGAGGTGTACCTGGCCGACTGGGGCCTGTCGAAGGCGATGCGCGACGTGCCGCTGGAGATCCCGTCGCGCCGCGACGGCGTCCCGCGCTCCAACGGCACCTCGTCGCAGACGAGCGGCACGCCCGGCTACATCGCGCCCGAGGTGCTGCGTCACGAGACCGACGTCGACGAGCGCGCCGACCTCTTCGCCCTGGGGGTCGTGCTCTACGAGCTGCTCACCGGCGTGCACCCCTTCGACGTGGGCGCCGGCGCCGGCGCGATGATCCTGGCCACCGTCGACCGCACGCCCAGGCGCCCGCGCGACGTGGTCCCCAGCTGCCCGCTGCTGCTCGAGGACCTGTGCCTGCAGATGCTCGCCAAGGACAGGAGCGAGCGCCCCCGCTCGGCCGACCACGTGGCCGAAGAGGTGGAGGCGTTCCTCGAGGGCGCCAAGGAGCGCGAGCGCCGGAAGGCCGAGGCCGTGCGCCTGTGCGAGGGGGCCAAGGAGCCCGTCCTGCGCTTCCAGCACCTGGAGACGGAGCGGCAACGCCTGGGGGAGCTGGCGCGGCAGACGCTCAAGCAGGTGAAGGGCTGGGAGGCCGTCGAGCGCAAGCGCGCGGGCTGGACGCTGGAGGACCGCGCGTCGGAGGCCGAGCGCGAGAGCGGCCGCGCCATGGCCGAGGCCATCGAGCTCTACACCAAGGCCCTGGGCTACGACGCGGAGTGCGTCGACGCGCACCGCGGTCTGGCCGACCTCTACTGGGGGCGCGCGCGGCAGGCGGAGATCGAGCGCCGGCCCGCCGTCCAGATCTACTTCGAGGCGCTCGTCACCGATCACGACCAGGGGCGCTACGCGGCGCTGCTGCGCGCGGACGCGAGCCTGTCGCTGTCGACCAGCCCGCCGGGTGCGCACGTCACCGTGTACCGCTACGCCGAGCGCGACCGCGTGCTCATGCCCACCGACGAGCGCTACCTCGGGCGAACGCCGCTGCACGACGTCCGCCTCGACCCGGGCAGCTACCTGGTCATCATCAAGGTCGCCGGATGCCGCGACGTGCGCTACCCGGTGCTGCTCGCCCGCGGAGCGCACCACGCGGCGGAGGTGAACCTCTACACCAACGAGGAGATCGGCGAGGACTTCGTCTACGTGCCGGGCGGCGTGGCCATCCTCGGCGGCGACCCCGACGCCATCGAGCCGCTGCCCCGCCAGGAGACGGCGGTGGACGACTTCGCCATCGGGCGCTTCCCGGTGACGATGCGCGAGTACTGCGCGTTCCTCGACGACCTCCAGACGCGGGACGCGCCGCAGGCCGAGCGCCGCGCGCCGCACGACCTGCGCGGCTCGGAGGGCTACTGGGTGGAGCGCGACGCCGCGGGGCGCTGGGCGCCCAAGGACATCATCATCGAGGGCGAGGCCCGCAAGCTGTTCCCCTCCGGCGAGGGGCACGAGTACGCCGTGCCGGCGGTGCTGGTCGACTGGTTCGACGCCGTCGCCTACTGCCGGTGGCGCGGAGGGACCGACCTGCGCCTGCCCACCGAGGCCGAGTGGGAGAAGGCGGCGCGCGGCGCCGACGGCCGCTTCTACCCCTGGGGCGATCGCTTCGATCCGACGTTCTGCCACATGCGCGAGTCGCGCTCGTTCGCCCAGCAGCCGGAGCCGGTGGGGTCGTTCGCGGCCGACGAGTCGCCCTACGGCGCGCGCGACATGGCGGGAGGCGTCCGCGAGTGGATGGCCGACATCGCCGGCGAGGCCACCTGCGACGCGCTGCTGGCCGAGCCCGAGCCCGCGCCGGACACCGCCCGCGGCGAGTCGAGCTTCCGGCGCATCCGGTCGGGGGCGTGGAACACCGACAGCAAGTGGGCACGCGCCGCCTCCCGGGGCGGCGGGATGTTCGCGCTCACGCGCGGGATGGGCACCGGCTTCCGCTGCGCGAAGTCGCTCTCACGACGGCGCGAGCGGTGACGACGGGGCCCCCTCGGCCCACTCGAAGACGTACTCGCAGCACGCGCCCCCGAGGGCGCGACACTGCGGCTGGCTGTCGCGCACGTTGCGCCCGCCGCACATCTCGATGGCGCGCACGTGCCAGCCCACCACGGTCAGGCAGTCGGCCACGGAGAAGGAGAGGCTGTCGTGGGTGCGCAGCACGGCGCGGGTCTCGGTGGCGCGCTCGTACTCGCGGCGCCCGGTGTCGTAGTAGACGCTGTAGATGCCGCTGGCCTGCTTGAGCAGCGCGTGCGGGTTGTGCTCGCGGATGTAGTGCAGCTGCGAGGCGGAGGTCAGGTTGTCGTCGGCGGAGGCGGCGCCGAGCTCGCGGAAGATGCTGTCGCCCCGGCCCATCTCCTCGGCGATGGCCAGGTCGAGCCGCTCGTTGGTCTCGAAGGGGTACCAGGCGAAGGGCAGGATCAGGCCGGAGATGGCCTTGCGCTCCGGCGCGGGCAGGCGCGCGAGCACGCGCGCGAGACCCTCGGCGCCCCGCTGGCGCAGGACGAACTCCAGCCGCGACTGGAGGACCGAGCCCTTCACGTTGCCGCGCGAGCCCATCGCGGGAGCCTACCACGCGCCTCACGCCGGGGCGGCGGCCCGGCGACGAAAGACGAGGTACGCCGGGATACCGAGCGCGACGATGGCGAGCCCGAAGCACGACTCGCGGGGGGCCCCCACGAAGATGTAGACGAGGAAGAAGAGGGCGCCGGCCAGGTAGACGGCAGGCGTGACGGGGTAGCCCCAGGTGCGGTAGGGGCGGGGCACCTCCTTCTGCGTCCGCCGCAGCACGAACAGGCCGACCACCGTCAGCGCGTTGAAGGCCAGCGAGGCGAAGGTCACGTAGGTGAGCAGCTTGTCGTAGCTGCCCGACAGCGCGAGCACCGCCGACCACACGCCCTGGAGCACGAGCGCTCCGCGCGGGGTGTGGCGCACCGGATCGACGCGCCCCGCCACGCGGAAGAAGAGCCCGTCGCGCGCCATGGCGAAGAGCACGCGCCCGCCGCCGAGGATGAGGCCGTTCACGCAGCCGAAGGTGGACACCAGGATGGCGACCGACACCAGGGTCACGCCGGCCGAGCCGAGCACGAGCCCGGCCACGTCGGAGGCGACGCGGTTCTCGACCACGCCCGCCATGCGATCGAGCGGCAGCACGTAGAGGTACACCGCGCACGCCGCCGAGTAGGCCAGCGTCGTCACCAGCGTCCCCACCACCAGGGCGCGCGGCAGGTTGCGCTGGGGCTCGCGCACCTCTTCGGCGGCGAAGGTCACCGTGTTCCAGGCGTCGTAGGCGAAGAGGGCCTTGGACATGGCGACGCCGACCGCGGCCAGGAAGCCCATCTGGAGGCCCTTGGCGCCGAGATCGGCGCCCAGCACCGGCGCGAAGTGCGACAGCGAGCCCTTGCCGCTGCCGAAGCCGATGACGACGAGCAGCGCGATGGCGCCCACCTTGAGGACCGTGAAGAGGTTCTGCACCAGCGCCCCCTCGCGCACGCCCCGGGCGTTGACCCAGGTGAGGAAGGCGATGACGGCCACGGCCACGAGCTGCGCGCGCGACAGCGTGAGGGGGCCCACGGCGAGCACCAGGTCGGCCTCTCCGACGCGCAGCCCCACGCCACCCAGGAACTTGGCGAAGGCGATGGCCACCGCCGCGTTGAAGCCGGTCTGGATCACCAGGAAGAACGTCCAGCCGTAGAGGAAGGCGGTGAGACGGCCGAAGGCCTGGCGCAGGAAGACGTACTGCCCGCCCGCGTGCGGCATCATGGCGCACAGCTCGGCGTAGGAGAGCGCCCCCAGCAGCGTGAGCGCGCCGCCGACGAGCCACAGGCCGAGCCACGTCCCGGGCGTGGCCACGTAGCCGGCCATGATCGACGGCGCGATGAAGATGCCGGACCCGATCATCGAGCCGACGAGCAGGGTCGTCGCCGAGAAGACCCCCAGGCGGCGCTCGAGCGTTTGCATCGTGCCTCCGTATCCTACGCCCGGCTCACCGGGCCACGAACGTGGCCACGAGGACGCGATCGCCGTCGGAGAGGGCGTGGCCGGCGTCCTCCAGGTGCACGCGCTCGCCGCCGCGCCGCACGCGCCACAGGCCGACCCACACCTTCCAGGTCTTGCCGCGCGCGTCGTCGGGCAGGAAGATGGGCAGCACGTCGCGCAGCGTCTTGTTCGAGGGCGCGTCCTCGAGATCGAGCACCGACGACAGCAGCACGTGGTCGCCGTTGATGTTGGTGCCGCCGGTCGACGGCTCGATGTGCACGAAGACGCCCAGGCCGGGCGCCACCCGACCGTCGCGGCGCCAGTCGAGCTCGAGCGACGTCTCCGCGCCCGCCGCCGGATCGGGGTTGGACAGCGTCGCCGCCTCGAGCGACACGCCGTCGGCGAACTTCGCGTCGATGCGCACCGCGCCCTCGTCGATGTCGTCCGCCACCACCGGGCGCCCGTCGGGCGTCAGCGGCGCCTGCACGTACGCCGCCTCGTGCACCAGCGCCGCCGTCGCCACGACGGGCACCAGCGGCGACAGCGCCAGAAGCGCCAGCACCAGCCCCTCGCGCGCGCCGCGGACCTTCGGCGAGCGGCGCGCCTGCCGGACCACCACGCCCAGCGCGAGCAGCGCCACCAGCGACGCGAGCGCGCCGCCCGTCGCCGAGCGCGGCGCGAAGCGCAGCGACAGCGCGTGCGTCCCCGCCGGCAGCGCCACCGTCAGCAGCCCGCGATCGTTCTCGATGGTGCCGGCGCTGGCACGCCAGCCTGCGTGCCAGTTCTGGTTGACGGCCACCGTCGCCGGGCGCGACAGCGCGACGTCGAGCTCGATCCGGTTGGGCGACCAGGACCGCTCCGTCACCGTCCCCGCCCCCGGCTCGACCAGCCACTCCTCGCTCTGCCGATCGCCCCGCAGCAGCGGCGACTCCGGCACGGGGTACGCCTCCCAGCAAGAGAGCGACCCGCGCTGCATCGGCTCGTAGTAGGCCAGCGCCCAGCGGTTGCCGCGCGCCTGGTGGAACGGGCGCGAGTCGTCGATGGCGCCCGGGGGCGAGCTCAGCGAGCGGTCGCGGGCGTGGAGGGCGTGCTGCGCGGCGAGCGGCCCGAGGTTCGCGGCCAGCCCGACCGACGCCACCAGCAGCAGCGCCTTGCCCGCCCGCTCGCGCCGGCGCCGCTGCCTGGCCCTCGGTGTCCGCACGTACGCCTCCGCCAGCGAGACCCCCTGGGCCGCGAGCGTGGCGCAGGCCAGCGCGAGCGGGACGAGGAAGCGCTCGGGGTAGCGGAGCGTCGTGTAGAGGGGGAGCTCGCGCAGCGACGCGAAGAGCGACGGGCGCACCGCGTACCCCGCCGCCAGCCACACGCAGGCCACCCCGGCCACCGCCAGCGGGATCGAGCGGCGGCGGCGCAGCAGGCCCAGGAGCACGGCGGGCAGCCCCAGCACCCCGATGAAGAACTCGCCGTTGTCGGTCTCCGGCCGGATGGGCCACAGGAACATCCGCGCCAGCGTCCCCCAGTCGTTGCCGGGAGCGCCGCCGATGATCCTCGGCGCGGCCTGGAGCGTGTCGGCGATCGGCCACAGGCGCACCGCCGCGAGGCCCGCGCCGAGCGCCGCCGTGGCCGCCGCCACGCCGAGGCCCAGCGTCACCGCTGCCACCCCTGCCCTGTCGGTGCGCGCGTGGCGCACCACGTGCTCGCCCACCTCGAAGGCGCACCACAGGGCGGCGATGGGAGCCGCGTAGGTCCCGCCGAAGCCGACGCACCACGCCGCCGCCACCGCCGTCGTCACCAGCCCCATGCGCTCGCCCGCCAGGGCCCGGCGCGTGCCGAGCGCCATCCACGGCAGCAGCTGGAAGCCGAAGAAGCTGAACCACCCCAGCGCGGGAGACGTGGCGAAGATGCCGCTCAGCGCGAACAGGGGCGCGGCGGCCATGGCCCCGAAGCGCGTGGCCCGCCGCGAGCGCGCGTAGCGGTAGGTCCCCTCCAGCCCGGCCAGGATCATGGCGAAGGCGGTCAGGGCCTCGGCGCGCGTCTCGCCGAAGACCAGCGTCAGCAGGAAGGTCGGCGACACGAACCGCGCCTGCGGCGTGCCGAGCAGGTACATCCCGCCGCAGTAGTAGGGGTCCCACAGCGGGGCCTGGCCCCAGTGCAGCACCGTGTCGCGCGCGACCGCCTCGTAGTGCCCGAGCACGTGCGCGTCGCGGAACTCGTTGAGCGAATTCGCCGTCGACAGCAGCGGCCAGGCGGCGATGAGGGCGAGCCCGGCGAAGATGCCGAGGCGCAGCGGCGTGTGCGACGCCACGTACCGCACCGCGCGGTACGACCCGCGGACCAGGCTCAGTAGATGGCGCGCGGGCGACATGGCGGGGTCGTCGCGAGGAGCGGCGCGGGGTTGCCGTGCGGCCACGACGCGCGCAGGCCCTCGTCGATGGCGGACAGCGCGTCCGCGAAGCGCGTGTGATTGGTGTGCGCCCAGTCGCGCGCCTTCTTCATCTCGCGCTGGTGGAAGTCGTCGTCGCGCGACCAGGGATCGGTGGGGAACGTCTTGGCGGCCTCGCGCCGCATGCTCGTCTCCTCCGACGCGACGGCGCGGAAGCCCTCGCGGCGGAGCGCCTCGTCCGCGGCCGGAGCCGCCTGCGGCGCGGACGCCGTCAGCGCGCGCAGCAGCGCGACGGCGCACACGACCGCGAGGGGAGCCCAGGCCGACCGCATGACCGGTGCCAATAGCACGGCCGGGTCACTGGATGGTGGGCCGGCCCACGCCGCTCTCGCTCGACGGCTCCCAGCGGAGCGCGTCGAGCAGCACCGCCGAGTCCTTCAGCCCGTCGAACGCGTCGGCCACGATGACGCGCATCACGATCTGCTCGCGCGGCACCACCGGGAACTTGGCGGTCAGCCACCCGCTGCCCCCGCCGTAGACGTACTTGTTGCCGTTGACCGCCAGCACCGTGTCGTCCGTCCCCACCGTCGCGCCGTCGTACCCCGTGCCCGTCAGCGTCCCCAGGATCGACTGCGCCGGATCGCCGCTCGGGCCCACGCACGTCTGAAGCGCGGCCGCCTTGTCCTGCGACATCCCCGGCGGCCCCGGCCACGCCGGGCAGAGCTGGAAGAAGCCGCTGTTGATGGTGACCGCCAGGCCGTTCTTGTCCTTGGCGACGTTCTGCCCCTGGAAGCCCTGGCTGGTGACGAGCACGAAGAACGCGTCGTTCGCCGCCGAGCCCCACCACTGGTTGAACTCGGTGCTGAAGAAGGCGAAGTCGAAGACCGCCGTCTGCACGTTGCTCGGGATCTTCACGGTCAGCGTGAGCTCGGCCCAGTCCTGCACGTTGACGCCGCCGGCGGCCGCGCCGTCGGTGAGCGACGCGCAGTCCTGGCCCGCCAGCGGGATGGCGGCGCACCCGTCGTTGATGTGAAACCCCTGAGGATCGAGCGGCGCCGAGCTCCGCGGATCGCCCGCGGCCCACGGCCCGTTGGCCAGGCCGGCCATGGTGCGCCCCTGGCGCGGCTGGTTGGCGCCGAAGCTCGAGGCGATGCCCACCTGCTGCGGCTTGGTCTGCGAGGTCCACAGCGTCTGCCCGGGGCCGAGCCCCTGCACCTGCCCCCAGGCCGCGTGCACCAGCGGATCGAAGACGGTGCCGGCGCTGGTGATGGAGCGCTGCGCGCACAGGTCGGCCGCGCGCGCGAAGTCGACCGGCGAGCCGGGCGCCTGCGCCGGGATGGTCTCGCAGGTGAGCACCGGATCGTCGGCGACGCCGTCGCAGTCGTTGTCGACGCCGTCGGCGGCGAAGTCGAACGCCTCGGGGTTGATCCTGGGATCGAAGTCGTTGCAGTCGGCGGGCGTCGCGTAGCCGTCGGCGTCGCAGTCGGCGTGGCCGCAGTCGGCGAGGTTCGGCGTCCCGCCGTCGTCGGGGGTGTAGCCGCCCGACTTGCCCGAGCTGCAGCCGCCCACCGGGGCGCTCGCGCCGGCGACGGCCAGCGCGGCGAGGAGGGCGGCGACGCGTCCGTTCACCGCTTCCCCCGCTACTGCGCGCTCATCGAGTCGGTGCTCACGCCGGCCGTGCCGGTGGGCGCGGTCTGCAGGCCGTTGGTGCCGCCCACGCCGCCCTGGCCGCCGCCGGCGTTGGTGCACTGCGTGGCCGTCACCGTCGGCGAACCGCCCTTGTAGAGCACGCACACCGAGCCGCCGCCGGTCCCGCCCGCCGCGCCGCCGCCCTCGCCGCCCGGCCCGCCGGCCGAGCCGCTGGCGCCGTTGCCCCCCGAGCGATTGCTGCAGCTGTTGTTGTCCGTGCCGCCGGCGACGCCCTGCCCGCCGGAGCCGCCCCCGCCGCCAGGCCCGCCGTCGCCGCCCTTGCCGCCGTTGCCTCCGGCGCCGGTCGACATGGTGGTCTGATCGACCACGACGCTCGAGGAGACGATGGCGATGGCGAAGCTCCCGCCGCCGCCGTGACCGGGGGTGCCGGGCTGGCCGCCGCAGCCGCCGCCTCCGCCACCGCCGCCGCCGCCACCCGCGATGGGGTTGTCGCCGCACCCGCACGGGGGAAACTCCGCGGGCGTGCCGCCGTGGGTCGTCCCGCCGCCGCCGCCGCCGCCACCGCCGCCGCCGCCGGGCGTGCCCGTGTTGCCCACGCCGCCGAGCGGCGGCAGGTAGTTGCCGCTCGAGTCGAAGGTGCCGATGTTCTGGCCCGGGTTGCCGTTGGACCCGGGGAAGCCGACGCCGCCGGGGTTGGTGACCGGCGGCGCAGGCCCGCCGTTCGAGGAGCCGGTGAGCGTGCACGAGCCCGCGGCGCCCGGGCCGCCGGGCCCCGCGCCCGAGCCGCCGCCGGAGACCTGGGTCCCCGAGGTCCCCTGCGTGCCGGGGTTCGTTCCGGGCGAAGCGCCCGCGCCGCCGGGGCCGCCGTTCGCGCCGCCGCAGCCGGCGCCCCCGCCGCCCTGCGTCTGGCCCTGCGCGGTGCCGCCGGTGGTGCCGGAGGCCCCGGTCCCGCCGGTGCTCCCGTCGCCGCCCTTGGCGCCGTTGCCCGCCGTGATGTTGCAGCCGGCCACGGTCACGCCCGCCGTCGACGAGACGATGAGCACGCCGTAGCTGCTGTTGCCGTCGCCGCTGGGGCTCACGCCCTGCGCGTCGCTCGACGTGATGGAGAAGAGCTGGATGTCCTGCACCGCGTTGAGCCCCTTGGCGAGGACGCCCACGCTCGAGGGGCTGGCGATGGTGGTCACGTTCGCCTTCGAGCGCGACCACTCGCTGGCGGCGTCGTAGCCGCCGTAGATGCTCACGCTGCTCGCCATCGTGACCTTCTCGGCGTACGTCCCCTTGGAGACGTACACGTCCTTGGCCGGGCTCGACGACGAGGCCTGCAGGATGGCCGCCGAGATGGTCTTCATCGGCGAGGCCATGGTCCCCGGGTTGCCGTCGTTGCCCGTGGCGTGGTCCACGAAGACGGCGGCGGTGATGGTGCCGTCGATGCCGTCGCAGTTCGAGTCGACGAAGCCGAGGTCCGGCTTGTCCACGCCGGTGCCGCCGAGCTTGCACTCGCAGCCGTTGGCAGGCGGCGGGGGCGTCAGGTGGGTGACCTGCGTGAAGGAGCCGTTCGCGTACTGCAGGTGCACGAAGCCCGTGTCGCAGGTCCACGAGCACGCGGTGGTCGCGCCGCCGTCGGCGCCGGCGGGGCCGGGCGCGCAGTTGGTGGTCGCGTTGGGGACGCTCTGGCAGGGCGGCGCGCCCTGCACGCAGTGCTTGGCGTTGGGATCGCACGTCCACAGGCCGCTGCACGCGTTGGTGTCGAGGCGGTCGCACACCGAGTCGCCCGGGGTGCAGGGCAGCGTCTGCACGCAGTTCTGCACCGCGTCGCAGAACTCGCCGCTCGGGCAGTTGCCGTCGTTCGGCTTGTGGACGCACTTGTTGCTGTTGCCGTCGCACGAGTCGTCGGTGCACGGCACGCCGTCGTCGCAGTTCATCGGCTTGCCGGTGGGGATGCAGAAGCCGCCCATGCAGGCCAGCCCGTTGGTCCCCTGGCAGAGGTTGGGCGACTGGCAGTCGGTGTTGTGCGTGCACGCCGCCGCGTCGGGCGGAGGCGTCGGTCCGCCCGCCTCCGTCAGCGCGTCGCCGCCGCCGTCGAGGTCGGGGCTGCTCGCGTCGTCGCTCGCCCCCGAATACGTCGACTGCCCGCCGCCGGCGCAGCCGTAGATCGCCCCCACCACGCACAACCCCACCGCCAAGAAACGACGCATCGATCGGATCCCCTCGTCAAAGTGGGCGGCGCTTCCGGCGCCTGCCGCGAGGCTGGAACCTTACGCTGAGAGTGTGGGACGTCCAGCGATGAGGTCGTCTGGAGACGGACTATTTATCCAGCATGGGCGGACGGACCCGCCTCCGCGCCTGGCCTGTGGCCTGCCGCTACTTGACGATGCGCAGGTACGGCGGAAGCTCGCGCTTCTTCTTCGAGCTGGCGGAGCCGCCGCCCCTGGTGGGCGCCGGCGCCGGCGCCGGATGCTGCCGCTTTCCCCCATGGCCGCCGGCCGGAGAGGGCACCGGAGCCACCGCGGGCCGGGCCGGGGGCGCCGCCTGCAGGCGGTCGTGCCGCGGAGACTTCGCCGCCTTCTTGGCCGGCCCGTCGCCGTCGGGCACCGCGCTGAGCGGGGTGCGCTTGCGCGGGCGCTTGGCCTTGGACGCCGGCTCCTTGCCCGCGCCCTCCCGGGCTTCGCGATCGAGCGTCGAGACCTTGGCCGGCTCCTTGGGCGGGCTGTCGACGGCGCGCACCTGCGCCTGCCGCGCGACCTCCGCGGGCACGTCGTCCGGCCACACCATGCCGCGACCGTCCTCGCCCACCATGGCGAAGACGCTGGCCCAGGGCACCACGCAGTAGAAGGGCGCGCGGTTGAAGCTCAGCGTGCACGACAGGCCGTCCTCGTCGAGGCGAAGATCGGGGATGGGGACCGGCATGTTGAGGCCGATCTGCAGGACGAGCTGCGGCTGCTTGCGGAACCAGGCGGGGACCACCACCGCCGTCTGCCGCGGATCGAGGTGCACGTAGACGCTCGACCGCTCGAGCAGCGCGAGCGCGACCTCTTTCTTGGGGGGCAGTGGCTGGGAGTTGGACATCGGTCCCGGGTTCGACGGCAGCTCGTTAGCTCGGAGCGGGACGAAGCGCAAAGCGCGGGCGCCCTGGCCGAAATCCTACTACACCCCGCGCGTGCAGCGCGCGTCGCCAGCGCCGACCGTGCGCGTCGTCCAGCTGGTCACCCCTCCTGCGGCGCGCCTGGTCCCCGAGGGCGTGTTCGACGCCTTCGGGTGGTGCGCCAGCGACACGCTCGAGTGGCGCGCGCCGCAGGGTCGGTGTGGGCGGTGGGACGAGGCGACGCCGATCGACGGCTCGGATCCGGCGCGGATGGTGTTCGTGACGCGGCCGGGCGTCGCGGCCTTCCTGCCCCGCGAGCTCGCGTGCGTGCACGCGCTCGGCTTCGGGCTGACCGACGAGGAAGCCCTGGCGCCGTGGGCCATCGACGACGCCACCGACGAGCTCTACGCGCGGCGCGTTCGCCCGCGCGACGCGCTGTGGCTCGCGGCCGACAACCTGAACGCGCTCTTCTGGGGCCTGCACGACTGGGCGCACTTCCACAGCCACGGCGCCTTCGAGCCGCAGCAGCGGGCGTGGACGGAGCTGCAGTGCGACGCGACGGCGCTGGCGTGGCTGTGGCAGAACCGGGCGCGCGTGCCGCTGGCGGAGGCGACGTGGGAGCGCGTGCGGGGCGAGGCGGTGGCGCTGTCGCGCGCGCGGTTCGAGGCGAACGGACAGGACTTCGACGCCGGGTGGCTTGCCGCGGCGCGCCTGCGGACCATGACGCCGGTGGCGACGGAGCCGACCGCGCCGACGCACGTTGGCACATCGCAGGCGTGATCTCGCTGGCTGCCCATCGGCACGCGGGTTGCTCCTTCCGGTCGCCATGCGCGTCAAGCTCGTCGGAGTCCTTCTCGTCGCCCTCACCGCCACGGGCGGCTGCGTGGCCACAGTCCCGGTCGCGACCGGCGGGAGCGATTCCGGTGCCGGAAACGACGCGAGCACGGATGCGGGCGGCGACGCAGAGGCCGGCGACGAGGTCTTCTGCGAGTGCGGTCCCCAGCTGCTCGCCGGCAACGCCAAGGAAGTGCCGGACAGCGCGCGCGGACCGTGCGCCCAGCCGTCCTGCGAGGACGCCTGCGGCCACGTGTGGCCGGCGACCTGCGGCAGCAACGGCGCGTATGTGTGCGAGGGCAGTCCGCAGCAGCTGCCCTGCGAGGGGGGCACCGACTAGGGTCGCCTCCGGAGCTGCGTTCAATCAGCCTTGCAACCTCTTGCGCGGACCGGGGCGGGTTCCTTCCCTAGAACGAGGAGCCGGGTTGCTTCAGGAACTCCTGCTCCTCGGCGGTCGACTCCCGGCCGAGGAGCGCGTTGCGGTGGGGGAAGCGTCCGAAGCGGCGGATGATGTCGCGGTGCTGCTCGGCGTAGCGAAGCTCGGCGGGCGCGGCGGATGCGAAGAGGCCCGCGCCGCGATCCTGATCGCCGAGGTTCTCGCTGTGCATGAAGGGCATGTAGAGGAAGCTCCGCTCGCCCTCCGACAGCGCGCGGTCGTCGCCGCGATCGACGGCGCGGCCTGCGGCGGCGCGGGCGCGGGCGTCGCTGGCGAACATGCGCGCGGTGCCGCGGAACATGTTGCGCGAGAGCTGGTCGAGCACGACGACGTAGGCCAGGGTCCCTCGCGCCGTCTCCAGCCAGTCCTCGTGCTCGCCGCGTTCGAGCGCGCCGTGCAGCGCGAGGAAGCGGTCGCGGAGCTCGGCGTCGAACGCCGGATCCTTGCGCCACCATCGCGCCGGATCGGAGAACCAGAACGAGAGGACGTCTTCGAACGAGGGATGGGCCGGCGGCATGCGGGGACCTGCGCTCAATCGCCCTTCGCCGAGCCACGCACGACGCGATCGTAGAGCCACGCCGGCATCAGGCGCCCGAGGCGCGAGGCGAGGACCAGCGGCCAGGGGAAGGCGATGACGGCGGGCGCGCGCTCGAGGCGGTGCGCGATGACGCGCGCGGCCTTGTCGACCGGCCAGCGGAAGGGCATGGGGTGCGTCGCGCCCTCGTTGATGGGCGTGGCCACGAACCCCGGCTGCACGTCGGTGACGCGGATGCCGACGGGGGCGAGGTCGATGCGCAGCGACTCGAGGAAGACCCCCAGGGCGGCCTTGCTGGCGCTGTAGGCGGCGGAGGTGGGAAGACCGCGCTGCCCGGCGAGGCTGGAGACGCCCACCAGGTGACCGTGCTGCTGCGCGACGAAGATGGGGATGGCGGCGACGAGCGTGGCCATGGCGCCCTTCACGTTCACGTCGAGGATGGGCCCCACGTCGTCCCAGGTGAGGCGCGTGCTCAGGCGCGCGTCGCCGCGGCCGGCGTTGGCGATGACCATGTCGAGGCTGCCGAGCTCGCGATCGGCGCGGCGGACGGCGTCGGCCACGGCGTCCGGCTCGCGCACGTCGAGCGGTATGCAGAGCGCCTCGCCGCCGAGCGAGCGCACCTCCGTGGCGACGGCCTCGAGCTCCGCCTCGCGGCGCGCGCAGAGGGCGATGCGGGCGCCGCCGCGGGCGTACTCGAAGGCCAGCGCGCGGCCGATGCCGCTGGAGGCGCCGGTGATGAGGAGGGTGCCGGGGCGCATGCGTAGGGTGCAGCCTAGTCGATGTCGCGCGGTCGCGGTCGCGGTCGCGGTCGCGGCAAGACCGGAACGGTGATGGGCGCCCTCTGCCGCTACACCAGCAGCGTCCGTCACACGTCTTCGGGCGCAAGCGCGATCCGGATACCGCCTCAGGTGAGGGCTCTTGCCGGGACCTTGCGGGTGAGCCGGAGCCAGACGGCGCGGAGCAGGAGCCCGGGGCCGACGATCTCCCTGGGATGCGCGAGCCGTGAGTTCATCCGTCCCACCTGCCGCGCGAAGGCGCGATCGGTCGTCGCCGCGTGGAAGATGAGGCGTTCGATGAAGTTGAAGGGCCGGGCCAGGGAGACCACGTTGATCATCTCGTGGTGCATGCGCAGCCGCTCGTCGTGATGGGTGCGGTAGGTGGCCAGCGCCTCGTCGATGCCTTTGCGCGCGGCGAGCGCCTCTCCGAGGTCCTCGCCGAGCCACTCGCCGGACTGCAGGGCGAAGCCGCACCCGACCCCCATCACGGGATCGGACGCCATCGCCGCGTCGCCCACGAGCGCGACGCGTCCGACCGCCGCGGGACGGATGTGGCTCGGCATCTCGAGCATCCCGAAGAAGTCGCTGACGCGCTCGGCCTCGCGGAGCCGGGGCGCGCGGGGCAGCCCCTCGAACTGGGCGTAGAAGCTCTTCTCGACGTCGGCGCGGAACGCCGGGAGCTTGTCCTTGTGCGGCATGACGACCGCCACCGTGACGCCGTCGTCGTTGGGAAACACGTACGAGGCGTCCTCGGAGAACCAGATCGTCGACCCGTCGGCGGTGGGGAGGTCGAGGTTCTTGAAGTAGGCGGCGTAGAGGAACCGGTTGTTCGGCGCGGTCTTGCCCTCGATCCCGGCCATCTGCGCGACCTTCGAGTGCCGGCCGTCGGCCGCGACGACGACCTCGGCGCGGAGCTCGCGGCGCACGCCCTCGTGCTCGGTGACGACGCCGGCGACCCGGTCCCCGTCGCGCAGCAGCTCCGTCACGGGATGGTGCATGCGGAGGTCGACCCCCTCGGTCTTGCCGGCCAGCTCGCGCACCATGGGGTCGAGCTTCTCGCGCCGGAAGTTGAGGCCGTCGAACTCGTGGTCGGGGTCGAGCCAGCCGAACTGCGTGTGGAATGACACGCCGCTCTTGACGCCGCCTGCCGCGCGGATGGCGTCGAGCAGGCCGAGTCGCTCGAGCGTCGGGATGCCGCTCGGCTGGATGAAGTGCGTGCAGACCTTCTTGTACGCCGTGGCGCTCGACGCGCGCTCCAGGAGCGCGACCTTCGCCCCCTTGCGTGCCAGCACCGTGGCCGCCGTGCATCCCGCCAGGCTCGCCCCCACCACCACCGCATCGAACGATTCACCCTGCCCCATCGCCCGCCCTCCTCCGACCCGATTCTACGCTCCGGGGGCGCGCCCGGATCGGCGCCACTGCGGGTAGGATCGCCGCATGCTCACGGTCTACAAGTTCACCCCCGCGTGGGGCCTGCCGGACATCAGCCCCTTCGTCCTGAAGCTCGAGACGTACCTGCGGATGGCCGGGATCGAGTACGAGAGCAAGCCCGGCGACCCCCGCAAGGCGCCGAAGCAGAAGCTGCCCTACGTGGAGCACGACGGGAAGCTGCTCGGCGACTCGCGCTTCGTGATCGACCACCTCGAGTCGACCCGCGGCGCCCCCCTCGACGGCAGGCTCGGGCCGCGGGAACGGGCCATCGCCCAGGCGTACCGCTCGATGATCGAGGAGCACCTCTACTTCGTCATCCTCTACCAGCGCTGGGTCGAGCAGGGCG
>DATBQU010000135.1:0-5661 GCA_036560665.1 Polyangiaceae bacterium
CGACGGCTCCGGCAAGGTGCCCGAAGACGTCTGCGACCCGACGCCACGGCATGGCTTCGCGAGCCAGTGCGCGGCCCCGGCGAGCAGGGGATGCGGCGTGGCTGGTGCCGGTGCCGGTGCCGGTGCGGGTGCGGCTCGCTGGCTGGGGGCGCTCGCGTTCGCGCTCGGCGTACTGGGCGTAGCGGCGGCGCGGCGATCGATGCGCCGATGTGTTAGGTAACTTAACGGGGGAGTTCGTGCGGAGGCTCATCCCGGATGCAGGCATCGAGAGCGCGTTGGATCATGGCCTTCCATGCGCTGGCCGTCGTCTCTCTGACCGTCGCCCAGCTCCCGGGTTGCTCCACCAAGTCGAACAACGGGGCCGACGCGGACGGGGGGGACGACGCGACCTCCGCCGACGCCGCAACCGGGACCTGCGCGGGTGATCCTCCGGTGATGAAGTGGCTGGACTCGTCGGGTAACCTCCAGGATCCGGACTGGAGCTGCTACGACACGGACGCCGCGTTCGCTGCCCTCCCCTTGCTGGGCGACGCCGGGGATGACGGCAGCGACACCGGCCCTGCCGTCGACTCCGGCGACGACGGGCCCACCGTCGAAGCCGGCCCCCCCGACAGCGGCACGCTGGAGGCCGCGACCACACAGGACCAGTTCCAGCTGACCGACTTCACCACCCACATCGCGGTCCCCGGCGCCCAGGTCGACCTCTTCTTCGGCAACACCCTGGCCAACGGCGTGGCCCCGGACGTCTCGGCCACGACGGGTGCGGGCGGAGACTTCTCGTTCCCACCGCCACCGGGACCGGTGTTCGGCTATCGCGTAGCCCAGCGCTCGAGCAGCCCGGCGCTCCAGCCCGTGGTTCAACTCGACAACGTGACGCCGAGGCCGGGCACGACGTTCGCGGGGAACTCGATCACGACCGGCAGCTACCAGACACTGCTCGCCGGCGTCCTCGGCACGACGCAGACGGCGCCGGGCTCCTTCGTCATCGTCACCGGCGCGCGCGACTGCGCGGCGCACGAGCTGCTCGGGGGCATCGTCGATCTCGTCGACGACGCGACGGCGCAGCCGATCCCGACCGGCATCGGACCGACCGACATCCATCAGGAGTACTTCGGGCCCGACAACCTGCCGCACCTGGAGTGCACCCACACCGTCCCGCAGCCGATCGCGCTGTGGGCGGCCATCAACGTCCCGGCCAGCCGCGCCGTGCGCATCCGGCTGAGCGGTCGAATGCGTCCGACCGACGCGCAGCCCGTCGTCATCGGTGAACGCAAGGTCGAGGCGTACCCGAACTACAACTTCATCGAGCGCGCGTACCGGCTGACCCCTCCGCAGTGATGCTCCGGCCGAACGCGGCGCCGCGAGTGGTCGCGCGCGAGGACGACCTACGAGACGTGACACGCGAGGCCGCGCGGGCGGTCCGCCTGGCGGTGGACGTCGAGGCCAGCGGGATGTTCACCTACCGCGCTCGGGTGTGCGCGATACAGCTCGCCTGGGACCGGGCCGAGCACGTGGTCGTGGTCGACACGTTGAGCGCGCCGATCGGCGCCCTGGGGGAGCTCCTGGGCGTGCGAGGGCCCCTGAAGATCGTGCACGACGTCGCCTTCGACGCACGACTCTTGGCCGAGGTCGGGATCGACCTGGCGAACGTTCACGACACCGCGGTCGCCGCGCGGATGCTCGGGCGCACCGCCACGGGTCTGGCTTCGCTCCTGGACTCCGAGCTCGACATCCGCATCGGCAAGGAGATGCAGCAGCACGACTGGCGCGTGCGCCCGTTCGACGCCAGCATGCTCTCGTACCTGGCGACCGACGTCGCTCATCTGGAGGCCCTGGAGGAGACGATCTGGCGCGAGGTCGGCGCTCACGGGATCGAGGACGAGGTGCTCGAGGAGACGCGCTATCGCCTGAGATCGGCTGCCACGGCCGCTCGAACGCCGCAGACGGCCCCCGCTTACACGCGGATCAAGGGGATCGAGCGCTACCCGGAGCGCGAGCGGGCGGTACTGATGATCCTCGCCGAGCTCCGCGAACGGGAGGCCCAGCGTCGCGACGTGCCGCCCTACCGCGTGGCGTCGACCGAGGCGCTGGTGGCCGCCGCCCGTGCCCGACCCGCCACCGCGGCCGAGCTCGCCCGCGTCCGTGGCTTCTCGCTGTCGTCGCCCGCGGCGAGGTTCTTCGCGGAGGAGGTCGTCGGCGGGATCGCCGCGGCGGGTGACTCCCTGCCGGAGACGGAGCGTGCTCGCTTCGAACGACCACGCCTGCCCGACGGGGTGCTCCGAGCGCGGCGGGAGCGCGAGGTGCGGCTGCTGGCCTGGCGCCGCGCGGAGGCCAAGCGCCGCGGCGTCGACGAGCAGGTGATCCTCCCGGGACATTGCGTGAAGGACGCCGTCGAGGCGGATCCTTCGGACACCGACGGACTCGGGCGCGTGCCGGGGATCGGGGCCTTTCGCGTCGAGCGCGACGGAGCCGCCATCCTGCATGCGCTGCGCGGCGAGGGCGTCGGACCATGAGCACGATCCTGGTCGTCGCCGGCGAGGCCTCGGGCGACAGGGCGGCCGCCGCGGTGCTGGGGCGCTTGCCGGGCGTACGGGCCTTCGGCCTCGGCGGAACCGCGCTCGCCGGTGCCGGCGTCGAGCTGCTGGCCGACATTCGCGAGACGACTGCCCTGGGCATCGGCGAGGCGGCGGCGCGCGCCGGCAGCGTGCTGCGCGCCTGGCGAGCGATCGTACGTGCCGCGCGGTCGCGACGACCTCGCGCGGCGCTGCTGGTCAACTACTCGGAGTTCAACCTGCACCTCGCGCCGACCCTGCATGACCGCGGCGTGCGCGTGCTCTGGTACGGGGCGCCTCAAGTGTGGGCGTGGCGACCGCGGCGCGCCGAATCGCTGCGTCGCAGCGTCGATCGCATGGCGGTGATCCTCCCGTTCGAGGAGGCGGTGTGGCGAAAGGCGGGCGTCGACGCCCACTACGTGGGGCATCCCTCGCTGGAGACGACCCGGCTCGACCGCGGCACGGCGCGACAGGCGCTGGGGATGACGCCGCTCGCGGCGGCGGTGGCGGTCCTTCCCGGGAGCCGGCCCCACGAGGTGCGGCGCCTGCTCCTGCCCATGCTCGATGCCTACGAAACGGTGCGCTCCGATCGCGCCAGCGTGGACGCGCGGGTGCTGGTGGCGCCCAGCCTCGACGCAGCGACCCGCGCCTGGGTGGAGCAGACCTGCGAGGACCGGCACGTGCAGACCTTCGAGGTCGATCCCTACGTCGGCGCCATGAACGTCCTGCCCGCCTTCGACGCCTCGCTCTGCGCCTCGGGCACCGCCTCCCTCGAGGCAGCGCTCGCGCGCGCGATCCCCGTCGTCGCCTACCGGGTGGGGCTGGCCACCGAGCTGACGGCGCGCGCGTTCGTACGCACACCGCACGTCGCCCTGCCCAACATCCTGCTCGGTCGTCGCGCGTTCAGCGAGCTGCTCCAGCGCGACGTCCGCGCCGACCGTATCGCCCGCGCGCTGGCGGACGCGCTCGATCGACGGACGGTGCTGCTCGCCGAGTGCGACGAGGTCGAGACCAGGCTGGGAGGCGCCCGCCACCCGTCGCTCGCCGTGGCGCAGATGCTGGCCTCCTGGCTGGGCGTGCGCGCGCGTGCGGCCTGAGGCGAACGTCGACGCATGAAGCCCGCCGATCCGACCGCCGGTCGCCCCGAGCTCGTCGCGTTCGCTTCGATGTCGATCGTGCTGCTCGCGCTTCGTGCCTTCGCCGCAGCTCACGTCGGCTTCGGGGACTCGGAAGCGCTCTACGCGAGCTACGCGCTCCATCCGCAGCCTGCGTACCTCGACCACCCGGGGCTGGTGGGTCTCCTGGCGCGCGCCCTGGGCCACGGAACGGCGCCGAGCCCGGAACGCGCGCACCTCGCGACGGCGATCCTGGCCACGGCCTTCCCCTGGGTCGCGGCGCTCGCGTGCCGCGCGAGCGGCGCAACCTGGGGGCGGTCCTTCGCCGGCGCGATCGTCGTGGCGCTCGCGCCGGAGGCGGCCATCGGCCTCTTCGCCATGACGCCCGACCTGCTGCTGGCGCTGGCGTGGACCGGGTCGCTCGCGCTCGCGGCGGAGGCGCTGCGCTCCGCGCCCGGTAGCGGACGCGCCTCGCTGGCCTTCGCCGGCGCGGGGCTCCTCGCGGGCGTCGCCGCGGCGTCCAAGCTCACCGGGTTGCTCCTTCTCGTCGCGCTCGCGGCCGCATACGCCGCCCGGCCCGCACGCCCCCATCTGCGATCGCTCGCCCCCTGGGCTGGGCTCGCCGCGGGGCTGATCGTCGTCGCCCCCGTGGCGATGTACGAGGCGCGCGCCGGATGGCCGATGCTCGTCCACCGCCTGGTGGACACGCAGTCATCGGCGGGCCTCTCCTTCCGCAACCTGGGGGCGCTGGCCGGCGGGCAGCTGCTCTACCTGTCGCCCCTGGTGGCGCTGCTGGCCGCCCTGGCCGGGCGGCAGCTCTGGCGCGGTCGAGGCGACGCCGTCGGGCGCTTGCTGCTCCTCTCCTGCGTCCTGCCGCTGGCCGCCGTGTTGCCGCTTTGCCTCTGGAGCCGAGTGGCCGAACCTCACTGGCTGGCCCCGGCGCTGCTCGCGCTCGTGCCGGCCGCCACGAGAAGCCCGACCGCGCCGTCGCGACGCCTCGTCGTCGCGTCGTGCGCCGTCGCGGGGGCGATGGTGGCGGCCGTGCACGGCTGGGTGCTGGTGCCTTCGGCGCTGCGCCTCGCACCCGCCTCGTACGACCCGCGGCTCGACTTGAGCAACGAGCTCTACGGCTGGCCGCAGGTGGTCGACGTGGCGCGTGCGGAGGCCCTGGGCGCGTGGGTCCCTGGCTCGGAGCGGGGCGACGTGGTGGTGGTGGGGCCGCACTGGGTGGTGTGCGCCCAGCTGGAGGCCGCGCTTCGTGGCGATCTGCCGGTCGGCTGCGACACCCCGGTGCGCGACGACTTCGACGACTGGTGGCCTCGCGACCGATGGCGGCGCGCCGACGTCGTGGTGTGGGTGACGGACGCGCGCTTCGGTCCGCCACCGGCCCTGCCTTCCCGCGCCACGCTGCGCACCCGCGAGATCCGCGTCCAGCGCGACGGCCGCACGATCCGCGTGTTCACCGTGGCGGTGCTGACCAGGCGCGCCCAGGCCTGAGAGCCCGCGCGCGCCAGCCTCAGGCGGGCTGCATCGCCTGCAGACCCGCGTCGCGCAACAGCTCGCGGTCGTCGTCGGTCTCGGGGTTGGGTGTGGTCAGGAGCCTGTCGCCGTAGAATATGGAGTTCGCGCCGGCGTACATGGCCAGCAGCTGCGCCTCGCGCGTCAGCTCGGCGCGACCGGCGCTGAGGCGAACCCGCGCGCGCGGCATCAGGATGCGCGCGCACGCGACCATGCGCACGAGGTCGAGCGGATCCACCGGGGGCAGGTGCTCGAGCGGTGTGCCGCTGACCCTCACCAGGGCGTTGATGGGGACGCTCTCCGGCTGGGGATCGAGGTTAGCCAGAGTCCGCAGCATCTCGCAGCGATCGTCGACGCTCTCGCCCATGCCGATGATGCCGCCCGAGCACACGGTGATGCCCGCGGCGCGGACGCTCTTGAGCGTGCGCAGACGATCGTCGAACGTCCGCGTCGAGATGATGGACTTGTAGTGCTCG
>DATBQU010000136.1:0-12280 GCA_036560665.1 Polyangiaceae bacterium
CGAGGAGCTGGTCCTGGTCAAGGACCGCCACAAGCTGCTGCTCTGCTGCGGCGGGGGGACGCGCGCCCGCCACATCTACGCCATGGCCAGCGATCTCGAGCTGCCGACGGGCGTGCTGGCCGCGCTGGGTGGGTACGTGCCGCGCCAGAACGCGCGCATGCTGCAGATGCTCCTGGCCAAGCACGGCGGCATCTTCATCATGCACGACGACTTCGAGAAGCTGCCGCTCTACTTCCGCCTGGGGTGCATCCCCATCATGACGGGGATGCCACCCTTCGGGTACTGGGAGAAGCCCACCGAGGGCGGCCGCATCCCGCAGCACCGCACGGACGCCGGCGTCTTTCTGTCCGCCGAGGTGCTGGGCGCCAGGCGCGCGCTCTTCATCAAGGACGAGGCCGGTCTGTTCGACGACGACCCCAAGAAGAACCCGAAGGCCCGGCACATCCCCCGCATCGGCGCGCGCGAGCTCCTGGCGCGGGACCTCGACGACCTCATCATCGAGCGCGTCGTGATCGAGTACCTGACGCGAGCGCGGTCGTGCCACGAGCTTCAGATCGTCAACGGGCTCGAGCGCGGGATGGTGACCCGCGCGCTGGAGGGCGAGGATGTCGGGACGATCATCTACAAAGACTGACGTGCTCGTGGGTCTGACGCTGGCGCTCCTGGCCGGCGGCTGCTCGAGGAAGCCGGCCGATGCGACCGAGCCGCTCAAGGTCGCGGCCGCCGCCGATCTGGCTTTCGCCTTCAAGGACGTCGGCGATGCCTACGAGAAGAGCACGGGGCAGAAGGTGGTCTTCTCCTTCGGGTCGACGGGGCTGCTCGAGAAGCAGATCGCCGAGGGGGCCCCCTTCGACGTGTTCGCCGCCGCGAACGTCTCGTTCGCCGACGACGCCGTGGGCGCAGGCGCCTGCCTGGCCGATTCGAGGACCATGTATGCGACCGGGCGCATCGTCCTCTTCGTGGCCAAGGGCGCCGCCTTCGTGCCGAAGACGGTGAGCGACCTGGGCGACCCGCGCGTCGCCAAGATCGCCATCGCCAACCCCGACCACGCGCCCTACGGCAAGGCCGCCAGGCAAGCGATGGAGCGCGCCGGCGTGTGGGACAAGGTGCAGCCCCGCGTCGTCTACGGCGAGAACGTCCAGCAGACCCTCCAGTTCGCCCAGTCCGGCAACGCCGACGTGGCGGTGGTGGCCCTCTCGCTGGCGACGGTGACCCCGGGCGACTGGACGCCCGTCCCCGCCGAGCTGCACGACCGCATCGATCAGGCGCTGGTCGTCTGCAACCACGGCAAGGCGGGGGTCGACGCCGGGCGGCGCTTCACCGCCTTCGTCGGCTCTCCCGAGGGGCGCGCCGTCATGCGCCGGTACGGCTTCCTGCTGCCGGGGGAGTCGATGGCCGAGGCCAAACCGGGTAACACCAAGCCGTAAGTGGACCTCGCGCCGCTCGCCCTGTCGCTTCAGATAGCGACCATCGCGACGATCGTCGCCGCGATGGTCGGCATCGGGATCGCCGCGCTGCTCGCCAACACCCGGTTCCCCGGGCGGGATCTGGTGGACGTGGTGGTCACGGCGCCGATCGTCCTGCCGCCGACGGTGCTCGGCTACTACCTGCTGGTCGCCCTGGGGCGGCGCAGCTTCGTCGGGCACGCCTTCGAGGCGATCTTCGGGTCGTCGATCGTCTTCACCCGCACCGGTGCAGTGGTCGCGGCGACCGTCGGGGCGCTGCCGCTGGTGGTGAAGAGCGGGCGGGCCGCGCTCGAGGGCGTCGACGTCACCCTGGTGCGCGCCGCGCGGACCCTGGGCGCCGGTCCGACGCGCGCCTTCTTCACCGTGCAGCTGCCTCTCGCCGCGCGGGGCGTGGTGGCCGCGCTGATGCTGGCCTTCGCGCGCTCGCTGGGCGACTTCGGGATCACGTTGATGGTGGCGGGCGACATCCCGGGCGAGACGCAGACGGCGTCGCTGGCCATCTACGACGCCATCCAGGAGCACCGCGACCAGGCGGCGCTGGGGATGGTGGTCACCCTCACCGCCATCGCCATCGCCATCCTCTACGGCGTCAACAAGCTCACCGGAGGCCGCGATGTCCGCTGAGCTGCGGGTCAGCATTCGCATCGCCAACGGCTTCGCCCTCGACGTCGACTTCGACGTCCCGCCCGGGGTGACGGTGCTGTTCGGCCCCTCCGGCGCGGGCAAGAGCACCACGCTGGCGGCCATCGCCGGGCTGATCCGGCCCACCTCCGGGCGCATCGTGCTCGGCGACCAGGTCTGGTTCGACGCCGAGACGCGGACCGACGTGCCGGTCCACCGGCGCGGCGTCGCGTTCCTCTTCCAGTCGCTGGCTCTCTTCCCCCACATGACGGCCGCGAGCAACGTCGCCTACGGGATGGACCGCGCCCTCGACCGCGACGTCCGGCGCGCGCGCGCGGTCGCTCTGCTCGAGCGCCTGCGCGTCCCCCATCTTGCGGACCGGCGGCCGCCGACGTTCTCCGGCGGCGAGGCGCAGCGGGTCGCGCTGGCGCGCGCGCTGGCGACCAGCCCACGCGCCATCCTGCTCGACGAGCCTTTCAGCGCGCTCGACCGCGAGCTTCGCGTGGAGCTCGTCGCCGATCTGCGCGCGTTCGTCCGCGAGCTCGACGTCCCGGTGCTCTTCGTGACACACCACCGCCAGGAGGCTCGCGCGCTGGCCGAGCGCGTGGTGATCCTCGAGGGGGGGCGCGTGCAGCGGGTGGGGGCCATCGACGAGCTCGGCCCCCCGGGTGGACGTGACATGAGCTTCGACGAGACGCCTCTCGACGCGGACAGGATGCTCAAACCATGAAGACACCGAGCAGATGGATGATGGCGGTCGGTCTCGCGATGGCGTGCGGGTGCTCGAAGCCCAGCGACACGACGGACGCGAAGCGGTCACCCAAGCCGCCTCCCTCGGCCAGCGTGGCCATCCCCGCCAGCGTGCACATCGACGTCGAGATCGACGGCGTCGCCGCGGCGGCGATCGACGCGCCGCGCCTGTCCGCGGCCAAGCCCGACTTCGCCGACGACGAGCACCGCTCCTGGCGGCTGGCGACCCTGGTCGGACCCGCGGCCACGCGCCCGGGGGCCGTGGTCGCCGCCGTGGGCGACAAGGGCGTCGCGCTCGAGATGCCTGCGGGCGCGTCGGCGAGCGATCCGACGCCCGTGCTGTCGCTCAACCGGCGGGGCGACGTCGTCGTGGGCCTGGTCACCCCGGACGATCCTTTCCCGGATTTCCACGGCAAGGGCGGGCGACTCAACCGCCCCGGCGACCCCCTCCCCCGCCTCGCCTCGCCCACCAAGCTCCGTGTCTACGTGGCCGGCGCAGCCGCCGCACCCGGCGCTTCGAGCAGCGCCGGGACGGGCACCGGCGGAGGCAAAGGCGAAGGCGGCGGCGAGCAGTCCGGCGCTGCTGCGGCGCCGCTCAGGGTCGTCGTCACCGGCGGCGCCCCCACGACGTGGGCGCCGGACGCGCTGGCCCAGGTTGCCCATTTCGCCATCCACGCCGACGGCGCCGACAAGGACGCGTGGTCGTTGCGCGACGTCGCTCACAAGCTGGTGGGACCGACCGCGCGCGTCACGGCGGTGGTCGACGGCGACGGCACCCACGCCAAGATCGACGCCAAGGCCTGGGGCGACGCGAAGAAGACCCCGGTCCTGCGCATCAACCGCCGCGGGATGTACAAGATCGAGTGGGTCGACAAGGACGGCAACCTGACGATGGACGACGACGTCCGAGACGTGAGGAGCGTCGAGGTCGCCCCGTAGCTACTTGCCCTTGCACTCCGGGCTGGTGCCCTCGAACGCCGGGCGCATGTACTGATCCTTCTGGTCGGGCCGCCACATGCGCGTCAGCTCGGCGTAGACCTTGTACGCGGTGGCGCAGTCCCCGGCGCGCGAGAAGCACTTGGTCGCGGCGACCGTGATCCCCACCGCCGTGACCTTGGCCGGATCGTCCGAATGCGTGTCGCCGGTGAGCGCGCCGGAGGTCTTCAGCGTCTGGTACGCGTCCATGCAGGACGCCGAGTCGAGGGGCCGCCCGGTCATCCCGCCCTGCATCAGCGCGTCCTTTGCGTGGAGGATCTTGTCGCGTGAGGACATGCTCGCCCCCTGGCAGAACTGCCCCGTCGTAGCGTCGAGCACCGACTGCGCGTGCTCCGGCGCATCGTTGGGGAACTCGGCGTCGTAGCCCTTGCGGAAGAGCTGCTTGCCGGCGTCGCACTGCCCCGCCAGCATCACGCACACCCCGCGACGTCGCGCGAGCTGCCCGGTCTTGGGGCTGGTGGACAGCCCCTCGGGGCGCGGATCGAGCCGGTCGTGCTGATCGAGCTCGGCGATGCACCCTTTGCCGTCGTGGGCGTTGAGCTTGTCGAGCGCCGCCTTGGCGTGCTGCGCCGCCTCCTTCTGCGCGTCGGTCTCCGCCTTGAGCTGCCCGGCGAGGTTCGCGGCCTGATCGGTCTCCGGCGCCTGCGCCGCTGCGACGTCGGGGTCGTCACCGTCGCTGATCTCGCGCAGCGTGAGGCGGATGGGGACCTTGCACGTCTCGACCTCCCTGGCGGCGTCGCTCGTGCACGACGACAGATCGCCGCCCTTCTTGTCGGCCTTGGTGTCGGTCGAGTGAGAGCCGCCCCCGCCGAAGCCGAGGTACGAGCCGTTGACCTCCCCCTTCAGGTTGGAGGCCGAGGCCAGGCCAAAGGCGCCGAGGTTGTAGCCGTACACGAAGTGCGTCGCCCCCTGACACGCGGCGATCTTCGACAGCGCGTTGCGATAGACGTGCTCGCGCGTTGCCGAGCGCGTGCCGCTCACGAAGTACTCCATGTGGAACTTCTCGCCGTGCTGCACGCGCCCGTCGAGCGACAGCGCGCCGAGGGGCAGCTTGGCGAAGAGCTGATCCTCGTCGGCGATGTCGATGGCCTCGAGCTGTCCGGCCGTCCAGTCGACCGCCCTGTAGCCCCCGAACTTGCCCTTCACCGAGTCGTCCGAGCAGCCCTCGAGCACCTGGAGGTCACACCCCTCGTACTTCACGAACACGACGTCGCTCGACGCGCGAGCCTGGAAGCTCGACTGGTCGGTGGCGTCCCACTCGATGATGAAGGGCCGGTTGTGGTTCTTCGCGTCGCACTTGTTCCTCCCGGCGAAGGTGCGATCGATGAGGGAGCTCTGTCCGCCGTGCTCGGCGCTCGGGCCGCCGCACGCGGCGAGCGGCATGCAGGCGAGCACGATCAGCGGCAGGGGGAGCACCAGGCGGCGATGGAGCGCAATCATGGTGCTCGCATCCTACGCCGGGGGCTTGGCTCCCCTCCCCCCGGAATGCGACAACCGAGGGCGCCATGCCGGCGACGCCCGAACCGCGAGAGAGGGTCACCCGCGTGGGCCGTGCCACGCACGTCACGCTTCCCGCCGTGTTCCGCGTCGCCCTCTACTACGGGGTCGCTGGTTTCGGTGGCGGCTACTCGGTGCTGGCACAGCTCCGGCGCGATCTCGTCGAGCGCCGCCGGTGGCTGACGGCGGCGGAGTTCCTGGTGCTGGCCGAGATCTCCAAGAGCCTGCCGGGGACACCGGCCACCAACCTACTCGCGCTCCTCGGGCAACGCGTCGGCGGCGTACGCGGGGGGACGGTCGCGGCGGGGGCGTTCCTGCTTCCGAGCATGGTGCTCATGATCGCGTGCGGGGCCGCGTACTCCCACGTACGCGCCGCGCCCGGCCTGTCGCTCTTCTTCGACGGGATGAACGCCGCCATGGTCGGCGTCGTCGGCGCCGTCACCATCGACCTCGGCAGGAGTGCCATCCGCTCGAGGCGCGGCCTGGCCGTGGCCATCCTCTGCGCCGCCCTTCTCGCGACCCGCCTGGTGTCCGAGCCGATCCTCGCCGGGGCCGCCGCCGGCATCGGCGCCATCGCCGGCTCGCTCCGCGCCCGCCCGCCCCCCGGCGAGCCCCCCAAGAGCGAGCGCTTGCACGGCTTCGCGGCCCTCGCCCTCCCGCTCGCGCTGGCCGGCAGCGCCGCCGCGCTGGTCGGCCTGGTGCGCGTCTTCGTCCCCATCGGCGTCATGACCTTCGGCGGCGGCCTGGCCATGATCCCGGCCATCGAGCACATGGTCGTCCTCGAGCAGGGATGGCTCGACGCAAAGGCCTTCGCCGACGCCATCGCGCTCGGTCAGATCACGCCGGGCCCGGTCGCCATCTGCGCCACGTTCATAGGCTACCGGGTGGCCGGCCTCGCAGGCGCCCTGGTGGCCACGCTGGCCATGTTCGCCCCGGCCACCGCGCTCGCCCTCGCCGCGGGTCACTCGATCGAACGATTCCGCGCCAGCCCCGTCATCGACGGCGTCCTGCGCGCGCTGGCCCCCGCCGTCATCGGGATGCTCGCCGCAGCCACCCTGAGCCTCGGACGGGCCGCGGTCGGCGTCCCGGTGGACGTCGCGCTCGCCGTCGTCGCCTTCGTGGTCCTCGTGGCCAGGCCCATCAGCCCCCTGTGGCTGCTCGTCGGCGGAGGAGTCGTGAGGCTGGCGGTCATGTGGATCGGGCACCGGTGATGCCCGCCTTGCCACGGCAGGCCCAACCACATCATCGGTCGCCTGCTCGTGACCGCCCGGCCGGCGCCTCGTGGGCACGCCGGGATCCACCCTGCCTCGCGAGAAGGCGCTCCAGGCCTCTCCGAGCACGTCCTGTAAGCCGGGTGTCACAACTGCGCGCGCGCACGGCAGTTGCACTGCCATCGGGTCGCCATGCGCGTACACACCCTCGCCTCGCTCCTCCCCGTCGCCCTCGTCGCGTCCCTCGCCTTCGCCGGATGCAGCGGCGGCGACCCCGGCGTGCCCCCTGGAGGGTCGTCGTCCTCGAGCGGAGGCTCGGGTAGCGGCTCCGGTTCAGGAAGCGGCTCGAGCTCGGGCGGCGGAAGCGGCTCCAGCTCCGGAAGCGGAAGCAGCAGCGGCAGCGCCTCCAGCTCGGGCGGGGGCGACGCCGGCGAGGACGCGCATTGCCCGGGCTGCGGCGACGGCGGCGGAACGGGCGACAGCTCCTTCGAGGCCGGCGGCCCCGACGACGCGGGCAAGCTGCCCTTCGGCGCCGCCTGCACGCAGGCCTCGGATTGCGAGTCGAACGACTGCTTCAACTTCAACGCCAAGGGGCTGCACTGCACGCAGCCCTGCCAGGGCCCGGCCGACTGCCCCAACCCGCCCAACCTGGGATGCAGCGGGATGGGCCAGTGCAAGATCCCGTGACCGCGCCACCACGGAGTGGGCGATGATGATCACCAGCGACGTCATGCCCGCGCCTTCCGCGCCCGAACGCATCCTGCTCGTCGACGACGAGCCCGATCTGCGCCAGCTCGTCACCTTCAACCTGCGCGAGGCGGGCTTCGAGGTCGACGCCGTGGGCAGCGGCCAGGCGGGGCTGGCGCTGGCGGGCAAGATACGCCCCGCCGTCATGGTGCTCGATCTCATGCTGCCCGATCTCTCCGGTACCGAGGTGTGCCGCCTGCTGCGCGCCGATCCCGTGCTGGGCGACATCGCCGTGCTCATGCTCACCGCGCGCGGCGACGAATACGACCGCGTGCTCGGCTTCGAGGTCGGCGCCGACGACTACGTGGTCAAGCCCTTCAGCGTGCGCGAGCTGGTGATGCGCGTGCGCGCGCTGGCGCGTCGGACCTCCGAACGCCGCGCGGCGAGGGCGACCACGGGCAGTGATCGCAAGCTGCGCTGGAAGGGGCTCGAGCTCGATCCCATCCGCCACCGCGTCTTCCTCGACGACGCCGAGCTCCAGCTGCGCCCCCTGGAGTTCAAGCTGATCCAGGTTCTGCTGGAGCACCCGGGGCGTGTCTTCACCCGCGCGCAGCTGCTCGAGGAGGTGTGGGGAATCTCGGGCGACGCCAGCTCGCGCACGGTGGATACCCACGTCCGGCGCCTGCGCGAGCGCCTGGGTACCTACGGCGACGCGGTGGAGACCGTGCACGGCTTCGGGTACCGCCTCAAGGAGCCTTGAGGGGATCGCGCGGTGCTAGCCTCGGGACATGACCTCGCGCTGTGACGAGTGCCGCGGGCGCCTCGAGCGACGCGAGCTGCTCCTGGGCGCCGCGACGCTGCTCGTACCGGCGTGCAGCGGGGCGGGAAGCGCGGTCAGGGCCGACGGAGGCTCCGGCGACGGCGGGGGCGACGCGGACGCGCCCGACGCCGGAGGAGACGCGGCGACGGACGCGGCCCCGGAGGCGGCGGCGTGCCAGAGCACGTGCGCGCAGGGGCCGAAGACGACCGCCGTCCTGTTCGCGGACCACCCGGGGCTGCTGACGGTCGGAGGCAGCCTGCTCTTCGAGATCGCCGGATACGCCGACCCCGCTTGCCTGCAGGACTTCGTGATCGTCGTGCACGAATCGGCCGGCAAGTACGTCGCCTTCGGTGCGGGGTGCTCGCACAGCTGCTGCAACGTGCTTTACACCGGCACCGAGTTCCAGTGCCCGTGCCATGGGTCGACCTTCGATCTGACCGGGCAGGTCACCGGCGGCCCGGCCCCCACCCCGCTCCAGCCCCTCACCGTCTGCGCCGACGCCTGCGGGGTGTACGTCACCATCCCGTGATGACGCTGACGTTCCGCGCCAAGCTCCTGGCGAGTCACCTCGCGCTCGTCACCGCCATCGTGCTCCTGGTCGTGCTCGAGCTCAATCGCACGCTGGGTGGGGACCTCGAGCGGCAGCTCGACGAGCGCCTCGACCAGCAGGCGAAGGGCGCGGCGCAGTGGGTCGGCGAGGGACGACGCCACCCCGACAAGCTGGCGGAGCGGCTGGGGTTGGTGGTGCACGCGCACGTGACCATCTTCGATCGAGACGGCAACGTCCTGGGGGACTCGTCGGTGGTCGATCTCGCGCACGCCCCGTCCGGTGCCGGCGCCCCCGAGTTCGTCGACGCCCGCGCGGGGGCGACCGGACGCGCGACGCGCGTGGTCGACGGGACGGCGACGCGGTTCGTGGCGGTCCAGGCGGCGGACGGGCTGGTCCTGCGCCTCGGCGCGCCGCTCGCGGACATCGACGCGACCGTGGTCGCCATGCGCCACCGGCTGTCGTTCGCCTTCGCGCTGGCCATCGGCGCCGCGCTGATGCTCGGCTGGCTCGCCTCGCGTCTGGCCGCGCGGCCGCTACGCGCGATGACCGAGAGCGCCACCCGCATCGCCCAGGGCGACTACGCCATCGTCCCCTCGACCTCACCGGACGATTTCGGCGTGCTGTCGCGCACGCTCGCCTCGCTGGCCGCGCAGCTCGAGGCCAAGCTCGGCGAGCTCACCGAGGAGCGCGACCGGCTCAGCGCGATCCTGGCGGGCATGGCCGAGGGAGTCCTCGTCGTCGGCGCGGACGACGTCGTCGCCCTCGCCAACCCCGCCGCGGAGACGATGCTGGGGGCGGCGCTGGTCGGCAAGGCGCTCGCCGGGGCGGTGACGGACGCCGCGCTGCGGGCGGTGATCGAGGAGGCCGCGCGCTCGGGGCAGACCAGCGAGGTCGAGGTGGAGTCGGGCTCGCGCGCCATCGCGCTCTACGTGCGGCCGCTCGCCGCGCAGGGCGGAGGCCTGGTCACGGTGCTGCGCGACATGACGCGCCTGCGCAAGCTGCTCTCGTTGCGGCGCGACTTCGTGGCCAACGTGAGCCACGAGCTCCGCACCCCGGTCACCGCCATCCAGGGCTACTCCGAGACGCTGCTCCGCGGCCCGGTGGACGACGGCACGCGCAAGGACTTCCTGGAGATCATCCACCGGCACGCGCGAAGACTGGGCGCCCTGGTGGAGGGCCTGCTCACCCTCAGCGACCTCGAAGCGCGCCCTCCCGAGCAGAACGTGCGCGAGCGCGTCGAGGTCGCCGCCATCGCCGACCACGTGCGGGCCACGCTGCGCGAGCGCACGGCGCAGCGCGGAGGGCGGGTGGACGTCGAGATCGCCGCCGAGGTGGTCGCGCGCGGCGACGCGGTGGCCGTCGAGCAGGTCATCGAGAACCTGGTCGACAACGCCGTCAAGTACGGCAAGAACGGCGGCGGTCGCGTGCGCATCGCCGGGCGGCGCCGGGGCGACCGCGTCGTGCTCGAGGTCGCGGACGACGGCCCCGGGATCGCGCCCGAGCACCTGCCGCGCCTGTTCGAGCGGTTCTACCGCGTCGACGCCGGCCGGTCGCGCGAGCGCGGCGGGACCGGGCTCGGGCTGGCCATCGTCAAGCACCTGGTGGAGGCGATGGGCGGGGTGGTCGAGGTCGAGAGCGTGGTCGGGGCCGGGACCACGTTCCGCGTGGACCTCCCGGCCTGGTGAGCCTAGAACGCGGCGCGTGATCCGCGTCCGTGGCCTGCGCAAGCACTACCGGGTCCACCAGCGGCCTCCGGGGCTCGCAGCAGCGCTGCGCTCGGTCTTCCGGCGCGAGTACAAGACGGTGGCCGCCGTCGACGGGATCGACTTCGACATCACCTCCGGGGAGCGCGTGGGGTTCCTCGGGCCGAACGGCGCGGGCAAGACGACGACCCTCAAGGTGCTGTCGGGGCTCCTCCACCCCACGGGCGGCGAAGTGAACGTCGACGGCCACGAGCCGCGCCGCCGGGAGGACGCGTTCCTGAAGAAGATCATGCTCGTCCTCGGGCAGAAGCAGCAGCTCCTGTGGGACCTGCCGCCGAGCGAGACCTTCGAGCTGAACCGCGCCGTGTACGACGTCCCGCGCCCGCAGTACGAGGCGACGATGCGCGAGCTCGGCGAGCTGCTCGAGCTGGGCGAGCTGGTGAGCAAGCCGGCGCGGACGCTGTCGCTCGGCGAGCGGATGAAGTGCGAGCTGGCGGCGGCGCTGGTGCACCGGCCGCGGGTGCTCTTCCTCGACGAGCCCACCATCGGCCTCGACGTGTCGATGCAGGCCGTCGTCCGCGACTTCGTCCAGCGCTACAACGAACGCTACGGCGCGACCCTCATCCTCACCAGCCACTACATGGAAGACGTGGCCCGCCTCTGCCCGCGCGTCATCGTCATCGACAGGGGCAAGCTCGTCTACGACGGCGCCCTCGAGGAGCTCGTCACCCGCATCCGCCCCGACAAGCGCATCGTCCTGCGCTTCGGCCGCGCGGTCGACACGGCCGATCTGGCGGGGCTGGGCACGGTGATCCGCCACGACGCCGGCGAGAGCGTGCTCGACGTCCACAAGGACCGGGTGAACGAGGTGGTGACGCGGGCGCTGGCGCGGCTGCCGGTGACCGACCTCACCGTCGAGAACCCGCCGCTCGAGGAGGTGATGAGCGAGCTCTTCGCCCGCGGCCGCGCGGAGCGCGAGCGGCACGGCAAGGACGGAGCGGCGTGAAGCGCTACCTGCGCCTGCTGTGGATGCAGCTCCGGGCGTCGCTCCTGCTCACCCTGCAATACCGGGCCGACTTCGTGCTCGACGGCTTCGTCGAGGTCTTCTGGATGGCGACCGCCATCGTCCCGCTCCTCGTCGTCTACCGCATGCGCGCGAGCGTCGCCGGATGGAGCTTCGGCGAATCGTTGATGGTGATGGGCTGGTTCACGTTCCTCGAGGGAGTGCTGGAGGGCGCCATCAACCCGAGTCTGGTCACCGTGGTCGAGCACATCCGCAAGGGGACGCTCGACTTCGTGCTGCTCAAGCCCGCCGACGCGCAGTTCCTGGTGTCGACCGCGCGCTTCCAGCCCTGGCGCGCGACCAACGTGCTGACCGCCGTCGCCATCTTCGCGTGGGGCTTCCACCTCGTCGGCCGCGGGCCGGCGCCCTGGGCCGTCGTCGAGGCGCTGGTGACGATGACGGCGGCGGTCGCGGTCCTCTACTCGCTCTGGATCCTCACCGTCAGCGCGGCGTTCTACGTGGTGCGCATCGACAACCTCTCGCAGCTCTTCAACGCCGTCTTCGACGCCGCGCGCTGGCCGGTGAGCGTCTTCCGTGGACTGGTGCGTATGCTCTTCACCTTCGTCGTCCCGCTCGCGCTCATGACGACGTACCCCGCCCAGGCGCTCCTCGGCACGCTCCCCGCAGCCACGCTGGCGGGCGCGCTGGTCGGCGCGGCGCTGGCCTTCGCCATCTCGCGCGCCGTCTGGACCGCGTCCATCGGGCGCTACACGAGCGCGGGTGGCTGAGGGAGGGCGCACCCGACGTGCGTGCCGTATGATGAGGAGGATGGGTCCGCTGCGCCCGGCGCTGGTCCTCACCCTCCTCGCCGTCGGGTTACTCGGAGCGTGCGGGCTCGACTTCGATCGCTACGATCCGTCCAGCGCCTCCGACGACGCCACCGCAGAAGCCTCGGTCGACGCCCCGTCGCAGGACG
>DATBQU010000137.1:0-13250 GCA_036560665.1 Polyangiaceae bacterium
GGGACCCTCGACGACGGGCCGAACATCCTCGGCGACGACGTGCTGGGCGACGACTCCGGCGGCTCGCTGGTGATCGCCCCCGCCAACAAGACCATCGACGTGGCGTTCGGCGCGCAGTCGCCGACGGTGACCTACTCGGCGACGGTGTTCGGCCAGCCGGTGGGCGCGTCGTTCGCCATCGACCGCGGCGAGATCGGGAGCATCGACGCGGCGAGCGGCGTGATGACCCCCACCGGCAACGTGGGCGGCGTGGCCAAGGTGACCGCGACCTACAACGGAAAGACGGCGACGACGCAGGTGACGGTGAGCCTGCACATGACGCAGAACGGCGGCACGGGAGGCGACGCGGGCGGGGGCGCGGGAGGCAACGGCGGCGTGGGCGGCTCGGGCGCGGGCGGCGCGGTGAGCTCCGGGACGCAGGGGACGCTGCAGGGGACGCCGACGGCCGATCCGGGCCTGGGCTGGCTGTACCCGTACGACAAGACGGTGTGGCCGCGGGGCCTGCTCGCGCCGCTGCTCCAGTGGACGGCGCCGCGCAACTACGACGCCGTGTACATCCACCTGCAGGAGAACGCCTTCGAGTACCAGGGGTACTTCGCCAACGTGGTGACGCCGTTCATCAACACGCCGGTGCCGCAGACGGCGTGGGCGGCGCTGGGGTACTCGAACCAGGGCGAGGACGTGAACGTGACGCTGGTCTTCTCGTCGGGGACGACGGCGTACGGGCCGCTCACCGAGACGTGGAAGATCGCGCAGGGCTCGCTGACCGGGACCGTCTACTACAACTCGTACGGGACGAACCTGGCGCTCAACTTCTGCTGCCAGAAGAACGGGTCGCAGTTCGGCGGCGCCACGCTGGCCATCAAGCACGGCGCGACCAGCCCGGTGCTCGTGGCGGGCAGCAGCGGCGGCTCGGCGCAGTGCCGGGTGTGCCACTCCGTGGCGGCGCAGGGGTCGACCCTGGTCACGCAGCACGGTGACGCCTACGGGACGTCGAGCTCGTACAACCTGACCAGCGGCAACGCGGAGACGCCGATGGCGCCCGGCGACTCGCGCTTCGCCTTCCCGGCGCTCTCGCCGGACGGGACGTTCCTCTTCTCCAACGCGGGGCCGCTGCCGGGCGTCAACAACGCCTCGGCGAGCGCGCTCTTCTCCGTGCCCTCGGGCGCGGCCATCCCCTCGAGCGGCCTGCCGTCGGGGCTGCGCGCGGGGTCGCCGGTGTTCTCGCCGGACGGCAAGCACGTCGCCTACAACGACTACAGCGGGGACGGGATCTCGCTGGCCGCGATGGACTTCGTGCAGGCGACGAACACCTTCTCCAACGTGGTGACGCTGAACACGCCGGCGGCGGGGACCAAGGACCTCTTCCCGGCGTTCCTGCCGACCAACGACGCGGTCGTCTTCGAGCACGAGACGGCGTCCGACGGGGAGTACGGGGCCACGCGCAACGGCTCGCGCGGCGAGCTGTGGTGGGTGGACATGGCGACCAAGACGGCGACGGCCCTCGCCAACCTCAACGGCGGCAGTTACCTGCCCAGCGGCCCGAACAACCACAACGCCGACGCGACGCTCGACTACGAGCCCACCATCAACCCGGTCCCCTCCGGCGGGTACGCGTGGGTCGTGTTCACCAGCCGCCGCATGTACGGCAACGTGGCGCAGATCGATCCCTTCTCGAGCGATCCGCGCGACTTCGATCTGAGCGCGACGCCGACCACGAAGAAGCTGTGGGTGGCGGCCATCGACCTCAATGCCAAGGCGGGGACCGATCCCAGCCACCCCGCGTTCTACCTGCCTGCCCAGGAGCTCCTGGCGGGAAACTCGCGGGGCTACTGGGTGGTCGATCCCTGCCAGCCCAACGGCACGTCGTGCCAGACCGGCGACGAGTGCTGCGGCGGCTACTGCAAGGACGTCGACGGGGGCTTCGTGTGCAGCGATCAGCCGCCGCCGTGCTCCAACCTGAACGACAAGTGCTCGCAGACCAGCGACTGCTGCGGCGCCGCGCAGGGCACGCAGTGCATCAACGGGCGCTGCGCCCAGCCGAACCCGCAGTAGCCCTCACGCCGCCACCAGCCGCCACCGCGGCGTCGGCACGCGGTCGACGCGCAGGAGCATGCCCTCCTCGATCTGCTGCCACGGCTCGTCGGTGATCCGCTCGGAGGCGACGAAGACCGCGCTGCGGCGCTGCGACCAGGGCGTCTCCACGACGGTGCCGTCGTGGCTCCGGCGCTGCGTGCGCACGGCGTCGTGCGGGCCGCGCTCGAGCAGGTGCATGGTGCGGCCGAAGCGGTGGGCGTAGAGGGTGGCGCCGTCGCAGAGCAGGAAGTTGAAGGCGCCGAAGGCCGGCCGGTCGCGGGCCGCGCGCACGGCCGCCCCCACGGCGCGGTCGGTCTCCGGCGTGGCGGGGCCGTGCGCCACCTGCGCCTCGTCGAGGCGGGTGAGCAGCCAGGCGAAGAGCAGCTCGCTGTCGGTCTCGCCGCGGATCTCGGCCACCCGTTCCGGCGAGGTGTGGGCGCGCATCCACCCCACGTCCTTCACCGTCCCGTTGTGGGCGAAGACCCAGCGCCCGCGCTCGAAGGGGTGGGTGTTGACGAGCGACGTGGCCCCCACCGTCTTCTGGCGCACGTGCGAGATGAGCACCTCGCCGCGGCTTCCGACGGCCAGGCGGTGGAAGCGCTCGTCCTCCGTGGCGCAGGCGACCCCCTTGTCGAGGTGCCAGCCCCCGTCGGGATCGAAGACGGCCATGCCCCAGCCGTCGCGGTGCTCCCGGGAGAGGGCGGCGAGCGAGCGCGGGGCCTCGCGCAAGACAATCCTGAAGTCGGTGGGCTCGCTCGCGGCGATCCCGAGAAGACGACACATCGGGCCGTACCAACCATAGAACGCCCCGGCCTCGGAGGCGAATCCGTGCCCGAGACCGCGGGGCAGGGCTTTGAATTACCCTGGAGTCTCGAACGTCAACCGAAGGATGAGATCGATGACCAGTCTAGCTATCCGCAGTGCTCTCGCCATTCTGGGTACCGTGGGTGTGTGCGCGATGACGACCGACGCGCGCGCGGCGGATGCTCAGCATTCCTTCCGGGTGGTGCTCCGGTTCGGGGGCGTTCAGTACGAGGGGCTCTCCCAGACCGTGACCGAGGTCCAGACGGCCGTGAACGGGACCATGCAGTACCGCGTCAACGTGGCGGCGGCGCTCACCGGGTCCAAGCCCGGCCTGTGCACCATCGCCGTCAGCAGCGCCGCGGAGGCCGAACGGTACAAGCTCGATCTGCTCAACGACCACACGATGAGCCTGACCTGCACCGTGTCCCACACGGTCACGACCGATCCGACCGCGGGGGTCTTCGCGCTCATCAACACCGTGTCCCCCAGCGCCGGCGACTCGCTCAGCATCGAGAGCCACTGACGCCAGGCCCCGTTCCTGCGACTCTCTCGGGTCGGTGCGCCTCGACCGCTGGACGAACCCCCTCGCCTGCCTTGCCCGCCTCGCCTGCCGTCTCGCGGCTCCCGCCGCGCTCGCGGCGCTGGCGATGCCCTCGACGGCGCGCGCGCAGACGGCGCCCCCGCCGGCCGAGCGCCTGCACGTCTACTCGCCGTACGAGCAGCAGACCATCGACCAGGCCATGCTGCAGCTGGGCGCCGCCGTCGACCCCAGCCCGCAGGGCAAGCTCATCGAGCGCATCGACATCGTGCCGCTCGACGTCATCGAGCCCCGCGACCCGGCGCCGCGCTGGATCAACGTCTTCCACTGGACGTCGCGGCCGTACGTCATCCGGCGCGAGATGCTGGAGCGCGAGGGAGACGCTTATCAGCAGGCCCTGGTCGACGACACCATCCGCAACCTGCGCCGGCTGCCGCAGCTCTCGCTGGTGCTCGTCGTCGCCGCGGCGGGCACCACGCCGGATCGCGTGCGCGTGGTGGTCATCACCAAGGACGTCTGGAGCCTGCGTCCGAACTGGGACATCGTCGCCACCGCGGGCGGGCTCGAGCTACTCGAGTTCCAGCCGGCCGAGACCAACGTCTTCGGGACGCACCAGACGGCCAGCGGACATTTCGCCCTCGAGCCTTCGGCCACCACCTTCGGCCTCGGCTACTCCATCCCGCGCCTGGCCGAGTCGCGCATCGCGGTGGTGGCGGCGGCCAACGTGATGGTCAATCGCGCGAGCGGCGCGGCGGAGGGGACCTACGGCTCGCTGGTGGCCGGGCAGCCGCTCTACTCCGGGAAGACCGAGTGGGCGTGGGACGCCAGCGTGGCGTGGCAGGACTTCGTCTTCCGCCGCTACGAGAACGCGCAGCTCAGCGCCTTCGTCGATCCGGGGACGGGGCCCACCTGCACCGCGTCGAACTGCGTGCCGTTCCAGTTCCGCGCGCAGCAGTACGCGACGACGTACGAGCTGAGGCGCTCCTTCGGCTGGGAGGTGAAGCACGACTTCACGCTGGCCGCGGGGATCAACCACCAGGTCTACTCCACCAACTTCGGCCCGGGCGCCGACCCCAGGACCGTCCGTGACTTCGTGGCGTCGCAGGTGCCCACCACCGACACGCGGGTGGGGCCGTCGCTCCAGTACCACTCCTACACGGGGCGTTACCTGCGCGTGATCGACTTCGAGACGCTGGCGCTGCAGGAGGACTACCGCCTCGGCCACGACGTCGTGCTGCGCGTGTACCCGAGCTTCCGCGCGCTCGGCGCCACGCGCGACGTGATCGGGTTCCACGCGGCCGCCCAGTACTCGTGGCCGCTGCGCGACGGTCTGGCGCGGGTCTCGCTGCAGTCGACCACCGAGCCCGAGCCGGATCACATCGCGGACGCGTCGATCGTGCCGACGGCGCACCTGGCGACGCCGACCTTCGCCGGGCTGGGGCGCATCGTCCTCGACGCCACGCTGCTCTACCGCTGGCGAAACCACCTGAACCAGATCAATTACCTCGGCGGCGACGACCGCCTGCGCGGCTACCCCACCAACTTCTTCGTGGGCAAGGACGTCCTCTCCTACAACGTCGAGTTTCGCTCGCGCCCGGTGGAGGTCCTGAGCTGCCAGCTCGGCGGCGTCGCCTTCTACGACGTGGGGGACGCCTTCGACGGACTGGGCAACATGGTCCCCTTCCAGTCGGTGGGTCTGGGCCTGCGCGCGCTCTTCCCGCAGCTCGATCGCGTGGTGTTCCGGGTCGACGTGGGGTTCCCCGTCGAGCGGCCGCTCGACCCGTCCACGGGCGAGACCATCGCGCCGTACGCGTTCCTGGTCTCGTTCGGGCAAGCGTTCCCCACGCCGACGATCTCGCCGCTGCCGGTGTTGCCGACGGGGATGTAGGGGCCCAGACCCAGATCGTTGCCATGCTCACGATCCGGTCGCACCTCACTGCGCCGGGAGCACGCACCGCCCGGCGCTGCACGTGAGCGGCGCGCAGCAGTCGGCGGTGGTCACGCACGGCACGCAGGTGCCTGCTTTGCAGGCCGGAGTCGCCCCGGCGCAGTCGTCGCAGGTCTGGCACGGGCTGCCGCTCGGGGTGCATCCGGGCGTCTGCAGGACGGAGGTGTCGTAGTGGATGGTGAAGTCGCCGGAGAACTCGAGCTGCTGCGCGAAGAGCGCGCCCTTCATCTCGAAGCTGCTGGCCAGCGCCACCACGGCGTCCGGGGCGTACACGTTGGCTCCGACGCTGGCCGTGGCCGAGAGCGTCACCGTGGGTCCGCCCACGTAGAGCCTCACCCGGGCGGGCGCGCTCACGTTGCCCAGGGTGGTGGCGCCCTGGAGCGATACGTTGCCCGAGACGAAGAGGTCGAGCTCGGCGTCGGGCGCGAGGTCGATCTCGAGCCCCTGGTCGACCGACACGTCGCCGGCGACGAAGAGCGCGACGCGCCCCTGGACGAGCAGCTGCACCGTCCCTCCCTGCACGCCGTCGACGTAGTAGCGGCCGCAGGGGAGCTGCACCGGTGACGGCGGGTGATCGAGCGCGGTCGTCGCCAGGCCGAGCGCGCCGTCGTCGTTGTCGCTCTGGTGCGCGGCCACGATGCCCGCGATGTCGATCGGGCGCGAGCAGTCGCAGGGAGGGGCGACCGCCGTGCCGTCGCTGGCCACGCCGCCGCCGGCCGTCACGCCGCTGGCGGAGTGCCCGGCGGTCAGGTGCACCGTCCCCACCACCGACAGGCTGCCGGACTGGATGGTGACGTTCCCCGTGGAGTCGAGATCGCCGCCCACCTGGTAGATGCCGCCGACCAGGACGTCGCCTCCCGACAGCAGATCGTGCGCCACCGTGCCGTCGCCGCGCAGCGTGACCGCGGCGGAGCCCTGCGCGACGCCGGCCCCGCCCGCGTACACGGAGCCGCCCAGGGTGGTGTGCGCGTTGGTGGCGACGGCGCCGTTGGCGGCGATCGACGCCGCCTGGCCGCTGCCGGCGCCGCCGTCGCCGCTGGAGTCGAATGAGTCGGTGGTGAGGCGGCCGGACGCGTCGAGCGACCCGCACGCGCACGCGGCGAAGCGGAACAGGTGCGCCAGGTCGCCGGTGCACTGGTCGGAGCCGGGCAGCGGGATGGGGCCGTGCCCCTGGCAGAAGCCGGAGGCGTCGATGAACGCGGGCGCGTCGGGCGGCGCGGACACGTCCGCGGAGACGTCGCCGCCCGCGTCCCGCGTGTCCCCCAGCAGGCCCACGTCGATCGGCTGGACCGTCACGTCGCCGCATCCTGCGAACCAGAGGAGAGCTGGGACGCTCGCCGCGGCGAGGAAGGCCGGGCGCCGGCTCACAGATCCACCGCCAGCGACAGGCCACCCAGCGTACCGGGGTGCATCGACGCGGCGACGCGCTCGGCGCCGAAGACGAGGACGGGGCGCGGCAAGGCCAGGAGCTCGCGTACGTCGAGGACGACGGAGGCCGCCCCCGCGAGGCGGACGCGCACGCCCCCTCCGGCGGCGCCGAGCGCGGCCCATGCATCGTCTCCGTGACCGACGAAGCCGCTGGTGGCGTCTCCGCTCGCGTAGAGGTGATACGCGCCTGCCCCGGCGGCGAGGAACGCCCGCACCGGCCCACCCGTCGGTGGCTCGAACGCCACCTCGATCAGCGCCAGCTCTTGCCGGACCGTCGCGCTCCCCTCGACGCCGACCACGCGCCCACCGAAGCCGGGCCCTGCCGCGATCAGGCCCAGGCTCCACATGTCCGACGCCCGCCAGGCCACGCGCACCTCCGGGGCCACGGCCATCCCCACGTCCGGACCGGCGAAGGCCGCGGCGACGCCCACGCCGAGCACGACCCGCGACGTGGTGGGCACCGGCACGTGGATGGCCTCGCGCGTCCAGGCCGCGACGTCGGGCGGTGCCGGGGCTGGGGACAAGGGCTCGGGGGAGGACGGCTCGTCCTCGACCGGGGGCAGGACGAGCCCCTCGACCAGGCTGGCTCGCATCAGCTCGACGACCCGCAATGCGAGGGCACGGTCTGCCCCCTCGCCGGCGCCACGCGAGCCGATCCGGCGCACCACGGTCTTGTGCGTGACGTGGTCCGCCACCCACACGTCGGTCGCCGCCCGGGCCCCCGTGCGCCGGAGGAGCACCGTCGCGAACGGCCCGGTGTCTCCCGGCTCCTCGATCAGCTTCCGTGCGTCGTCATCCCCCTCGACCACGCGCTCCTCGACCTCGAAGCCCGCGGCGCGCAGCTCCGCGGCCAGCCGCACCTCGGCGCGATCGATCACGGCGTCCGCGCCGCGGTCGCGCACGAGGAGAACGCGGGACGGTCCCGCGCTCGCCGCCTCCGTGGTCGTCAGCGATGCCAGCGTCGCGGTGGCCAGCGCCGCGACGCCGACGGCGCCGCCTCTCATGGCGCGAGATCGCGTGCCGCGGCGGCGTAGGGGCCGGCGGGGAAGCGCTGGAGGTACCGCTCGGCCAGCGGCCTGGCTGCGTCACGTCCCTGCGACTTCGACACCAGCACCATCTTTCGTCCCAGCGCATCGCCCGCGAACGCGCCGCCGGGCGCCTCCGCCAGGTAGGTATCGTACCAGCGCACCGCCTCGCTGCTCGCGTGATCTTGCTCCTCCGCGACGCGCCCGAGCAGGAACGCCGCCGTGCGCGCCTCGCCGCTCGAGGGGAAGCGCGCGCGAACCGCCGCGTAGGCGCGCCTGGCCAGCGAGGGGTTCCCCGAGTAGCGCGCGGCGTCGCCCAGCGCGCGCAGGTCGGCCAGCGGCCTCGCGGCGATGGCGTGCCCCACCCCTTCGCCTTCCGCCTCGTGAACGACGCGCGCGAAGTCGCCGGAGGCGACGAGCTTCGACCACGTGGGTCCAGGGATCCCGGGCGTGGGCCCGGCCGCGTTCGGTCCGGCCAGCTCGACGCCGGGCACGACCAGCGTGGACCCGCTCGGCGCGGGAGGCGGCGCCAGCGCACCCAGCGCCTCCGGGGGCTCGGCCTCGGTGTCGATCTGCACGGTGCCGTCGTGCAGGCGGGCGCGCAGGTGCTGCCCCGCCGAGAGCGTCAGCGCGTCGCCGAGCACGGGTCCCGTGACCACCACGCGACCGTCGCGCATCCAGACGTCGAGCGTCTCGGCCTCTGCCGCCCAGGCCACCATGAACTCCGTTCCCGTCACCTTCACCGCGAAGGGACCGGCGTCGACCATCCACCGCGTGCGCTCGCGGTGCTGCACGCGCACGCGGGCGCGTCCCTGTTCCAGCACGACCTCGGCACCCACCGCGGTCGTCGCCGCCACGCGCCCGCGCGAGCCGGGCGCCAGCGCGACGTCGCTCCCGTCGTCGAAGACGAGCCGCGCGCTCGGGGCCGTCGGCGGGATGCTGACGTACCCCTGCGCGCCCACGGCGCCGTTCTCCACGTGCCAGGCGATGGCCGGCGGCGCCGCGCGCATGCGCAGGACGAGCAGCACCGCCGCGGCGACGGCCGCCGCGAAGGCGAACGCCACGAGCGCCGGGCGCGCCCGCGACGGCTTGCGCATCTTCTCCACCGAGGCGATGAGGCGCGCCCGCCCCTCCAGGTGCTGCTGCAGTGACGCCGGCGGCGTCACCTCGCGCATCCGTTCGCCGAGCTTCTCCAGGCGTCGCGCCGCGCCGGACCGGACGTCACTCATGGCCCCCCCCCGTCCACGCGCTCAAGAGCTCGTCGTCCCTGGCGCGCGCGTGCACGTGCGCCTCGGCGCGCTGGAGCATCCGCTTCACCGTCGCCAGCGAGACGCCGACCGCCGCCGCCGTCTCGGTGAGCTCGTGCCCCTCGGCGTGGCGCAGCACGAAGGCCAGTCGATCGCGGTCGGCGAGCTCGTCGAGGATGGCGTAGAGGCGCCGCACCGCCTCGCGCGTACGCGGGTCACCGTCGTCGGTCGCCACCTCGGGGACCGTCCCGTCGTCCGAGAGGTGCAGCCAGCGGCGCACGCGCTTCTTGCGCAGCGCCGTGCGCGCGGTCCGCAGGGTGATGCCCACCAGGAACGACCGCAGCGACGACAGGTCGCGCAGCGAGCCGACGTTCCGGAAGAAGCCGACGAAGACGTCCTGCAGCAGGTCCTCGACGTCGTGCCCGGGCCCGACGGAGCGGTAGAGGATCCCGCGGACCATGCCCGAGTAGCGGTCCCACACCAGCGTCGCCGCCCGCGGATCCCGGTCCCGGGCGAGGCGGGCCACCTCCGCGTCGCCGGGCCCGTCGGCGGGCGGGCGGTCCTCGTGCCCCGACGGGGAGCGGCCCGCCACACGGAGCAGCCGGACGGAGGCAGGAGGAACCACGGCGAAATAGTAGCGGCGTGGAGCCCGGACGGCTCACCCGCGCCGGACGGCCTGCCCGCGGGGGGGGCCGAGGTGAAAGCCGAGCGAAGACGGTCTCTTGCCGGGTATCGCACGGCGCGAGCCGCGCGGTTAGCCTGGCCGGGATGCGTTCCGCGCACGTCCAGTTCGTCCACGCCAGCACCGTGGTGTCCTACGCCGACGCGCGCACCGTCGTCCGCGCCCTGCGCAAGCAGGCGCGCCAGCACTTCGCCCCGGCCTACGGCATCCGCGCCGAGGTGGAGCTCGTCCCCCAGGGCCGGCAGGACCCGGGCGCGTGGCAGATCGTCATCGCCGACGGCGCCGTGCGCGCGGCCGAGGACGGGTGGCACGAGACGACCCAGAGCGGGCTGCCTCTCGGCAAGGTGCTGGCGGAGAAGGTCATCGGCGAGACGGGAGGCTGGTCGAGCACGGCCAGCCACGAGCTGCTCGAGCTGCTGGCCGATCCCTACATGAGCCTCACCGTGGTCGGGTTCGAGCACCACCACGCGCGCCTCTTCGCGTACGAGATCTGCGACGCGGTGCAGGACGATCGCTACAGCTACTTCATCGACGGCGTGCGGGTCTCGGACTTCGTCACCCCGGCGTGGTTCGAGGGTTTCCACGCCCCGGACAGCGTGCCCTTCGACCACCGCGGGCACTGCGTGCGCCCGTTCCACGTGCTGTCCGGCGGGTACGCCAGCGTCGCGCACCAGGACTGGGTGCGCGGGTGGCGTGACGTCGGGCCCCCGCGCGGCAAGATCGGACACGCCCTCGGCAGCCGCCGTGAACGCCGCCGCAAGCCGCGCAGCGAGTGGCGAAGGAGCCAGAGCGCCCCCGGGGCTCGTCGCCCGCGCTAGGCCGCCCGCGCCGCCGACTCGCGCGAGCGCTTCGCCGTCACCATCACCGGCAGCCCGTCGGAGGGCGTGATCGTCACCGCGCGGCGCACGGGCCGCACGCGGTCGGTCGCCAGGCGCATCTCCACGCGGGGCAGCATGGTGGCGAGGACCATCTTCATCTCGTACAGCGCGAACGCCGCGCCGACGCACTTCCGCAGCCCGCCGCCGAAGGGCAGGAACTCCCAGGCCGCCGGCTTGAAGTCGAGGAACCGCTCGGGACGGAAGCGCGTGGGATCCGGGTAGAGCGAGGGCCGCCGGTGCACGAGGTAGATGGAGGGCGAGACGAAGACGCCCGCCGGCAGCTCCAGGCCGCCGATCTTGGTCGGCTCCATCAGCACGCGGCCGACCTGCGGCACCACCGGCTGCAGGCGGAGCGACTCCTTCACCGTCGCGTCGAGGAGCTCGAGCTTCGCGATGCGCAGCGGGTCCCCGCCCGCGCCGGCGATCTCCTCCTTCAGCCGGCCGACCAGGCCGCGGTCGGGCAGCAGCCAGCGCAGCGTCCAGGCCAGCGCGGTCGCCGTGGTCTCGTGGCCCGCCACCAGGAGCGTCACCAGCTCGTCGTGCACCTCGTCCTCGCTCAGCGGCTCCCCGTGCTCGTCGCGCGCGTCGAGCATCATGGCCAGGACGTCTTGCCGCCCCGCCGTTCCCTTGGCGCGGCCCGCCCGGATCTCCGCGCGCAGGATGTCGCTCGCCTTCGCGGCGGTGCGCAGGAAGCGCCCCCAGGGACTGAGCGGCCCCAGGTCGCGCTGCATGAAGGGCATGAGCAGGATGGGATGCGAGCCGACGTCGAGCGTGCGACGCAGCAGGTCGGCCAGCTCGGTGAAGCGCGGTCCCTCCTCGAGCCCGAAGACGGTGCGCAGGATCACCTGCAGCGTGATGGACTGCATCGGCGTGTGCACCGCGAAGCGCGTGCCGAGGGGCCAGCGATCGATCGACTCGTGGGTCATGTCGATCATCGCCCGGCCGTAGGCGTGCATCCGTTCGCCGTGGAAGGCAGGCAGGATCATCTTGCGCTGGCGGATGTGCTCCGCCCCGTCGAGCAGCAGCAGCGAGTGCTCGCCCAGCAGCGGCTTGAGGACGAAGTTGGCCTTGCCGGCGTGGCCCTGGTCCGGGCCCAGGCCGAACACGTCCTTCACCGCCAGCGGATCGGACACGACGACCACGCCGCTCACCAGGCCCGGCAGGCGCATCGTGAACGCGTCGCCGAAGCGCGCCTGGCCGTCCTCGAGCACGTTGAAGGGGACGCGCATCCAGCGCAGGACCTGGATGGCGGGGGGCAGCGACGGGCCGGGAGGCAGGGGCATGGCTCAGGGCAGGGTAGGGACGCCTGCCGGAGCGGGAAAGGGGCGGTCCCGCCGGCCTCCACACATCCTCAACGTGGCGTCAGCGGGCGGCCGCCGCCAGCGCCGTGCCTACCAGCGCGTGGATCTCGACGCACTCGGTTCGCCAGATGCCGAGCCACGCCGTCGTGTGCAGGTCCGCGCGCACGTCGAAGAGCGGGGCGCCGCCGGCGGACTCGCGCGCGCGCTTCATCGCCAGCGCGTAGCCGTCGTTGCCGCCGAGGATGGCGAAGCTCGGCCACGGCAGGTACGCGAGCGCGACGTCGCTCCCCTTGAACACCGCCGGCGGCGAGGGCGGGAAGGTGAGGATGCTCCGACAGGCCTCGCCCGACGCCTCCCGGGGCCCGGCCCGATCGAAGCGCCCCTCGTGGGGCAGCGCGGAGCGGTACTGCATGGGGTCCCTGGTCCCCTGGTAGATGGTGCCGTCGAGGACGGGGATCTGGCTCTGCGGCAGGGCGCAGGCCGTCAGCGCGCTCAGCACGAGCAGCGCCGGTACGGACCGCCGTGTCACGGCGCCGCGCTCGCGGTGGCGGGGGGCGGCGACGCCGGACCCGCGGGCACGCGCGCGGTGATGGTCGTGCACTGGTGCTGGTAGATGCCGAAGAGGACGTTCTTGTACGAGGTGTCCGCCTTCACGTCGACCAGGAAGGGGGCGTTCGACTCGGCGCGCGCGTCCTTGACGGCCGCGTCGTAGCCGCCGTCGCCGAAGGCCACCAGCCACAGGATGGCGGTGTTGCAGGCCGAGCCGGTGACCTCGCGACCGAGGTTGCCGCCCGCGTCTCCGGGGGTCGCCGAGCCGTACGACAGCGGGGCGCGCACGTCGGTGTAGAGGCACCCGGTGAGCGCGAGCGCCCCGGCGGCGAGGATGGAACGATGCATGGTCTTGTCCTTGGGAGCGTCACCGGGTGAAGCGACGGAAGGCCTCGAACGTCTGCCTCAGCCCCTCGCGCACGTCGACCGCAGGCTCGTACCCCAGCAGGTCGCGCGCGGCGCGGACGTCGGCCAGCGAGTCGCGCACGTCGCCGGCGCGCGTCGGCCGGTATTCGGGCTCGAGGCGCACGCCGGACAGGTCGCCGATGTACCCCAGCAGCTGGTTGAGCGACGTCCGCTCGCCGCACGCCACGTTCACCACCTGCCCTTCGAGCTTGCTCGACGTCGTCGCCGCCAGGAGGTTGGCGCGCACCGCGTTTTCGATGAAGCAGAAGTCGCGCGTCTGCTCGCCGTCGCCGAAGACCACCGGCCGCTCCTTGCGCAGGGCGGCGGTGATGAAGCGCGGGATCACGGCCGCGTACTCGCTCTTCGGAT
>DATBQU010000138.1:0-3451 GCA_036560665.1 Polyangiaceae bacterium
CCAGCGCCGCCATCGCCGGCTTCGCCATCCACGGGTACGGCTCCGACGGCGTGAGCTCGGCGGGCGCCAGCTCGCAGATGTGGGCCTGGTGGGCGAACGGCTGGCAGACGAGCCCGGCCGCCGGCATCCCCGCGACCGTCAAGGGATTCGCCTCGTACGGCAAGCCGTCGTGGATGACGGAGACCTCCGGCGAGAAGCCCGAGTGGCTGGCGTCGTCGAGCACGGGGGGCTTTCCCGACCAGGGCGCGTTCTCGATCGCGGTGAAGATCCACCAGGCGCTCACCACCGGGCAGCAGAGCGCGTGGCTGTACTGGCAGCTCACCGACGGCAGCCCCGCCGACGACGCGCACGTCGAGCCGCTCACCGACGCCACGCAGCTGGCGAACGGGCCCAAGTACGTCGCGGCGAAGCACTTCTTCCGTGCGGTGCGGCCCGGGGCGCAGAGGGTGGCGGCGACCGTGGGCGGCGGGAGCACGACGCTCCTGGCCAGCGCCTTCGTGCAAGACGCGACCGGGTCGCTCACCGTGGTCCTCGTCAACGAGGCGGCGACGGCCGCCACCGTCGAGGTCGATCTGCCCGCCACGCCGGCGGGGATCACCTCCCTGTCGGCGTTCACCTCGAGCTCGGGCAAGCTCTGGCAGGCGTCGGCCGTCAACGTCGCGGGCGGAAAGGCCAGCATCCCCGTGCCGGGCTACGGCGTGGTCACGCTGACCGGAGGGGGAACGCCCGCGCCTTCGGACGGAGGCGCGGAGGGGGCCCCGGGGACGGGGGACGCGGCAGTCTCGCCGGAGGCCGGCGGCGGCGACGACGGCGGGGCGGGCGGAGGCGACAACGCCACCCCCGCCGGCAGCTCGGGGTGCGGGTGTCGCACGGCCGACGCGCCCGGCTCGTCGCTCGCCGCCCTCCTGGCCATGGTGACGGCCGCGGCGCTCGTCACTTGCAGGCGAGCTTCTGCACCTCGGTCCGCAGGATCTGCCCGCCGGAGCACCCCGCCTGCGCGTCGACCTCGCCGGTCGCGTGCGAGGCGACGGTGACGTGGTCGTCGCCGTTCGCGGCGCTCGTTCCGCCTTGCGAGTCGCACGTGACCGCGATGACCAGCTCGCAGCGCACGGGATCGCCGCAGTCGTTCTTCACCGTGACGGCGCACACGCCGCCGCCGCACTTGCCCTCGGCCTTCACGCAGTCCTTGCCGGCGTCGACGGGCGCGTTCTGCGGCACCGGCGCCGCGGGATTGCTGTCGACGACGGGGGCGGGCGCCTGGGCGGCGGGCGTCGCGCCCCCGCAGCCGGCGAGGAGAAGGCACGGCAGGAGCGCGAGGGACAGCCTTCGTCGAGCCATGGCCCGCATTGTACGGTAGAGGCGTCATGCCCACACGCCCCTCCGCGCGCGACGTCGCCCGGACCGCGCGCGTCGCGGTGACCGACGTCCTCCCCATGATCCTGACCATGGCGCGCGGGACCGCCCTCTCCACCCTCACCGAGGACGGGCTGCGCATCGTGCGCGGGCGGTTCCGCGCGACGCTGGGGCGCCTGGGCGTGGCGCTGGACGTCCTCGGCGCCGAGCGCGTCCCGGCAGAGGGCGGGCTCGTGTTCATGTGGAACCAGGAGACGCACCTCGATCACCTGGTGCTGGCGGCCGCCATTCCGCGCCCCTTCTTCACGCTCTACAACAACGAGGTCGCCCGCGTGCCCGGCTACGGGCGCCAGCTCCGGAACACGGGGCACGTGCACCTCGACCGCAACGACGAGGGCCAGTGGCGCCCGGCCATCGCCCGCGCCGCGGAGCGCGTGCTCGCCGGAGAGTGCGTGCTGATCAGCCCCGAGGGCACGCGCAGCGCGGACGGGCGTCTGCTGCCCATGAAGCGCGGGGCCCTGATGCTGGCCGAGGCCGCGGCGCGCCCCGTCGTGTGCATCACCGTCGTGGGGGGGCACGATCGCATGCCGCGCGGCAGCCCCTTCGTTCGCGGCGGCCCGCTGCGCATCGTCTTCTCCGAGCCCCTCGCCGTGCCGCCCGAGGCGGAGAGCATCGCCGATGCGATCATCCGGACCTTCGAGCGCACGAAGCGAGAGCACGCGCTGTAGCTACCGGCACTCGGGATCGCTGCGCAGCTCCTGGAGGAGGGCGATGCACGTCCGGCCGATGGCGGCCCGGCCGTCGGGCGTGGTCGCGGCGGTCTTCACCTCCTCGCGCTCGGCGTCGAGGCGGAGGCGCAGCGCCGCGCTCGCGCCCGGGTCGATCCTGCGCAGGCACTCGTCGCGCCTGGTGAGCCAGGCGTCGCAGGCGGGGATGCCCACCGACTCGCCGGCGCCGTCGGCAGGCTTGGCGTGGCACGCCAGCACCAGGCCCCCCAGGAGCGCGAGCGCGAGCGCGGACGGTCGCACGTGGCTCACGGACGCGACTCCGCGTCATGGGCCGCGTCCGCCCGCTCGGGGACGCGCGCCGGCCGGAGCTCGGCGCCCGGCTTGATCGGCACGTGGCTCATGGCGTGCTCCGCCATGGCCGTGATGGTCAGGCTGGGGTTGACCCCCAGGTTGGCCGGGATGACCGAGCCGTCGATCACGTAGAGGCCTTCGTGCCCGTAGGCGCGACACTGCGTGTCCACCACGCCGGTCTCGGGGGACGTGCCGATGGGGCAGCCGCCGAGGATGTGCGCCGTCGTCGGCTTGTTCAGCAGCACCTCGATGAGGCCGCTCTGCGGGATGCCGTCCATCTTCTCCGCCATGCGCCGCGCGACCGCGTTGGCGACCGGGATGTAGACCGGCACGGGCTTGGCGGTCCCGCGCGCGCTGTCGAGGGTGCGCCCGAAGGGCCACCACCAGCGGCGCCGCATCACGTAGCGCAGGTGGCTGTCCACCGGCTGCATCACCAGCAGGATGGCCCCGTATCTGGACCAGCCCATGGGGACGAGCGTCCGCAGAAACTGCAGCGGGTGACGCAGCAGCGTGCCGAGCCAGCGCATCCAGCGCGGCCAGGGAGGGCCCCCGTCGGTGAGCACCGTGGCCAGGGGCGCCAGGGCGTCCGAGCCAGCGCTGTAGCGGCACACCTCGATGTGCGTCTTGTCGTCGACGTAGACGCCGCTGGTGATGGCGATGCCGCGCGAGTAGTCCACGTCGCGCCGGCGCGAACGGACCGCGAGCAGGGCCTCGCTGTTGGTGCGGACGTAGTGCCCGAGCGCGCCCGACAGCGCGGGCAGCGACCCGCGCTCCTTGCACCGCATGAGAAGCTCCACCGTTCCGAACGACCCCGCCGAGACCACCACGTGGCGCGCTCGCAAGGTGCTCCGCGCGTGCCGCCACCCCGTCGACGCCTCGACGGTCAGCTCGAAGCCGCCGCCCGCAAGCGCGCGCACGTCGACGACGCGCGACTCGGGCTGCACGCGCGCTCCGCGCTTCTCGGCGAGCCACAGGTAGTTCTGGTCGAGGGTGTTCTTGGCGTGGAAGCGGCAGCCCAC
>DATBQU010000139.1:0-15799 GCA_036560665.1 Polyangiaceae bacterium
AAGAACGGTCGATCGCGAGGCGGTCATCCAGTCCTTCGGCGCGCTGATCGACGGCGCGTGGGGCACCGGAGTGCTCGCACCGATGTTCGCGCCGGCAGCGGTTGGCGTGGCTCGGCTCGAGCGCTGGGTCGCGCACTGGGAGCGCACATCCGCTCGCCCGGGCGAGGCGCTGGCGCTCTTCCGGATGGCTTGCTCCATCGACGTGCGCGACCTGCTCCCCGCCGTGCGCGTTCCCACCCTCGTCGTGCACCGCATGGGGGACCGCGTGGTGCCCGCGAGCGCCGGGCGCTACCTCGCGAAGAACATCCCCGGGGCAGTGTGGAAGGAGCATCCCGGCGAAGACCACATGCCCTTCCTCGGAGACTGCGACGCCGTGGTGGCGGACATCGGGGAGTTCCTGACCGGCAGCCGATCGCTCCGCGATCCCGAGGAGGCGCTGGCCACCATCCTGTTCACCGACATCGTCGCATCGACCGAGCGGGCCGCGGAGCTCGGAGACCGCCGCTGGCGCACCCTGCTCGACGAGCACGACGCGCTGGCCCTGCGCGAGATCGAACGGCATCGAGGCCGGCTCGTGAAGTCCACGGGCGACGGCGTCCTCGGGGTCTTCGACGGGCCGGCGAGGGCCATCAGCAGCGCCACGGCGATCGCAAGGGGGGTCGAGCCGCTGGGCATCCGCATCCGTGCGGGCCTGCACATCGGCGGCGTCCAGCTTCGCGGCAGCGACATCGGTGGTGTGGCCGTGCATGCGGCGGCGCGCATCATGTCCGCGGCGGGTCCGGGTGAGGTGCTTGTCTCCAGCTCGGTGAAGGACCTCGTCGCCGGGACGGGAATCGAGCTCGCCGACCGCGGTGAGCGCGAGCTGAAGGGCGTGCCCGGCACCTGGCGCATCTTCGCTGTGGCGCGCGCGCCCGGGGCGTGACTGCGCGGTCTCCGGCTGCAGGACTCGTCGCCATTGGCGAGGCCGCAGGCCGAGCAAACGTCGCTCGACGTTCTGCAGCCGGCGCTGGGCCCCCTTCGGGGGCCCTGGCTCCGGCTGCAGGACTCGAACCTGCGACCCGGCGGTTAACAGCCGCCTGCTCTACCGACTGAGCTAAGCCGGAAAATGTCGGAAGCACGAGCTTCTAGCTGCCTCGACGCACCAGGTCAAGGCAGGTTACCCTCGCGCGCGCCATGAGCCTCCGCGGCCTCGTTCTCCGCCTCTTCAGCTTCACCGGTCTCGTTGGCCTCGTAGCCTGCTCGAGCAGCAGCACCGGCGGAGCCTCGCAGGACGCCTCGGCTTGCGACGCGGCGGCTTGCCAGAGCATCGCCAACCAGATCATCGCCAACGGCGGCAACGCCGGCACGTGCACCAACCCGCCGGCGAACTTCGCCGCGGCGTGCAAGTCCTACGACGACTGCCTGAAGTCTTGCGAGTGACCGTCCGTCCCCCGCGCGGGGCCGCTCACACCGTCGCGAACGCCGCGTCGCCGATGTCGAGCGGCGACCTGTCCTCGTCGGTCATCATCCTGGCCTTGAGCTCGACGCCGGGAAGGACGTTGCGCGCGTAGTAGAGCGCCGCGGCGATCTTGCCGTCGTAGAACGCCTCGTCGGGGTGGCCGGCGGTCACGCTCTTCTTCTTCTTCTCGATGGCGATGGCGGCGCCTTCGAGGAGCATCCAGGCCACGGTGGTCTCCGCCATCATCTCGAGGAAGCGGTTGGCCTGGAGCGGGACCATGGGGATGTTGCCGGTCTGGAACCACATGAGAAGGCGCATGGTGCTGCCGCCGAGGGCCTCCTGCGCGAGGCTCAGCGTCTTCACGGCCGCGCCGAGGACGGGGTCGCCCGTGTGCTTCTGCACGAACTGCCCGATGTCGGCCAGGTACGCCTGCATGTTGGCGCCGCCGGCCTGCCCGAGCTTGCGGCCCACCAGGTCCATGGCCTGGATGTGGTTGGTGCCCTCGTAGATGCTGAAGATCTTCGCGTCGCGGCAGTACTGCTCGACGGGGTAGTCGCGCGTGTAGCCGGCGCCGCCGTAGGTCTGGATGGCGGTCTCGCAGATGCGGAAGCCCTGGTCGCTGCCGTAGGCCTTGACCAGCGGCACCAGCAGGTCGACCTGGCCCTGGTGGTAGGCGAGCTTCGTCTCGTCCTTGCCCTGGAGCGCGCGCACGTGGTCCTGGTGGTTGGCGAGCTTCACCGCCAGGGCGCGGATGCCCTCCACCTTGGCCTTCATGTCGATGAGCATCCGGCGCACGTCGGCGTGCTCGAGGATGGGGACGCGCGGGGCGGTGGCGTCCTTCCAGTGGGTGATGGCCGAGCCCTGCTTGCGCTCCCTGGCGTACTCGAGGGCGTTGAGGAACGCGCTGGAGGCGACGCTGAGGCCCTGCACGCCCACGGCGATGCGCGCGCTGTTCATCAGCTTGAACATCTGCGGCATGCCCTGGTTGAGCTTGGCGTCGCCGCCCACCGGCCAGCCGATGCACTTGCCGGAGTCGCCGAAGTTGAGGATGCACGTGGCCGAGCCGTTGATCCCCATCTTGTGCTCGATGTTGGCCACGAAGACGTCGTTGGCCTCGCCCAGGGTGCCGTCGGCCTGCGCGCGGATCTTGGGGACGATGAAGAGCGTGAGCCCCTTGGTGCCGGCGGGGGCGCCGTCGACGCGCGCCAGCACGAGGTGGATGACGTTGTCGGCCAGATCGTGGTCGCCGCCGGAGATGAAGATCTTGGTGCCGCGGAGGGTGTAGCTGCCGTCGGCGTTCTTGGACGCGGACGTCTTGGCGCTGCCCACGTCGCTGCCCGCCTGCGGCTCGGTGAGGCACATGGTGCCGCCCCACTGCCCGCCGAACATGCGCCCCACGTACAGGTGCTTCTGCTCGTCGGTGCCGAACGACTCGATGACCTCGGCCGCGCCGAAGGCCAGGCCCGCGTACATGGCGAAGGCGGTGTTGGCGCCGCTGATCATCTCCTCGATCATCACCTGGAGCGAGTGCGGCGCGCCGGCCCCGCCGTACTCGGCGTCGACGGCGATCTGCTTCCACCCGGCCTCGTAGAGGCTCTTCCAGGCGGCCTTGAAGCCCTTGGGGGTGAAGACGGCGCCGTTCTCGACGCGGCACCCCTCGGCGTCGGCCGGGGCGTTGAGCGGCCCGATGACCTCGCGCACCCAGCGGTAGCACTCGGTCAGCGACGACCTGCACTCGTCCGGTCCCCAGGCGTCGAACGGCGCCTTGCCCAGCAGCTCGCCGATCCGGAACTGCTCGAACAGCAGGAACTGCAGCTCGCGCAGATCGGCCTTGTAGCGGTTGATCGCTTGGATGGGCTTGGACACGGTGGGCGTCTCCTGGGCAGTCCCCCCTGAATGAATCGCCATTCAGTCTAGTGCCGCATCGCGGCACGCGCCAGGGGGGCCTCTTCCGCGGGGCGCGGCTCGGCCTACCGTCTCAGAGCTCGGCCCGCACCAGCACGAACTTGTTGCACAGGGTCTTGTCGGTGACCTCGCGGTACGACTTCGCGCCGACCTCGCTCTTCAGGCCGCCGATGCGCCCGTGCTCGGTGACGAAGTACATGACCTTGGCCCCGCCGTCGCGCTTGCCCTTGAGCCAGGTGGTCAAGGTCTGCCCCGTGGAGACGAAGGCCGGGATGTGGTTGCCGGTGTAGAAGTTCTCGCCCTTCCAGTTCATCTGGTAGGCGACCAGCGTCTCGTCCGGCGACGCGCGATCGGCGTAGTACGCGGCGATGACCTCGTGCTGGCCCCAGTGCTGCGCCGTCTTCTCCATGTAGACGTCGAGGCCCCACAGCGCCCAGACGAAGGCGAAGGCGCACATGGCCACGACCGCGTGCCGGCGCACCGCCCGCACCGCCAGCGCCAGCATCAGGACGACCGCCACCGCCCCGAACGCCGTCAGCGCCGCCGAGAAGTCGAGCGACTCGGGCCAGGGGCGCCGGTAGTTGTAGGTGAAGAGCTGGAGCAGCCGGATCGCGCCGGGCTGATCGGCCCCCTCGGGCTTGATGACCAGATCGCGCGCCACGAGGACCAGCAGCAGCGCCCCCGCCACCGCCCCCGCCGCCAGCACGCGCGACGCGTGCGCGTCCCGGGTGTCCTCCGCGGGCGCCGGCTCGTCGTCCCGCGCGCGGAAGAGGGCGACGAAGAGGGCGAGCATCCCCACGCCGGCCGCCACCAGCACGCCGCCCACGCCCACCGCGGCGGGCCCGAGCTGCCCGTCGGGCTTGGTCCCCAGGAACGAGCCGGGCAGCATGCGGGCGATGCCCAGCACGAGCAGCGCGGCGCCGCACAGCACCCCCAGCACGTAGGCCGGCAGCGAGCCCGGTCGCGCCGGCGACCGTTTGCCCAGCATGTCGTCGAGCACGACGCCGATGAGCATCGCCACCGGGGGCACGGCCGGGAAGATGTAGTGGTGGAACTTGGTGCCCATGAACGAGAACAGGGCGAAGGCGAAGAGAAACCACATGAACAGCAGGACCGACGTGTCGGTGCGGTCGCTGTCCCGCTGCGTCGTGCCGCGCCGCAGCCACCACAGCAGGCCCACCGGCGCCAGTCCCGTCCAGGGGAAGAGCGCGTACCCGAGCTGCCAGGCGTAGAAGCGGAAGCTCGTGTCGTCGCCCTCGTTGGTGTCGTGCACGTGGTTGAACGCGCGGTTGAACATGTCGTGGAAGATGAGCCGGTCGATGAAGGGGCTGCCGTGGCGCACGTACATCGCCACGTACCAGGGCAGCGCCACCGCCAGGATGATGAGCAGCCCGCCGATGAGCTCGAACTGCGTGATCTCGCGCACCACGCGCTGGAGCCGCGCGTAGAGCTCCTCGCCCGGGCGCGAGGCGCAGAGGTACGCGAAGGTGCAGAGCATGGGCAGCCCGAAGCCGGCCGGGCCCTTGCCCAGCGTCGAGACGGCGGCGAAGAACCACGCCGCCAGGTAGAAGAGCCGCCGCGAGCGCCGCTCGCCCCAGTTCATGTAGAGCACCAGGCCCAGCACCACCGCCCACACCAGGGCCTGCAAGGCCGGCTCGAAGGCGCCGACCGTGCGCCAGATGGCTCCCCAGAACGACTCGGGGTTCGCCCCCGTCGAGTGCGGGATGCTCGCCGGCAGCGTCGCCTTGCAGTCCTCGTTGCCGGGCAGGCCGCAGTTGCCGCCGCCGGAGCCGCTGCGAAACTCGTCCCAGTGCGGGCGGAAGCCGTGGGCGCCCGGCCGCCAGAGGAACTCGAAGTTGCGCGAGAAGAGGTAGTAGATCTGCGGCAACGCGCAGACCAGGATCACCCCGAAGACCAGGTGCCACGCGGTGAGGCGCAGCCGCACCCGCCCCACGCGCACCTCGTAGGCGCGCGCCATCTGCTCCTCGGGCGTTCGCAGCCCGATGAGCACCAGGCCCATGCACGCCGTCATGGCGCCGACGAACGGCATGTCGGTCATCGTCTGGTGGGCGATGAAGAACCAGTCGGGCATGGTGGCCAGCACCACGGCGCCGAGGAACGCCGCGCGGCGCCCGAAGGTCTTCGCCACGCCCTTGTAGAGGAGGTAGAGGGCGACGATGGTGAGCAGCACGACCGGCGCGCGCACGGCCCACTCGGGGTGCATGACGGGCTGCGTCCCGTCGCCGACGAGCATCTTGTCGGGCTGGTAGTGGACGCCCAGCGTCGCCATGGCGGTCGCCTGCATCCACATGTCGAGCACGGGCTTGGACCAGAACCAGCCGTCCTGCGCCCACCACAGGCTGATCCAGTCGTCCTTGGCGAGCATCTCGCGGGAGACCTCGCCGTAGTGCGTCTCCCACGGATCCCACAGGGCGTAGCTGCCCATGCACGGGAAGTAGAGGGCGGCGGCGATGACCACCAGCCAGAAGCCGTGGCGCTTCCAGAACGGCCGGTCGACGCCGTCCTCGTCTTCCTTCCAGGCCCCGAGGTGGCGGCCGATCTGGAAGACGCCCACGACGCCGAGGACGAAGGTGAGGGTGACGAGCACGCCCCACGCCGCCTGCGGGAGGCCGCGACCGGCCTGCGCGAAGCCGAGGGCGCAGCAGAAGAGGACGAAGGCCGCGACGAAGCCGAGCAGGGGCGCCGCCAGGTCGCCCAGCGTGGTCGAGGCGACGACGCGGTCGTCCTCGTCGTCGAAGGTGCCCAGCAGGTCCATCACGCCCCAGGAGGCGACGGCGACGAAGAACGCGCCGATGGGCACCCCCCAGCGCAGCTGCCCGGCGTGCGCCATCATGAGGATGGTGAGGAGCGAGCCGACCAGCGCGGTGACGCCGCCGCGCACGAGGCGCAGCGGGTTGCCGCGACGGAAGAGGGGCGGCTGGCTCTCCGGCCCCTTGTCGGACGCGGGCTTCTCGGCCTCCTTCGCGGGCTCGTCCGACGGCTTGTCGGCTTCGGCCGGGGCGGGGGGCGGCGGCTCCGCTCCCTGGGCGGGGGCCGCGGCGTCGCGGCGGCTGACGGGCTCCATCATGTAGACGACGAAGGCGCCGAGGAAGCAGACGGCCGCGCCCCCCCAGAGCAGCGCGCCGAGCATCGAGCCCGAGGCGCCGACGCTGCCGGACATCATCAGCACGAGGTTCACGGCCACGAGGGCGACGCCGCCGATGGTCAGCCCACGCCGGGCCAGCCCAAGCGGGAAAGGCCTGGACGGCTCGCTGCTCTTGGTCTCGCTCATGGGCGGCGCCGGAGGGATTAGCAACTTTGGGCTCCCGGGACTAGGCGGATGCACAGCGGAGGCTCGTCCGCCGCTGGATCGGGCCCAGGGGGCCGGACATATCGGGGAGCTTCGGGGGAGGTTTGGGGTCCCCCGCGCCTCAGTCCCGGTGCCGCTCCTGGCTGCGCCCGTTGAAGCGGAAGCCGCGGATGCGCACCGCCGGGGCCACGTAGGCGCCCGCGTCGCTCCACCAGGTGGGGATCGCCTTGCGGGCGCGGGTCATCCCATCGCAGCGGGCCAGGGCCTCGAGGAAGCTGTCGGTGAAGCGCAGGTTGCCCACGGCGCGGGCGATCTTGCCCTTCTCCACGAGGAAGCAGCCGTCGCGCGTGAGGCCGGTCATCACCGCCCGCCGCGGCTCGAGCAGGCCGTTCACGTAGTGGAGGCGGCAGATGTAGAGGCCGCGGTCGATGCCGCCGATGAGCTCGTCGACGCTCTCCGCCGTGCCCGCGCCGAGCGCGAGCGCCGTGGCGCCGACGCCGCCCGCGGAGCCGATGGCGGGGAGCATGGCGCTGCCGGTCGAGGCGGCGCCGAGACGGGCGGCGTAGGTGCGGTCGTAGAGGACGGCCCGGGCGACGCCCCTCTCGACGAGGGGCACGCGCCGGCGCCAGGTCCCTTCGCGGTCGAAAGGGACGCCGAAGGCGAGGTCGGGATCGTCCGAGAGGGGGTCCTCGACGATGTCGATGGCCTCGCCGGTGATGGCCTGGCCCAGGCGGCCGGCCACGGGGCTCGAGCCCTGCTCGACCTCGGGGGCGGCGAAGGCGATGTTGGTGAGCCACTCGAGGAGCTCGGTCACGGCCTCCGGCTCCATCACGACGTCGTAGCTGCCCGCGTCGAGCGACGCCGGCTCGCGTGACCGCGCGCAGACGCGGATGGCGCGCTCGGTCTCCTCGGCGAGGCGCAGCTCGGTCACGTCGCGGTGGGCGTGGCCGCCGTATCCCGCCGCGCCCCCGGCCCCCGGGGTCTCGAGCGCCCACACGCGGAAGGAGGCGAAGGTGGCGTCGTGGGCGCGCGCGCAGCCGCCGGTGGTCGCCATGGCGTGCGAGGCGCTCGTCGTCTCCAGCATCCCCGCGCTCACCAGGCCGGCGTCGCGGATGGCCTTCAGCACCGGGGACAGCCGCTCGACCCGCTCCTCGGGGGTGGCGCGCGCCGTCGAGGCGGCGAAGCGCGGCGGGCTGGGGCCGGTGGGCTCGCCGGCGCCGGCGAAGCCGGGGAAGCCCTCGACCTCCGGCACCAGGTGCGCCGCCTTCGCCGTCCGGTGCACGGCTTCCACCAGATGCTCGCGATCGAGCCGGCTGGTGACGGTCTCGGCGACGCGCTCGCCGTGCGCCACGCGCACCACCGCCGCCGGCTCCGCCAGCTGCATGTGCTGCCCCAGCTCGCCGCTGGCGAAGCGCGCGCAACCACGCTCCGAGACGCGCGCGTAGAGCTCGACCTCCGCTTCGCCGGCGGCGGCGAGCACGTCGCGGCAGAGGGCGAGCAGGGCGTCGCCGTTCACGAGGCGCTCCCCACGGTGACGTCGCGGAAGCGCGCCGGGGCCGCGCCGTGGCCCACGTGCATGATCTGCATGGGGTCGCCCTTGCCGCACGAGGTGATGCCCCACAGGCGCCAGTCGGCGGGCCCGCACACCGCGTCGCACGAGCCCCAGAAGCGCGGGGTGAGGCCGGTGTAGAACGGATCGCGCAGCAGGCGCGTGCGCCTTCCGTGCTTCACCTCCCACGCCACCTCGCACGAGAACTGGAAGTCGAGGCGCAGGTCGTCGATGCTCCAGCTCTTGTCGGTGGCCATGAGGATGCCGTCGTCGGTGGCGGCGACGAGGTCCTCCAGCGAGCCCGCGTCGCCGGGCTCGAGCGACACGTTGACCATGCGGATGATGGGCGTGCGGTTCCACCCGTCGGCGCGCATGGTGCCCGTCGACGCGCGCCCGAGCGCCGCCGCCGTCTCGCGGCTGGACAGGTAGTCGACGAAGAGGCCACGGTCGACCAGCGCGCGCTTTCCCGCGGGGACGCCCTCGTCGTCCCAGCCGAAGGTGCCGTTGCCGCCGGGGCTGGTGGCGTCGGCCACCAGCGTCACCAGCGCCGACCCGTAGCGGAGCTTGCCCAGCATGGGCGGCTGCATGAACGAGCCGCCGGCCAGCGAGATCTCGCTGCCGAGGGCGCGGTCGAGCTCCGTGGGGTGGCCGCACGACTCGTGGATCTGGAGCCCCACCTGGCTCGACTCGAGCAGCAGGTTGCGCGTGCCGGCGGGGCACGGCGGCGCCGACAGCAGCTCGAGCGCCTCGGCGCGCACGCGGTCCACGCTGCCCGCGAGGTCGAGGGCCGAGACGCGCTCCCAGCCCGCCTGGAAACCATCGCCGCCCTGCCAGGTCGGATAGCTGCGGCGCTGCGAGACCCCGTCGTCGCCGCGGGCGAAGACGTGCATGCCGCACGCGCCGTAGGTGAACGACTGCGTCACGTCGGTCCCCTCGGTGGTGAGCAGGCGCTTGTGCTGGCGCGTCCAGTCCATCCACGCCTCGGCCGACGCGAGGCGCGCGTCGCCTGCCCGCAGCGCGCGCACCGGCCCGTCGAGCAGCGCCAGCTTGGTCTCGAGGGGGACGGCGAAGGGATCGACGGCGACGGGGGTCGCGTAGCGTCCGCGCGACGCGGGCTGCTCCGGGAAGGCGACCGCGGCGCGGGCGATGACCGACGAGGCGCGCGCGATGGCGCAGGCGCGCGCGGCCGCGGCCAGGAGCGCCTCCTCCGTCACCTCCGCGCTGCACGCGAACCCCCACGTCTTGCTGCCCAGGACGCGCACGCCGACGCCGCGCGACGCCTCGGCCGTGACCTGCTCCGGCCGTCCGTCGCGCACGCGCAGGCGCTCGCCCCCGTCGTCGACGAAGCGCACCTCGGCGTAGCGGACCCCGGGCTGCTTGCGCAGGAACGCGAGCGTCGCCTGGAGGGCCGCATCGATCGCCGGGTCGAGGGGTGCGGTCATCCGTCCTACAGCTCCTCGGCGAGCTTGCGCGACTCGGCGAGGCGCGCCTTGCCGTCGACCAGGGTGGCGCGCTGCGTCCTGGCCTCCTCGACGACCTCGGGCGGGGCGCGGTCGACGAAGCCGGGCGACCCCAGCTTCTTCTCCAGGGCGCCCAGATCCCTGTCGATCTTCTTGAGCTCGCGGTCGATGCGCGACAGCTCGTCGCTGCGCGTGACCAGCCCCTTGAGGCCCACCAGCACCTCGATGGGACCGCTCGGGCCGGGCACGATGCTCACCGTGGCGCCGGCCTCGCGCTCGCCGCCTCGCGCCTCGAACACCGGCTCGCCCGTGGTCTTGACCAGCTGGCGGATGGCGTCGTGGTGGCCGCGCAGGAACGCCACCAGCGCCGGCTCGTCGCAGCGCACGTGGAGGGGCACCTCCGCCTTCTTGTCGATGTCGTGCTCGCTCCGGACGGTGCGCGCCGCGGAGATGATCGCCTGCAGCGTCGCCATCTGGGCGTCGACCTCGGCGTTGCGCGCGTCGTGCTCGCTCTCCGGCGTGGGGTAGGGGCCGAAGGCGACCGTCGCCTTGCGCGACGGCGGCCGCGGCACCCGCTGCCACAGCTCCTCGGTGAGGAACGGCATCAGCGGGTGCATGAGGCGCATGCTGCCTTCGAGGACGTACGCCAGCGTCTCGCGCGTCTCCGGCACCAGGTCGGGGTGGGCGAAGGTGCCGTCGGTGCCCTTGCGCAGGATGGGCTTCACCAGCTCGAGGTACCAGTCGCAGAGGTCGTTCCAGAAGAAGCGGTACGAGGCGAGCGCCGCCTCGTCGACGCGGAAGGCGTCGAGCCCGGCGTGCGCCGCCTCGCAGGTCGCCGCGAAGCGCGAGCGGATCCACCGGTTGTAGAAGCCCTTGGGCGCGCCGGACTCCTTCCACGCGTAGTCGCCCAGCAGGTCGAGCGCGAGCCGGGTCGCGTTCCAGATCTTGTTGAGGAAGTGGCGGTTGCCCTCGATGCGCCTGGGGGCGAGCGCGATGCGCTTGTTGGTCGGCGGGTAGGTGGCCAGCGTGAAGCGCACCGCGTCGGCGCCGAAGGCGGGGAAGCCGCTGCCCATCGCCGCCGCCGACGGGTAGGCCTTCTTGAACTTGGCCATGGCCTCGGCCTCGGGCGCGCCGGGCAACGTCTTCTTCGCCATCTCGGCGAAGCTGGTGCCGCGGACCAGATCGAGCGGGTCGATCACGTTGCCCTTCACCTTGCTCATCTTGTCGCCCGTCTCGTCGACGATGAGCCCGGACAGGAGCACGCGCCGGAAGGGCACCTCGCCCATGAAGTGCAGCCCGAACATCATCATGCGGGCCACCCAGAAGAAGAGGATGTCGTAGCCGGTCTCGAGGTCGCTGGCCGGATAGAACTTCTTCAGCGCGGCGGTCTCGTCCGGCCAGCCCTGGGTCGAGAACGGCCAGAGCGCGCTCGAGAACCACGTGTCGAGCACGTCGGCGTCCTGCTTCCACTCCGGGCCGAGCTCCTTCGGCTTCTCGCGGGCGACGACGATCTGCCCGTCGGGCCCGTGCCAGGCGGGGATCTGGTGACCCCACCAGAGCTGGCGCGACACGCACCAGTCCTGGATGTTCTCGAGGAAGTGGTCGTAGGTCTTGACCCACTCCTCGGGGACGATGGCGGTCTTGCCCGAGTGCACCGCGTCGAGGGCCTTGTCGGCCATGGTCTGCATCTTGAGAAACCACTGCGTCGAGATCATCGGCTCGACCACGCCGCCCGAGCGCTGGCAGCGGGGCAGGGTGAGCGTGTGCGGCTTGGCTCCGCGCGCGAGGCCCTTCTCGGCCAGCGCCTTCTTCACCGCGCGCCGCGCCTCCTTGCGGTCCATCCCCGCGAAGGGGCCGGCGTTGCCGTTGAGGGTGCCGTCGAGCGCGAGGATGTTGATCTCCTCCAGGCCGTGGCGCTTGCCGGTGGCGAAGTCGTTGAAGTCGTGCGCCGGGGTGACCTTCACCGCGCCGGTGCCGAACTTCGGGTCGACCAGGATGGCGTCGGTGACGATGGGGAAGGTGCGGTCGACGAAGGGGTGCTTGACGCGCTTGCCGTGGATGGCCTGGTAGCGCGGATCGTCGGGGTGGACGGCCACGGCGGTGTCGCCCAGCATCGTCTCCGGCCGCGTGGTGGCGACCACCACCTCGCCGCCGCCCTCCACCTCGTAGGCGAACTCGAAGAGCTCGCCGTTGGCGCCCTCCTCGTTCTCCACCTCGAGGTCGGACAGCGAGGTCATGCACTCCGGGCACCAGTTGATGAGGCGCGTGGCCCGGTACATCAGGCCCTGCTCGTAGAGGCGCACGAAGGCCTCGGTCACGGCGCGGCTCAGGTCCGGGTCCATCGTGAACTTCGAGCGCGACCAGTCCGGGCTGGCGCCGAGGATGCGCTGCTGGAGCAGGATCCGGTCGCCGGTCTCCAGCCGCCACTGCCACACGCGCGACACGAACGCCTCGCGCCCGATGTCGTGCCGGCTCTTGCCCTCGCGCGCGAGCGCGCGCTCGACCACGAGCTGCGTGGCGATCCCGGCGTGGTCGGTGCCCGGCTGCCACAGGGTGTTGAAGCCGCGCATGCGGTGCCAGCGGACCAGCGCGTCCTCGAGGGTGCAGCGCTGCGCGTGGCCCATGTGCAGGCTGCCGGTGACGTTGGGCGGCGGCATGGGCACCACGTAGACCGGGCGCGTGTCGCCCGGCGCGTCGGTGGCGGCGAAGACGCCGTGCTTCTCCCAGAACGCGTACCAGCGCGGCTCGACGAGGGCCGGATCGTAGGGCTGATCGAGGGTCGGGGTGTCCGTCATGGCGAGCATGCTGATTAGCACGCCTCACTCCTTCTTCTGGCGGTTGCGCCGGAAGATCCGCCGGGCGTCCGCCAGGGACACGCCCTGGATGAAGTAGGCCCGGGCGGCGGCGCCGATGGCCATGGTGCCGCTGAAGGCGATGGCGGCGGAGACGACGAGGCCCGCGCCGGGCACCACCTTGAAGAGGGCGCGGAAGCCCTCGCGCAGGACGAAGGCCACGCCCACGTTGGCGCTGACGCCGGCGATGAACTCGGCGGAGCCGCGGCGATCGAGCGAGCGCCCGCCGATCCACGCGATGCCGGCCACGAGGCCGGCCTGGAGCGCCGTCAGCGGGATGATGTCGAGACCCGGCGTGGGCAGGGCGGCGACGCCGGCGCACACCGCGGCGGTGGACCGGGTCAGCGTCGAGGCGAGGTCTTCCTGGATGACGCGGGCCTGGGTGACACGGGCGAGCTCGGCACGGCTGGCGTCGGGCAGGTGGCGGAAGAGGGTGGCGGCGAGCTCGTCGATTCGCCACCGCTCGTCGGCCCGCAGCGCGCCCGAGCTCCGCCAGGACATGTACGACGACACGCCGAGCGTGGCGACGCGGCGGTCGCGCAGCTTGTCGCGGCCGTCGATCTTGTTCGCCAGCGCCCGCTCGGCCAGGGTCACGTGCCGCCTCTTCTCCTCGAGGTCCTCGGTGTTCTCGCGCTCCGGCGCGTGCAGGCGCGTGGCCTTCGGCTCCAGCAGATCGCAGTGCGTGACCACGGCCGCCAGCGGCGGCTCCAGACGGTGGGCGCGCCGGACCTCGTCGTAGACGCGCTCCAGCGCGTCGAGGTCGGCGTCGATGGCAGCGTCGACCTCGCTGGCCTTGGCCACGAAGACCACGGCGTCGGGCGCCTGCGCGCGCAGCTCCACCGCGATCGACTCCAGCGCCGTCCTCGAGGCGTCGTCCTCGGCCGGGGCGGAGCCCTCCTGGACGCCGCGCGTGTCGAGGATGGACATGGAGCCGCCGCCGCGCTCGTAGGTGTACCAGCGGCCGCGCCCGGTCTGCGCCGTCACGTGCCCCAGCTCGGCCACCTTGGCGCCGAAGAGCGCGTTGATCAGCGACGACTTGCCGGCGCCCCGCCGTCCGACGAGGACCAGCGCCGGCGGCCGCTTCTCCAGCAGCACCGTGCGCAGGGTGGCGATGCGCAGCCGGATCTCCTTCGCCGCGTCGAGCGGCACCCCCTCGAGCAGCTCCTCGATGCGCGCGATGGTGCGCGCCAGCGTCTTCAGGGCGTCGTCGTCGCCGGGCGTGGCTCAGTCCTTGGTCAGGCGCGCGATCTCTTCCTTGATGATCGTCTCGGCGAGCTGCGGGACGACCTCCCACACCACGCGCTCGACGACCTCGCGGGACAGCGCCAGCACCGCGTCGACCTGCGCGGGGGTGAGCCCCAGGTCCCCCAGCTTGCCGGCGAGCTGGCCGTTGACGGCGGCGGACGCGCTCGCCACCTGGGCGGCAGGCTCGGGCGAGCGCGGCGCGGCGACGGGAGCGCGGGCAGGCGGGGGCGGCGGAGCGTGCTCGGCAGGCTTCGGCGGCTGCACGATGGGCATGCCGGAGGGGGCCGTGCGCGAGATGGGCGCGACCGGCTGCGGCGGCGGCGCGCTGATCGGCGGCGCCGGCGGACCGCCCTCGAACGACAGCGTGTTCGTGCGCTGCGTCGGGAACGTCGGGCGCGCGATCACGGGGGCCGCGACGGGCGGGCGCGGTGTGCCGCCGAAGGGCGGGACGACGTGGGGCGCGGCCGGGCCGGGTCCGGTCACCGTCGACGTGATGGACGGCATGGCGGGCGCGGCGGCGACGACGGCGGGCTTGCCGCTCTCGCGCGCCACGATGGCCTTCTTGACCTTCTCGATGAGGGCCTGCGTGTCGAACGGCTTGTCGACGTAGTCGTCGACGCCCGCTTCCTTGCCGCGGCTGGCGTCGTAGGGGTTGTACCGGCTCGCCATCAGCACGATGACCGTGCGGGGGTCGCGCGAGCGCACCTCCTTGGCGAGGGTGTAGCCGTCGTCGCCGTCGGGCAGCGACGTGTCGATCACCACGGCGACGGGCCCTTCGCCCATGCGGTCGAGCGCGTGGTGCGCGCGATCGGCGGTGAGCACACGGAAGTCCTCGCCGCCAAAGGTGATCTCGAGAACCTTGCGCATCGTGGCGCTGTCGTCGACGGCGAGCAGGGTCTTGGTCACGTGGCTATCTCCGCTCCGCGCGTGATGAAACTCGCGGTCCTACCGATTGTGCGGACCGGTGGCATGGGGTGTCAAGCAATGTGAGGGCCAGGGAAAGAAGGGCTGCTACAAGCAGTCCGGTGGCCGCCGCCAAGACCGTTCCTCCCGAGCTCGCCGGGCCGCTCGACCGCGCCGTCCGCTCGCTCTTCGGCGTCAGCTGGGGCAAGGCGCGCGGCTGGATCGAGGCCGGCAAGGTGCGGGTCGGCGACGCCGTGGCGACCGAGGGGACGGCGCGGGTCGCCGCCGGGGCATCCGTGGTCGTCGACGAACGGGCGAGACGACCGCGCCCGGCGGAGCTGCGGGACGAGGGTGTGGTGTACGCCGACCCCCACGTGGTGGTGGTCGACAAGCCCGCCGGCGTGAGCACGATCGCGTACGACGAGAGCGACACCGACACCCTCGAGTCGCGCGTGCGGGCGTGGGTCGAGCGGCGGGGCAAGGCGGCGCGCGGAGGGCGGCCCAACGTGGGCGTGGTGCACCGGCTCGACAAGGAGACGAGCGGTCTCGTCGTCTTCACCCGCACGTGGCTCGCCAAACAGGCGCTCGCCTCGCAGTTCCGTCACCACACCGTGCACCGGCGCTACCTGGCCATCGCCCATGGCGACGTCCCGACGCGCACCTTCCGGAGCTTCTTCGTCGAGAACCGCGGCGACGGGCTGCGCGGCTCGGCGCGCGGGACGCCGCCCTCCGACGCGCGCGAGGCCACCACGCACGTCGAGCGCGTCGAGGCGTTGCGCGGAGCGACGCTGGTCGCCTGCCGTCTGGAGACGGGGCGCACGCACCAGATCCGCATTCACCTGAGCGAAGCGGGGCACCCCATCGTGGGCGACAAGGTCTACACCCGGCACTTCACCGGGCCGCTGCTCGAGGCGCCGCGGTTGATGCTGCACGCCGCCGAGCTGGGCTTCCTGCACCCCGCCACGCAGCGCGAGGTGCGGTGGGAGCTGCCGATGCCTGACGACATGCTGCGGGTGATCGAGCGACTGAGGCCCCGCTAGTCGTCCGGGTGTCCCCAGGGATAGTAGAGCGTGGCGGTGTCGCCGAAGTCGCGGCGCAGGACGCGGAGGTAGCTCTCGAGCCACTCCATGTGGATGA
>DATBQU010000140.1:0-9654 GCA_036560665.1 Polyangiaceae bacterium
ATCCAGATGATCCACGACTCGGTGGCCCGGGCGGAGACGGACTTCCGCGCCCTGGTGATAGCCAACCAGGGAGAGCACTTCTGCGTGGGCGCCAACCTGTTCCTGGTGGTGATGGCGGCGGGCCAGCAGCAGTGGGACACGCTGCGCACCATGGTGGGGCAGATGCAGGGCGCCATGCAGCGCATGAAGTACGCGTCGGTGCCGGTGGTGGCTGCCCCGTACGGGATGGCGCTCGGCGGGGGCCTCGAGATCTGCCTCGGCGCTGGCGGCGTCCAGGCGGGCGCCGAGACGTACGCCGGGCTGGTCGAGGTGGGGGTCGGCCTGGTGCCGGGCGGGTGCGGGACGATGAACCTGCTCTGGCGCGCATTCGAGGGCGTGCCGGACGGCGCCACCGTCGATCCCTATGCCCTGGTCACGCAGATCTTCAAGAACGTGGCGCTGGCGCGGGTGGCGACCAGCGCGGAGGAGGCCAAGGCCTTCGGCTACCTGCGCCGCTCGGACGGGGTGAGCTTCGATCGCGCCCGCCTGGTCACGGAGGCCAAGGCGCGCGCCATCGGCCTGGCCGACGCGGGCTGGCATCCCCCCGCGCCCCGCGCCCACGTGCTGCCCGGCGAGAGCGGGATGGCCACCATCAGGATGATGGTGAGCACGCTGGTGGAGGCGGGGCAGGCCAGCGAGCACGACGCGAAGATCGCCAACAGGCTGGGCGAGATCCTCTGCGGCGGCGTGGCCGGCGCCTCGCACGAGGTGACCGAGGACGAGATGCTCGAGCTCGAGCGCGAGGCCTTCGTCAGCCTCTGCGGCGAGCCCAAGAGCCAGGAGCGGATGCAGTACATGCTGATGAACAACAAGCCGCTGAGGAACTGACCATGATCGACAACGTCGTGATCGCGGAAGCGGTGCGCTCGGCCGTCGGCCGCGCCCACAAGGGGACGCTCGCCCTGACGCGTCCGGACGAGCTCGCGGGGCAGGTCATCGCGGCGCTCCTCGCCCGCGTGCCGAAGGTGAAGGCGGCGGACGTCGAGGATCTGGTGCTCGGCTGCGCGATGCCCGAGGGCGAGCAAGGGCTGAACGTGGCGCGCGTGTCCGGCCTGCTGGGCGGGCTGCCGGTGGAGACCAGCGCCATGACCATCAACCGCTTCTGCTCGAGCGGCCTCCAGGCGATCGCCATCGCCGCGGGGTCGATCGCGACCGGCGCGCACGACATCGTCATCGCCGGCGGCGTCGAGTCGATGACGATGGTGCCGATGACGGGCAACAAGCTGAGCGCCTCGCCGGAGGCGATGCGGCGCTGCCCGGACGTGTACACGCCGATGGGCATCACCGCCGAGAACGTCGCCAAGCGGTTCGGGATCTCGCGCGCCGACCAGGACGCGTTCGCGCTGCGCAGCCAGCAGAAGGCCGCCGCGGCGCAGAAGGCGGGGAAGTTCGACGACGAGATCGTGCCCGTCCAGGCCACGCGCTACGAGGGCGGCAAGCACGTGGGCGTGGAGTTCAGGCGGGACGAGCTGATCCGCGCCGACACGACGCCGGAGGGGCTGGCCGCGCTCAAGCCGTCGTTCGCCAAGGACGGCACCGTGACGCCGGGCAACGCTTCGCCGCTGTCCGACGGCGCGGCGGCGGCGCTGGTGATGAGCAAGGCCAAGGCGGACGCGCTCGGCGTCCAGCCGCTGGGGTGGTTCCGGGCATTCGCCACGGCGGGGGTCGACCCGGCCATCATGGGCATCGGGCCCATCCCGGCGGTGCGGAAGCTGCTGGCCAAGACGGGTCTGTCCATCCGGGACATCGACGTGATCGAGCTGAACGAGGCGTTCGCCAGCCAGGCCGTCTACGTGCAGCGCACGCTCGAGCTCCCCGACGAGAAGCTGAACGTCCACGGCGGAGCGATCGCGCTCGGCCACCCGCTGGGGTGCACCGGCGCGAAGCTGACAGCCACGGCGCTGTACGAGCTGCGGCGCCGCGGCGGGCGCTACGCCATCGTCACCATGTGCATCGGCGGCGGCATGGGCGCCGCCGGCCTGCTCGAGGCCGCTCGCTGACGCGCACCGGATCCAACCTCGCCGAGCTTCGCACGCTGGCCCGCCTGTCGCTGCCGATCGCGATCGCGCAGCTCGGGCTGGTCTCGATGGCGCTCGTCGACACCGCGGTCATCGGGCGGCTGTCGGTGGTGGATCTGGCCGGGGCCGGTATCGGCCGGTCGATCGGCTTCGCCTCCGTCGTCGTGGGCATGGGCGTGACCACCGCGCTCGAGCCCATGGCCGCCCAGGCGGTGGGCGCGGGCGATCCCGGCCACGCCTGGCGCTGCTTCGTCACCAACGTCCGCGCGGCCCTGCTCCTCTGGGCACCCTCGATGGCCGCCGCCTTCGCGGTGACCCTCGCGCTGGCTCCGCTCGGCGTCGAGCAGGCCGTCGTCGACCGCGTGCGCCTGTATCTCGCGGGGCAGGCGCCGGGATTCGCGCTCATGCTGGTGTTCCTCTCGACCAAGACCTTCCTCCAGGCGCACGGCCGGACCTCGCCGGCCCTGATCGGCAGCGTGGCGGCCAACCTCGTCAACCTGGTGGTGAGCAACGTGCTCGTCCGCGGCGACGGGGCGCTGCGGGCGGTGGGCCTCCGCCCGCGCGGGTGGCCGGCGCTCGGGGCGCTCGGCGGCGGCCTGGCCTTCAGCGTGGCCACGCTGGTGCTGCTCGCGTTCGTGGGGGTCGCGGCGCTCCGCTTCCGGCAGCACGACGGCGGGCCGGCGGTGCCGCTCGCCAGGGTGTACCGCCTGGGCGTACCGGTCGGGCTCCAGCTGCTCGCCGAGATGGGCATCTTCTCGCTGGTCGCGCTGCTGTCGGGCGTCCTCGGGCCCGAAGTCGCCTCGGCGCACCAGATCGCCATCGGCATGGCCAGCTTCACCTTCATGGGCGCCCTGGGGGTGAGCGGCGCCACCGCGGTGCGCGTCGGCCACGCGGTCGGGGCGGGCACCTCGCCGCGGCGCGCCGGCATCCTCGGCATCGCGCTCGGCGCGGGCGTGATGATGCTGGGGTCCGTCGTGTTCACCGTGTTCCCGCGCGAGCTCGTCCGTGCCTTCACCACCGACGAGCGCGTGATCGCCGTCGGCATCGACCTGGTGCGCATCGCGGGCCTGTTCCAGCTCTTCGACGGGGTGCAGGCCGTGGCGGCGGGGGCCCTGCGCGGCGCGGGGGACGTGCGCTTCCCCTTCGTGGCCAACGTGATCGCGCACTGGTTCGTGGGCTTCCCCATCGCGCTGACGCTCGGCTTCGCCCTGCACGGGGGCGCGCGCGGGCTGTGGTGGGGCCTCACCGCGGGCCTGATCGTGGTGAGCGTGGCCCTGGCGGTGCGCTTCGCCGCCATCTCGCGGCGGACGATCGTCCGCGTGTGAGCGTGTGTCAGGCCTGCGCCGGAGGCGCCGCGCCCGCCGGCGCGCCGAGGAGCGTCGCTGCGAACGCAGCGTAGCCCGCGCGCCAGCGCTCGAGATCGCCCGCCAGCCCGTCGGTGAGCTTCACCCCGAAGCCGGCGGGCACGGTCGCGCGCGACGTGTCGCCGAACGGGCGAGCCCACGCCACGCTCCCCGCCAGGCGGACGCGCCGCTCCGACCGGGGCGCCCACATCTCGAGCCACACCTGCTGTCCCGGATCCGGCGGCGCCAGGGTCCGCACGTAGAGGCCGGCCTCGCTGATGTTGTAGGAGAAGCCGATCTCGTCCGCCTCGCGCCCGGCGGTGCGGAAGGCGACGGTCGTCCCGTAGAGCAGGCGCGCGCTCGCCCGCTTGTCGACGCCGCGGCTGGCGAGCAGCTCGTTGACCAGGAACAGCACGTTCTCGGGCGGTGCGAAGCCGTCGACCACGGCGACCCGGCCGAGCGCTTCGACCGCCGCGCGCGTGAGCGCCATCCGCTTCGGGGGCGACACCACGATCCACGCTGCCTCCGAGCCGCTCGCGCGTGCCCTGGACACCAGAGCCGCCGGGCCCTCGCGCGCCAGATCATCGGCGGCGACGACGACGGTGACGCCCTGCGCGGCGCACTCCGCCGCGAGGCTGACCTCGTCCGTCACGAAGCGCACCGAGTAGCCGCCGCTGTAGAGCGCGCGACCCATCACGCTGCGCCAGCGGGCGTCCGTGGACGCGACGATGGCGCCGCGCGCGGTTCCGGCGCGTGGATGGGCGCCCGACGGTGCCCTCCCCACGAGAGGCCTCAGTCGCCGGGCCAGCGGCTGCGCCGACCCCAGGCCCACCAGATCGTCGCCGCCCCACGTGAAGAGCTCCGTGAACGTCAGATCCTCGGGCTGGCCCGTGACCCCGAACAGCGGCACGGATGCCAGCCGCGCCTGCGCCCGCACGTTGGCGCACGTCTGCTCGGCCCGCGGGCCGTCCATCGGCAGCACGATGGCCAGGAGGTCTTCGTCCGAGGACGGACCGGTCGCCCCGTCCCACCGCGACAGGAAGGAGGCCCCCACGCCCACCGAGGCGGCTGCATCCTGGATGCGCCGCGTCGTCTCTTCGCGAAAGGCACCGACCGCAAGCACCGAGCGAATCTGATGGGCCACGTCTCCACCTCGTCAACCGAGGGAACGGCTCACCCGCGTCGCCGGTTTAGCCCGCTTCAGGCCATCGAGGCGTTCACGCCGGCTTCGACCGCCGAAACCGACGCCGTCACCAGCTTCACCTCGCCGCCATCCGGCGGCTCGTACGGGGGACGACCCACCTGCTTCGTGCGGAAGCGTTCGCTGAAGATGCCGAGCAAGTACGCGCGGATGCAGTAGCCGAAGATGCTCGCCTGCTTCAGGTCGGGGTGGATGAGGTGGGCGATCTTGGCGTGGGCCTCCGGTAGCTTGCTCCAGTGCAGCCCGGCGCTCTCGTGATGGGCGGTGTGGAAGCCGTTGTTGAAGACCAGCCAGTTCGAAGACTTGCCGACGAAGGTGCGCGAGTGGTTGTGCTCCGACCAGGGGTCAGTGTGCACGTGCTGGATGTAGTTGATGAAGATCATCGACCAGTTGGCGAAGATGGCCGGGATCCCGAAGCCGAACAGCCACACCGGGATGCCGACGCGCGGCCCGCGCAGCGCGATGGCGAGGGCGAGGAGCGCCGCGTGGCCGCCGAACACCATCACGTACTGCGTGATGATCTGCCGGTACAGCGGGCGGTTCGAGTCCTTCGCCTTGGCGATGTACTCCTTGATGACGCTCGACTGCCAGTACGCCGAGACGAAGTAGTACGTGCTGGCGATGAGCCACGTGTTCTTGCGCGAGTAGCGCCACGTGATCGTCGCGTCGCCCGCCTTGTTGACGTACTTGTGGTGATTGAGGTTGTGCGTCGGGATCCACGCGAAGGTGGGGAAGCCGTAGAAGACGCTGAGCCAGGCCGAGTAGAAGGCGTTGACCTTGCGGCTCTTGAACACCGGGCTGTGGTTATGGTTGTGGCTGAAGACGCCGGCGCAGAAGCCGAAATAGAGGCTGAGCGGCAGCATCCACGGGATGAGGCGCGGCTCGATGTACGGCGCGAAGCCCATCGCGGGGAAGAACACGAACGCCCAGAGCAGCGTTCGCCAGTCGGCCCGATGACGCAGCATGTGAGAACCTCGACCGGCCGGAGGTTAGCGCCGGGGCCGGGCGGTGGACATCACCTTTCCGTCATGGGGGGTGCGCAAAAGACTTCGCTGTGAAGCCGGCGGGGCGGCGGAGCGTCACTCTTCCGGCTCCGGCCGCTTCACCCGCCCGTCCGCCGTGGTGAGCACCCCGTAGAGGTCGGGCCGACGGTCGCGGAAGAAGCCCCAGGCGGCGCGCGTCCGGGCCATGGCGTCGAGATCGAACGCCGCCGCGATGACGCCCTCGTCGGAGCGGCCCAGCTCGGCGACCTTGTCGCCCCGCGAGTCGGCGATGAACGACGAGCCGTAGAACCGCTGCCCGCCCTCGTCGCCGGTGCGGTTCGCCGCGACCACCGGCACGACGTTGGACACGGCGTGCCCCACCATCGCGCGCTGCCACGGATCGCGCGTATCGAGGTCCGGCTCATGGGGCTCGCTGCCGATGGCGGTCGGGTACAGGAGGACCTCGGCGCCGAGCAGCATCATGGCGCGCGCCGACTCGGGGAACCACTGATCCCAGCAGATGCCGACGCCGATGGTCGCGTGCCGCGTTCGCCAGACGCGGAAGCCGGTGTCGCCGGGGCGGAAGTAGAACTTCTCCTCGTAGCCCGGTCCGTCGGGGATGTGGCTCTTGCGGTAGACCCCCAGCAGCGCGCCGTCCGCGTCGATGACGGCGACGCTGTTGTAGTAGGCCTGCCCCGCCTGCTCGAAGAAGGAGACGGGGACGACCACGCCGAGCTCTCGCGCCACGACGCGCAGTCGCGCGACGGCCTCGTCGGCGTCGAGAGCGCGCGCCTCGGCGAACCACGCCGGCTTCTCCTCGCGGCAGAAGTACGGCCCCTCCAGGAGCTCGGGCGGCAGGATGACCCGCGCGCCCCGGGCCGCCGCCTCGCGCACGTGCTGCTCGACGCGGGCGATGTTCTCGGCGCGCGGTCCGGCGAGCGCGCACTGGACGGCGCTCACGATCAGCGGTGCGCGCGCGCTCATCGGCGGGCTCCCGGCTGCTGCTGCGTGATGCAGTGGAACGCCCCGCCGCCGGTGAGGACGGCGCGCGCGTCGATGCCGAGGACGCGGCGCCCGGGGAAGAGCGCGCCGATGCCCTCGACGGCCTCGTCGTCCCAGGGCGACCCGTAGGTGGGCACGACCACGCAGGAGTTGGCGATGTAGAAGTTGGCGTAGCTGGCGGGCATGATGCGTCCCTCCGCGTCGAGCACCCGCCCCGGCGAAGGGATGCGGGCCACCTCGAGGCGGTGGGAGCTCGCCTCGCGGATCAGCGCCCGGAGCGCCGCTGCGTTCGGGTCGTCCCCCGAGCGCGGCTCCATCGCCAGCACCACGCCCGGGCGGACGAACCGCACCACCGTGTCGACGTGCCCGTCGGTGTGGTCGTTGAGCAGCCCGTCGCCCAGCCACAGCACCTCGGTCACCCCCAGCGCGTCGCGCAGCCAGCCCTCGACCGTCGCGGCGTCGACCGGGCCGTTGCGGTTCGGGTCGAGCAGGCACTGGCGCGTGGTGAGGACGCGACCCTCGCCGTCGAGGTCGACGGCGCCCCCCTCCAGCACGAACGGCATGGCGAAGGCGCGCGCGGCGGCGCAGGCGCCGGCGATGCGCCCGGACACCCGGTCGTCGTGCTCCAGGACGTACTTGCCGCCCCATCCGTTGAACCGGAACGTCGCCGCGCCGAGCTCGCCGGCCGGTCCGCGCAGAAAGACAGGCGCCGTGTCGCGTAGCCAGATGTCCCCGAACGGGATGCGGTGGAAGCGCACGTTCTGGTCGGGGAGCGCCGCGCGCGCCAGCGCCTCCTGCGCGGCGTCCGGGACGAGCACCTCGACCGTCTCCCCGCCGGCGATGGCCCCGACCATGCGGGCGAACGCCGCGCGCGCCGGCGCGAGGTTGCGCTGCCAGAGGTCCTCGTGGCTCGGCCAGGCCACCCACGTCGCGTCGTGGGGCTCCCACTCGGCGGGCATGCGGAAACCGGCTTGTCGCGGGGTCGTCACGCGGCGGGATATAGCCGACGCCGGCCGGTCTGGTAAGGATGTCGCCCCGGGAGGCTTCCAGATGCGTCGTTCGGTCGTGATTGTCCTGGCATCGCTGGCGTCCGTGGCGGCGTGCTCCAGCAAGAGCAGCGCGCCGACCCCGGTTCCGCGGCCCGACGACGCGACGGCCGTCGCCGCCCGCGCGCAGTGCCAGTTTGCCCGCGGCGCCATGCCGTCGGACACGCTCGGCGCCAGCACGCCCATCGACAGCGACATCCCCATCGAGAACATCGTCGTGGTGATGATGGAGAACCACTCCTTCGACAGCTACTTCGGGCACCTGAACAAGTACGCGGGGCGGACCGACATCGAGAGCGCGCCCGACGGTGCCTCGAACGCCGACGCCAGCGGCACCGCGCAGCCGTGGACCCACGCCGCGCACCTGTGCACTGTGGACACCAACCACAACTGGGACGGCACGCACCAGGAGATCGACAACGGCGCGATGGACGGCTTCGCCAAGGTGAACGACAACAGCCCCTTGCCGCCCGGGCAGACGGACCCCTCCCTCGGCAGCGGGGCGCGCGCGATGTGGTGGTACGACGAGCGCGATCTACCCCTCTACTACGAGCTCGGGAAGACCTTCGCCATCGCCGACCACTACCACTGCTCGGTGCCGGGCCCGACCTGGCCCAACCGCATGTTCCTCTACGCCGCGACGAGCTTCGGCGAGACGACCAACTCGTTGCCGGACATCAGCCCGTACCCGTACCCGGACAACCCGGCGACGGTGCTCGATGAGCTCGAGCCGGCGGGTGTCAGCTGGCTGCTCTATGCGGACGGCGCCCCCGGAGCTGGGACCATCTACGGCTTTGCGGGGAGGGGGCGCTGGGGCCGGACCATCACCGCCCCCTTCAGCCAGTTCCAGAGCGATGCAGCGGCGGGTACTCTTCCGCAGGTCTCGTTCGTCGATCCCAACCTCAACTCGGAGCTCAACAAGGGCGCCGGGACCGACGAGCATCCGCCGGGGGACATCCAGAGCGGGCAGCTCTTCGTCAGCCAGGTGGTGCAGGCGGTCATGCAGAGCCCGCAGTGGCCCCACATCGCGCTCTTCATCACGCACGACGAGCACGGCGGCTTCTACGACCACGTCGCCCCGCCCAAGGCATGCCGGCCGGACGCGACGGCCCCCATCCTCGCCGCGGGGGACACCACCGCGGGCGGCTTCGATCTCTACGGCGTCCGCGTCCTGCTCCTGGCGGTGAGCCCGTACGCCAAGCCCGGGTACACCGGACACCACGTGTACGACCACACCAGCATCACCCGCTTCATCGAGGCCAAGTTCAAGCTGCCTGCGCTCACGGGACGCGACGCAAACGCGGAGCCGCCGACCGATCTGTTCGACTTCGCCGGCCCGCCGGCCTTCGCCACGCCGCCCATTCTGGCCACGCCGGCGATCGATCCGGCCGGCCTCGACTACTGCACGACGACGTTCGGCAGCAAGTAGGATGGACGGCGGAGGGTTCGAGATGCGTCGCGCGCTGGTCCTCGTCCTGGCTTCGATGGCTTCCCTTGCCGCGTGCTCCAGCAAGAGCGGCGGGTCGTCTCCACCGGTGCCCCGTCCCGACGACGCGACGGCCGTCGCGGCGCGCGAGCAGTGCCAGTTCGCCCGCGGCGCCATGCCGTCGGACACGCTCGGCGCCAGCACGCCCATCGACAGCGACATCCCCATCGAGAACATCGTCGTGGTGATGATGGAGAACCACTCCTTCGACAGCTACTTCGGCCACCTGAACAAGTACGCGGGGCGGACCGACGTCGAGAGCGCGCCCGACGGCACCTCGAACGCCGACGCCAGCGGCACCGCGCAGCCGTGGACCCACGCCCCTCATCTGTGCACGCTCGACACGGATCACAGCTGGGCCGGGACGCATCAGGAGATCGACAACGGCGGGATGGACGGCTTCGCCAGGGTCAACGACGGCTTCGACAAGAGCGCCCTGCCGCCGACGTCGACCGATCCCACGCTCTGGAGCGGGGCGCGCGCCATGTGGTGGTACGACGAGCGCGACCTTCCGCTCTACTACCAGCTCGGCAAGA
>DATBQU010000141.1:0-10827 GCA_036560665.1 Polyangiaceae bacterium
CCGGCCGGTCCAGCACGTGACCCGGCCGGTCCAGCACGTGACCCGGCCGGTCCAGCACGTGACCGGGCCGGTCCAGCACGTGACCCGGCCGGTCCAGCACGTGACCGGGCCGGTCGAGCGCGTGACCCGGCCGGTCCAGCACGTGACCGGGTCGGTCCAGCACGCGACCCGGCCCGTCCAGCACGTGACCGCGTCGTCACCGCTCGCGGGCCGCCCTGTTCGCCTCGTCGAGCACCCTGTCGAACATGTCCGGCGTCAGACGACCCGTCTGGGTGTTCTGCTGGCTCACGTGGTAGCTCCCGAAGAGCACGCGGGGGCCCAGGTCCACGCGTGCACCGTGCGCGAACGCCGGACGGGGAGCCGCGACCGCCACGCCCGCGCGGGCCGCGTGATCGAGCACGGCCCGCCAGGCGATGGCGCCGAGCGCCAGGAAGACCCGGACCCGCCGCAGCAGGGCCAGCTCTTCGTCGAGGAAGTGCGCGCACCGCGCGATCTCGCCGGGCGCGGGCGCGTTGTCCGGCGGCGCGCAGCGGACGGGCGTGGTGACGTAGACGTCCCTCAGCGTGAGGCCGTCGTCGCGGGCGACGCTCTCGGGCTGGCTGGCGAGGCCGGCCCGGTGCAGGGCGGCGTAGAGGAAGTCCCCGGAGCGGTCGCCCGTGAAGACGCGCCCGGTGCGGTTGGCCCCGTGGGCGCCCGGCGCGAGGCCGACGACGACGATGCGCGCGCCGACATCGCCGAACCCCGGGACGGGCTTGCCCCAGTACTCCTGGTCCCGGAAGCGCGCGACCTTCTCGCGCGCCACCCGCTCGCGCCAGGCGACCAGGCGGGGGCAGGCGCGGCAGGCGACGATCGCGCGCCGGAGCTGCGGGAGCGAAGGAGCACGCACGCGACGGCCAGCCTAGCTCTATGGTTCGTCCGTGCTCCACCGCATCTACTTCGCCCCCGGCATGTTCGGCTTCGGCCGGCTCGCGTCGTACGACTACTTCGAGCACCTCGAGCGCGCGCTGACCGAGGAGCTGCGCGCGCGGGGCCACGACGCCAGCACCTGGGTGGTCGACGTGTCGCCGACGGCGTCGGTGCGGCGGCGGGCGGCGCGCATGGCGGAGCTCGTGGCGGGGACGTGCGAGGACGGGGGCGGCCCCGTTCACCTGGTGGGGCACTCGACCGGCGGGGTCGACGTGCGCCTGCTGGCGTCGCCCGGCGTGCGGCTGCCGTGCGACGAGGGCGCCCTGCGGTGGCTGCCGCGCCTGGCCAGCATCACCACCCTGAGCACGCCCCACCACGGCACGCCGGTGGCGAGCTTCTTCGCCACGGTGAGCGGGCAGCGGATGCTCTACGCGCTCAGCGCGCTCACCTTCATCGCGCTGTCGCTGGGGTCGCCGCCGCTCGCCGCGGCGAGCGCGCTGGTGGTGGCCATCAGCCGCATCGATCACGCCCTGGGGCTCGACCTCCGCGTGCTCGACCGCGCCACCGACGCGCTGCTGCGCGTGCTCGACGACGCGCGCAGCCGCGAGGTGCGGACGTACCTCGACGCCATCGGCCAGGACCAGGGCGCGGTGGTGCAGCTCATGCCGGAGGCGATGGACCTCTACGCGGCCAGCGTCCAGGACCGGCCCGGCGTGCTCTACCAGTGCACGGCGTCGATGGCGCCGCCGCCGTCGCCGACGAAGTGGGTGCGCGCGCTGACCAGCCCGTGGCGCACCATCTCGACCACCCTCTTCGCCACGCTGTGGGGGATCGCCTCGCGCTTCGACGAGCGCTACCCGTGCGCGGAGAAGGACGCCGGCGACGAGACGGAGGCGGCGCTGGCGCGAGCCTTCGGTCGGGCCCCGGGGGCGCGCGCGAACGACGGCGTGGTACCGCTGCGCTCGCAGCTGCACGGGCGCCTGGCGTGGGCGGGCCTCGCGGATCACCTCGACGTGCTGGGCCACTTCGACGGCGGCAAGCGGCCGGCGGGGGAGCCGGCTCACGTCGACTGGCTGTGCAGCGGGTCGGGCTTCGACCGCGAGCGGTTCCTGGCGATGACCCGCGCCGTCGCCGACGGGATGCTGGCGGTCAGAGCTGGGGCTGGCCGGTGAGAGAGGCCTCGGCGGTCCGCGAGCGGCCGCGGATCAGGTCGTAGGCGGCCATCCCGGCCACCATCGCGACCACGAAGGCGATGACGGGTGCTGCGCCGCCCATGACGGACACGAGCGCCGGCCCGGGGCAGAAGCCGCCCAGGCCCCAGCCCACGCCGAAGACGGCGGCGCCCACGACCAGCGGCGCGTCGATCCGCGTCCACGGGGACAGCGCGAACGACCGCGCGAACAGCGGGGCGCCGCGGCGCGCCGCCAGCCGGAAGAAGACGAGGTTCACCAGGACCCCCGCGCCCATGACGAAGGCCAGGCTGGGATCCCAGTCGCCGGCGAAGTCGAGGAAGGCGATGACCTTGGTGGGGTGCGTCATCCCCGAGACGGCGAGGCCCACGGCGAAGAGGGCGCCGGACACGAAGGCGACAACGAGGCGCTTCACGACACCCCCCCGGCGAGCAGGTGGCGGACGACGAAGACGGTGGCCGCGCCGGCGGCCATGAAGACGAGGGTGGCGACGATCGAGCGCGGCGACAGGCGCGCGATCCCGCACAGGCCGTGGCCGCTGGTGCAGCCGTTGCTCATCCGCGTGCCGACCCCCACCAGGACGCCGGCGACGGCGGCGACCGGCAGCGTCTGCTCGGACGCGAGGGCGAGGGCGCCGCGGTCGAAGGCCGCGAACGCCGCGCCGCCGCCGAGCAGGCCGGCCAGGAAGACGGCGCGCCACGCGCGGTCGCCGGCGGGCGCCACGGGCAGGCCCCCGGCGATGCCGCTGATGCCGAGGATGCGCCCGTCGAGGGCGAAGAGGAGCGAGGCGGCGACGCCGAGGAGCAGGCCGCCCAGCGTGGACGCGACCGGGGTGAAGTGAGACATCGCGCCCGCCCTACTTGGCGCTCTTCGGGCGCTCGGCCGGCACGAGGTCGTTGTTGCGCCAGTAGAAGTCGATCTTCTTGCCGCTGGCGTCGGCGAAGCCGACCATCTGCATCTCCGCCTGGATCGACGCGGTGCCGTCGGGGACGACCTTCTTGGGGACGCAGGAGAAGGTGAGGACCTCCTTCTCCTTGGGGTTCATCACGCCGCCGAAGAACTGCCCGGAGCAGGTGTGGAAGCGCTTGGTCTTGGGCGCGTCGGGGGTGTCGTCGGTCACGTCGAGCTGCTTGCCGGCCTTGTCGTAGAAGTAGACGGCGATCTTGCCCCACACGATGACCAGGGGCGACGTGTTGGTGACGGCGAAGGACGGCCCGCTGTCGCCGGTCTTGGTCCACTTCACGGTCATGGTCCTGGTGGCGCCGGTGGCCTCGCAGGGCTTGGCGAAGGAGCCGATCCCGGCGGAGCCGTCGGGGCACGTGTGCTGCGGCTCGGCGGCGCTGGCCGCGGCGCTGGGGGTCGCGCTCGCGCTCGGCGCGGCGGCGGCCCCGGAGGGCGTGGGGGTGGAGGACCCGCTGCTCGAGGCGGCGCCTCCGGAGGACGCCTCGTCCTTTCCGCAGCCGAGGAGGGCGACAGTCGCGAGAGCCAGCAGCCGTTTTCGCATCCGGCAGATGCTAGCGCCCTTTGCCGAGCTCCGCGTAGACGGCTGCGTACCCCCGGCACATCGCGCCGACCGAGAACCGCTCCATCACGCGGCTCCGCGCCGCTTCCCCGAGCTCGCGCATGCGGTCGCGCGAGGCCACTGCCTCGCGCATCCTCGTCGCGAGGGCCGCCACGTCGCCGGCGGGCGCGAGCAGGCCGGTCCGTCCGTCCTCGACGACCTCGGGCACCCCGCCCACGGCGAACCCGACGACGGGGCGCGCCATCGCCATCGCCTCCAGCAGCGCGATGCCCAGCCCCTCCGCGCGCGAGCTGCACAGCGCCGCGTCGGCCCGCGCGAGGAGCGGTCGGGTGTCCGCGACGCGGCCGTGGAAGCGCACGCGCGACCCGAGCGTCCGCGCCCTGGCCTCCAGCGCCCGTCGCTCCTCGCCCTCGCCCGCGATGTCGAGCCGCGCCCCCGGGACCTGCGCCAGCGCGTCGAGGGCCACATCGACGCCCTTGCGCCGCTCGAGCCGCCCCACCAGGGCGAAGGTGAACGTCTCCTCGCGCGACCCCGGGCGCGGCGCGAAGCGCTCGGTGTCGACGCCGTTGGGGACGACGCGCATCTTGCCCGCCGCCCAGGGGGCGCGCGCCTCGGCGACGGCGCGCACGTGCTCGCTGATGGCGACGCAGGCGTCGGCGCGCCGGAGCGACCAGCGCGAGAAGGGCCAGCAGGTCGGGTCGTCGTAGGCGCGCGTCGAGTGCTCGGTGCGCAGCACCTTCACCCCCGCGCGCCGCCCCGCGCGCGTGCCGACCATCTGCGACGCGAACGTGTGCAGGTGCGCGATGCGCGCGCCTTCGCCGGCGAGTACGCCGGCGATCCAGGCGACGTCGCGCGGCCCGAGCGTCTGCCACAGGAAGGGCAAGGGCCCCTCGCGCACGTCCTGCCGCGCGTGCACGCGCAGGCCCGCCCCCTCCAGCAGCGCCCTCAGCGCCGCGTTCGGCGTGAGCAGGGCCACCGCGTGCTCGGCGCCGGTGGCCTCCGGACGCGACGCCAGGTCGACCAGCATGCGCTCGGCCCCGCCGATCTCGCCCGCCACGACGACGTGGACCACGCGCGTCACGACGGCTCCGCGGCCGCGTGAGCCCCGCGCTCGCGCGCCAGGGCGGCCAGCCGCCACTCGAAGCGGAGGGCGAAGACGGCGGCGACGACGGCGTAGGTGCACGAGGTCGACAGCGCGATGCCCTCCAGCCCGAGCACGCGGAGGAAGGCCACGTTGAGGCCCGCGTTGAGCGCCGCGTTGAGCAGGCCCATGGAGACCATGATGCGGCTGTTCTGGATGGCGACGTGCGCGCGCGCGAAGACCAGCAGCGCGCCGAAGGGGGCGAGGCCGACCAGGTGGTACGGCAGCAGGTGCGCCATGCGCTCGACGCCGGCCCGGTCCATGGCGCCGTGCTCGAAGACGAGGCGCAGCAGCGGTCCGCGCACCGCCCACAGCAGCACGCTCGCCGCGGCCAGGATGCCGACCACGGCGAGCAGGGCGCGCCGCACGATCGACCGCAGCGTGGCCAGATCGCGCGCGGCGAAGTGGTCCGACAGGTGGGTCAGCAGCACGGGGAGCAGCGCGGCCTGCAGCAGCGACGTGGGCACGGTCGCGACGTCGCCCGAGAGCTTGAGCAGCGTGCCCCCGCCGACCACGCCGGCCAGCGTGGCCATGAGCTGGTCGACGACGGGGTTCACCCGCGTCACGGCGCCGCCGCCGACCTCGGAGGCGACGAGGCGCGCGATGCGCCGCACCGGCTCGGGGCGCGCGAGGGTGGGCGCGATGGCGACGCCCGCCGCCCGCGACGAGGCCCACAGGACGGCGATGGCGGTGAGCTCTCCCGCCAGCGAGCCGCAGGGGACCGCGACCAGCGACAGCGCGCCCCGCCCGAGGGCGATGGAGGCGATGGTGACCGCGGCGCCGAGCGCGCTCGCCACCGGCAGCGGCGCGTAGCGGTGCTCCGCGTTGAGCATGGACGCGAGGAACGTCTTGACGCTCAGCGCGACGAGATAGAGCGCGAAGGGCGCGACCATCCACAGCGCCACCGTGCGCGCCTCGCCCGTGTAGCGGACGCCGAGCCAAGCCGCCGCCGCGGCGCCGATGCCCGCAGCCAGCGCGCCTCCGAGGACGAGGGTGTGCGCCAGGAGGGAGCCGCGCACGAGGGGGACGAGCTGCGGCGCCGACAGCTTGACCTCGGCCAGCACCGGGACCACCGCCGAGTCCTGGAAGGCGGAGAAGACGAGCGAGCCGGCCAGGGCGAAGATGGCCCAGGCGAAGAAGTAGACGTCGGTCAGGTCGTTGCGGCCGAACCACAGCGCGAGCAGGAGCGGCAGCAGCGCCTCCACGCCGCGCGACACGATCTGCAGCGGGAGCAGGAGCAGCGTGGTGCGCGCGATCGACCGGCGGCCGCTCATCGCGACAGCAGCCCCGGCACGTCCTCCAGCCCCACGCAGGCGATCCCCTCGCGCCGCGTGAAGTCGAGCAGCACCGCGAGGCGGTCGACGATGCGCTGCGCCTGGGCGTCCGTGGCCGCGTAGGGGCTGGCGCCGGCGACCACCTCCACGTTGTGGAACATGGCGTTGAGCACGACCGCCGCCTCCGGGCTCGCGCGGCGCGCGTCGTCGATCGTCTCGCGCGCGATGGCGACGAGCTCGTCGCCGCTCGTCCGGGTGGGGCGCAGCCAGCGCGGCTCGATGTGCTTGCCGAGGACGGGCACGCGCGACAGGGCGCGGGGCCGGATGGTGATGGGCACCTCGAGCAGCGGGCTGCCGCCGGGTCGCGCCGGGTCACGCGGGTCCGGGTGGTACGGCTGGGTGGGCGCTCCCACGAAGGACAGCCCCGCGGACACGTCCGACCAGTCGACGTGCGGCGTGACGCTGGACTCCACCTCGTAGCCGAGGCCCTCCAGGATGGTCAGCGTGTCGGGGCCGACGCCGAAGCGTCCCGCGCGGAAGCTCCGCGGCGCCCGTCCGAAGGCGGAGCGGAAGGCGCCGGTCAGCCAGGCGAGCTTGGCGCGCTCCACCTCGGGCGGGTAGTCGCGCTGGACGGCGTCCGTCCTGTCCGGCTCGAAGGCTCCCGGCTCGGCGAGCTCGCCGTGGAGGTGCGCTCCGAGCTCGCAGCCCTCGAGCGCGGCCAGCCGCTCGACGCACGAGGCGTCGCGCAGGAGCTCCGGCGACAGGAGGTAGGTCGGCTTGGCGCCGAGCCGCTGGAAGAGCGGATGGAGCCGTCCGGCGATGCCGACGTGCACGCCGTCGAACGCGAGCGGCCTGCGCGTGCGCCAGGCCGCGCCCTTGTCGCACTCGCAGTCGATGGTGACGCACAGGAAAGAGCGGGGCGTCGCCACGCGGCTGAAACTAGCACCACCCCGCGTGCTCCCGCACGAGGCGGACGCGTGTCCGGTCGAACAGGAGCTTGAAGGTGGCGATGGCGTTGCGCTTCGGGTCCGCGTCGTCCTCGAGCGGGATGCCGCCCAGGTCGAACGAGTCGCAGCCGGCGTCGCGCGACCAGCGGATGGCCGCCACGTGCGCCGGGATGGCCTTGGAGAAGCCGAGCTTCTCGGCCACCGCGGCGCCCCATCCGTAGATCACGCGCGAGCCGTGCCGCAGGTAGACCGCGCCCGCCACCACGCGCCCGCCGTGGTCGCAGACGAAGAAGGCGCCCCGGGCGTCGTCGGCCACGTGGCGACGCAGCGCGTCCCACCAGGCGTCGGGCCTGTCCCGCCGCGACTGCGAGCGCATGAGGTCGCGGACCATCTCCCGCAGGCGAGGCCAGTCGGCGGGCTCGCCGCGGCGCGCGACGGCGCCCGCCTTGTCGGCCTGCTTGATGCGCCAGCGCAGCTGCTCCCTGGTCTTGCCCGCGAGGATCTCGGCGTCGCTTCTCCCCCCGACCGCCAGCCGGAGCGTGGCGGCGTGCGGGCCGTCGGCGCGCTGCACGTCGCGGAAGCCGAGCCCGCGCAGTGACTCCTCGGCGACGGCGGCGTCGCCGTCGGCGAAGTACGGGTTGACCCGCAGGCGAGCGATGCCGCGACGGCGCGCGGCGCGCGCGACGGCGCGGGTGACGCCCGCCAGATCGCCCACGGCCGCGACCACCGGCCCTCGCTCGATCCAGGCCCACGGCAGGCCGAGCCCGGCCAGGCTCGGCCGCAGCACGAGCGCGGCGCCCACCGCGCGCCCTGCGAGGCGCACCAGCGCGTAGCGCGCCGCCACGTGCGCCCCCGCGCGCGCCACCTCTGCCCATGCGCGGGTCTGGGCGGGGTGCCCGGCGGGCGACGCCAGGACGAGGGCGTCGTACTCCCGGGCGTCGCTCCCCTCCAGGGCAGAGGTCCACGTGACCTGCATCGGCGGCGTGGGCGGCGGCGGAAGCGTGGGCGTCGGCATCGCGAGCGGCCGGCCTAGTACCTGCTACGTCATTGGCCCGCAAGGTCTGGTATGACGCACCATCCAGCTCTTCCTCTTCATCGTCTCATGGCTCTTGGCTCATGACCGCATCCGCTGCGAACGCGCCCGTGCCGTCTCCGCGACACACCCCTGAAGCCGAGATCACACCCCGGCCGGCCATCGCACGGCGTGCGCGCGTCCTGTTCATCAACGACACGGCGAGGAACGGGGGGCCGGGGCGCAGCCTCCACTCCATCCTGCGGTTCCTCGATCCGGCGGTGATCCACCGCGCGGTGGTGCTGCCGCGCGACGGCGCCGTCGCGGAGCTGCTCGCGCGAGACGGCGTGGCCGACGAGCTGACCTTCGAGCCCGACCTGGTGGAGAACCCCATCGAGCCGTGGGGGCGGCCCATGGAGCGAGGCGACTTCGACGCGCCGGCGACGCTCAAGGCGGCGCGCCTGGCCGGGAACGTCTTCAAGGCGACGCGGGCGATGGGGCACCTGGCGGCGCTCATCCGTCGCGGCCGCTTCGATCTCGTCTACTGCAACGGGACGAACGCGGACTTCGCCGGCGGCGCGCTGGCCGCGCTTACGGGGGTGCCTGCGCTGTGGCACGTGCGCTACACGTCGCTGCCGCGCGCCGTGGCGGGCCTGCACCGCAGGCTGAGCGCCGGCCGCGGCGTGCGCCGGATCGTGTGCGTGTCGGGCGCGGCGGCGGCGCTGTTCCGGCACTGCCCGCAGAAGGTGCAGGTGATCCACAACGCGCTCGACGTCGACGAGTTCGACCCCCACCAGGTGACGCCGTCGCTGCGGGCGGAGCTCGGTCTGGCGGCCGATGCCATCGTCCTCGGGAGCCACGGGCGCGTGCTGCGTCGCAAGGGCTACGTCGAGATGGTCCGCGCGGCGCGCCTCGCCCTCGACCGCATGAGCGCGGCCGAGCGGGCGCGTCTCGTCTTCGTCGTGATCGGCGACACGCCGGCAGACTTCCGCGCCGACCACGTCGTCGAGTGCCGCGCCCTGGCAGCCGAGCTCGGCCTGGGCGACGCCTTCCGGATGCTCGGCTTCCGCCCCGACGTGCGCTCGCTCGTGGCGGACTTCGACGTCGCCGTCGTGCCCAGCGTGTACGCCGACCCGCTGCCGCGCTCGGTCATCGAGTCCATGGCGCTCGCCAGGCCGGTGGTGGCCTTCGACGTCGGCGGGGTGGCCGAGATGATCGACGGCGACACGGGGGTGCTGGTGCCCTTCCAGGCCGCGCGCGGCGGTGAAGGCGCGAGCGTCGCGTCGGTCGAGCGTCTGGCCGACGCCATGGTGAAGCTCGCGCGCGATCCCGGATCGCGCGAGCGCATGGGCAGCGCCGGTCGCCGGCGAATCCTGCGCGACTTCGACGCGCGCGCTCACGCCCGGCACATCGAGGAGCAGATCCTCCTCGCGTCGGGGTTGTCTTCGGGGACGCGATGATGAGGAGGGTGGTCGGCGCCATCGTCGACGCCAGCGGGCGTCGCCCGCTCATCGTGCTCTCGCTGGCGCTCCTGGCGCTGGTCGGGACCTGGTACTTCGCGCTCCAGGTCCTCGCCAACCCGCACACGGACCTGCGCGAGCTGCTCCCCGTCGACAGCCCCGGTCTGCGGGCGTTCGAGCACCAGCTCGGACGCGTGGGCGGAGGGGCCACGCTGATCGTCGTGGCGGAGTCGCCCGACAGAAGGCAAAACGAGAGGTTCGCCGACGACCTTGCGCAGCGCCTCCGCGCGATGGCGATGGATCAGAAGAACGGAGGGGGCCCGCAGCTCATCGGCTACGTCGAGAGCGGGACCAAGGACGTGCATGCCTTCTTCGAGGACAACAAGTGGCTGTACGCCGACCAGAAGGATCTGGAGAACGCCTACGACACCATCGACCGCCAGATCGCGATCCGCAGCGGGGCGGTGGAGGACCTGGGCGACGACGAGGACGACCCGCCCGCCGCGCCTCCGCCGACGGGTGCGCCTCCCGCGTCCGCCGCACCTCCGCCCGCCGGGTCCCCGGCCCCCGCCGTCTCTTCCGGGCTCCCGCCGAGGAAGGACGGCAAGAAGCCGGCGCTCGGCCTCGACGAGTACCGCGACCGCTGGAAGGCCAAGGCCAAGGAGCACGACGACTTCCCGACCGGCTACTTCGAGACCGACGACGGGACCATGATCGGCCTGCGCATCGTGTCCTCCACCACGGGGATGGGCGACGCCGGAGGGGACACGCTGCTCGGTCGCATCCAGCGCCTGGTGCAGGACATGAAGCCGGCCTCGTACCAGCCCGAGATGAAGGTGGGCTTCGCCGGCGACATCCCCAACGCCGCGGCGGAGAAGGAGTCGATCGTCAGCGAGGCCGCATGGGCGAGCGGCATCGCCTTCGTGATCATCATCGCCGGGGTGGTGTGGTTCTACCGCTCGCCGTGGTCGCTGGTGGTCATCGCCCTGCCGGCGCTGCTCGGGGTGGGGTCCGCCTACGCCTTCGCCTACTTCCGCTTCGGCTACGTGAACACGACGGGCATGTTCCTCGGGGCCATCATCCTGGGCAACGGCATCAACTACCCTCTGGTCCTCCTCTCCCGTTACCGGGAGTTCCGCGCGCGCGGACAGGAACCCGCCGACGCGCGGCGCGAGGCGGTGCAGAACGCGCTGCGGGCGGAGCTGGTGGGCGCGTGCGTCGCCTCGATCGCCTACGGATCGCTCACGGTCACGCAGTTCCGCGGCTTCAACCAGTTCGGCTGGATCGGCTTCGTGGGGATGCTGCTGGTGTGGTTGTCGATGATCCCGTGCGTCCCGGCGCTCATCGTCGTCATCGAATGGATCCAGTCGAAGCT